>DASSMI010000219.1:0-6083 GCA_035688935.1 Candidatus Limnocylindrales bacterium | reverse complement strand
GTGTCCGGCCGCCTCATCGCGGACGATGTGGCTCTGGGCGCCGGCGATGATCTCGCCGCCTCGCGGGACGTGAGCCATCAGGGAGACGAGGTTGCCCATCGTCCCGGAGGAGACGAAGAGGCCCGCTTCCTTCCCCAGGAGCTCCGCTGCCCGCTCCTCGAGCGCGTTGACGGTCGGGTCCTCGCCGAAGACGTCGTCACCCACGTCCGCAGCGGCCATCGCGCGGCGCATCTCGTCGGTGGGCCGGGTGACGGTGTCGGAACGGAGATCGAGGACGGACATGGGCCGCGAGGATAGCGCGGCCGGCCGAACCGGAGCGACGTCGAACCCGAGAGACGGCGCCGGTGTACGGTGGATCGGATGACCGAGCGGCGCGGGGACCAGGGATTCGCCGTCGTCACGCAGTCGGTCACCGGCCGCAGACGGCGTGGTCGCGGGCCGACCCGGCCGGGGCGGATCGGTGTCGTCATCGTCGCCGTCGCGGCGGTCGTGCTGGTGGGGATCGGCCTCCTCGGACCGCGACTGAACGCCCGACCGAGCTTCGATGCGGCGTTCTTCGCGACGCCCACGCCGCTGCCGACCCCCGAGCCGACGTACCCGCGGCCCGCGGCGACGCCGATCACGACGCCGTTGCCGGTGGTGACGAAGGCGGAGAACGTCGAGCTCGAAGGTTCGCTCGCGCTCAGCGGCGACGCGTTCCGCTACCTCGACCTCGCGACGGGCACGACGCGGCGGATCCACGACATCCAGCTCTGGGGCGACGCCGTGTTTGCCACCGGCGTCGACCGCTATGTCTGCATCTGCTTCGTCGACGACTACGACGTCTCGGCCGGACGGGTGCGCACGGTCGACCTCGTCACGATCGTCGGTGACGACGTCACGAAGACGACGCTGGATCGTCTCCGGCCGTCAGCCGGGTCGTCGCCCGACCAGCCCGACCCGCTCCTCGATGTCGCGGTCGATCACGACCATCGCCTGGGGCTAATCGCCGCGGCGACGCGCACGAAGACCGATTGGCGGGTCGGCGTGCGCCCCCTCGACATCCCGGGCGCGTCACTCGAGAAGCAGACGGTCCTCGGGCGGATCGCGCTGCCGGCGCCTCCCGCCGGTGCAAGCCCGACCCCTGTCGCGTCCGACCAACCATCCGAGGAGAACGTGTACCTGGATGGACCGCACATCCGGATGGCCCCCGACGGCCGGACCGCGGTGGTCTGGGCGCTCGGCCAGCGCTACTCGGAGGACGGTGAGTCCACCACCACGCAGGGTGCATGGCGCATCCGCCTGGGTCCGGACGGATCCGTCGACGACGTCGCCGAGGCGCCCGATCTCACCCCGTGGCCGCAGTACTGCGGCGGCATCGGGTTCTCGGCCGAGGATCGGCTCGCCGCGCTCTGCGCGGATCCCAACACCGCAAGCCCGCAACCGGCCTGGTTCCTCCGGACGTTCGACGCGGACGGCAGGAAGACGAACGAGATCCGCCTGCCCGAATCCGGCGACTTCGGCTACTCCGAGCCGCTGTTCGACCAGGCGAACCACCGGATGTACCTGTGGGATCCGATCGCCCTTCGGATCGTCCGGATCGATCTTGACGACGGGTCCGTGCAGTCGACGACCTTCGACTCGGCGTCATCGTCGGCGGCCGGCGTGACGCGCGACGACGCGGCGCTCCCACCCGAATGGCACGACGGCGACTCGGCGGTCCAGCAGGCGCTCTACGAGTCGGTGGCCGGGTCGGCCGACGGTCGACATCTGTACGCGGTCGGGATGCGCCCGAACCAGACGTCGGGCTTCGAGACGTACGGCGTGGGTGCGCTCGGGGTGTTCGTCATCGACGCCGCGACACTCGCTCTCGAGGAGCGCTGGGCGCCGGCTGCGAACGACGTCTGGGTCGCGACGCTCCCCGACGGCCGCGTCGTGACGGGCGGCAATCCGGGGCTCAACATCGATGGGGAACAGGTCCAGTGGGAGGGCTCGCTGACGATCCGAGACGCCGCGGACGGACGGATCCTCGCCCGATACGGCCGAGTGTCCATCGATCAGGCGCCGGTCCTGGTCGGCCCGTAGGCGGCCGACGCGGTTGACGACAAGCCGAACGCCCTCTGCTATCCTCCGCACTCGCCGCAACGGACCCGTGGTGTAGCGGCCCAACATGCCAGCCTGTCACGCTGGAGATCGCCGGTTCGAATCCGGTCGGGTCCGCCATCAACTCGAATCTCCCCAACGCCCCGTCCGCCCGCCCGGACGGGGCGTTCTTTGTGTCCGCTGGGCCGGCGGCGGTGGGTCCCGTGGCATGATCGGGCCGTGAGGCGCCTCCCCCTGGTCGTCGTCGTGATCGCGCTGGCGGCTGCCGTCGGGATCACGGCGGTCGCCACCGGCGGCCGTCCGTTCGCGTCGCCAGGCTCGTCCTCTGGCGCCTCGCCTTCGTCGCCCATCATCGCCGGTGAACCGTCGGGGAGTGCGCCCCTCGCGACGGCTGGCGGCTCCACGCCGATCCCCGGCGGATCCGCCAGTGAGCCGCCCGTGGACGCGCCGCTCGCCGATGTCCCGATCGTTCCCGTGGCTCAGTTCCGGACGACCGTGCGCTCGGTGACCCGGGCCGACTTCGTCGCGACGGTCGAAGGGCGGAGCGCTCGGTGGGACGCTCTCGAGCTCGTCGAGAGCGAGGCGCCCGCGATCCTGGCGGCGCTGCGCGTGGAGATTCCGGCCGGCAGCTCCGATCTCGTCCTCGTCAAGGACGCGACGACGCTCTCCCGGGACCTCGCCGCCCACCGGAAGCGCCTCGGCGTGCTGCGCGCCGACGTGGTGCGGCCCAGCGTTCGAGCGCTCGCTTGGGGTGGACATCAGCTCTTCGGCGTGGACGCCGTCGACTCGGTCGCCGCCTGGGGACTGACCGCCCGGCTCCCACAGCCCGTCGACACGCCGATCTTCGATCCGTCGGCCTCGTGGACGCTCGTCGCCGGCGGCGACATCATGCTCGACCGGGGCGTCGCCCAGACGCTGACCTTGAAGGGCAAGGGCGCGGACTTCGCGTTCGACGGGGGCACCGCCGAGATCACCGGCACCTGCAAGGACTGCTCGCCTCTGGGCTGGGACACGCCGTACACGCGGCGGACCGGGAACGGCGGCGCCGTGCGCCATCTGATCGAATCCGCCGACATCGCGATCGCGAACTTCGAGAACCCGGCGCCGGACGCGTATCGCTATCACACGTCCGGAACCGTCTTCTCCGCGAACCCGAAGCTGATCGCCGGGCTCGCGAACGCGGGGATCGACTGGGTCGGCCTGGCGAACAACCACATCCGCGACGCGGGCGGTCCCGGGATCCTCCAGACGATCGCGAACCTGAAGAAGTACGGGATCCGATCCAGCGGCGCGGGCAAGGACCTGAAGGCGGCCCGGACGCCGGCGATTCTCGAGGCGGGCGGGGTCAAGGTCGCGTTCCTGGCGTACGACACGATCGCGAAGGCGTACGGCGCGGGCGCCGACCGGGTCGGATCGGCGCAGATGTCGGCGCCGGCGCTCCGAGCGGATGTCGCCGCGGCGCGGAAGGCCGGCGCAGGCGTGGTGATCGTCTTCCCGCACTGGGGCACCGAGTACGACCCGACGCCGTTCGGCGGGCAGCAGGCCCTCGCCCGAGCCGCGATCGACGCGGGTGCCGACATGGTCATCGGCAACCACGCCCACTGGGCCGGCGCCGTCGAGGTCTACAAGGGCCGGCCGATCTGGTACGCCCTCGGCAACTTCGTGTTCGACCAGACGTGGTCGATCCCGACGATGGAAGGGATCACGCTCGAGCTGACCTTCCGCGGCAAGACGCTCGTCCAGGCCCGGATGCGGCCGCACATCATCCTCGACAAGGCCCAGCCGAACTTCCTGGACCCGGCCGGCTCGGGCCGGTTCGTGATGGGCCAGGTGTTCGACGCCTCGAAGGGGTTGCCCTGGTGAGGTGACACCAGGCGACCGCGGCGTCGAGGCCGTCCCGCGCCAGCCTGATCCCGCGGGTCAGCCCGGGGCGCGCAACATCGCGCGATATCAGTACGGCTGATGATTCCTGGCGAACGACCTCCGTAGGAGCTCGTCGAGGCTCTGGTTCATGCAGGGGTCCGCACGATCGTGCATGATCCGCCGCTGGATCGGCGGGTCAAGCGCTCGGGAGCGCAGCGGCTAACAGCCCCAGTGATATCGCCGAAGCGACGTGGGCCCGGAGCGCAATGCCGCTGGCCCAGCCCCGAGGCGACGTGGGCCCGCGAGCGCAAGGCCCCTAGCCCAGCCCCACGAACAGGTCGTCCTCGGGCGTGACCGTCTCCACCCGCGACTCGCGCAGGACGAAGGCCTCCTTCGTCCACGCCGACTTCCAGCCGTCCTCGCCCATCGCCATGAACCCGCTGTCCGTCGCGATCTGGGTCACGTGGCGCTGGATCGCCCGCCACTTGCGATCCATCGGGTCGCCCGAGATGTCGACCCAGGTCGTGATCGTCTCGTCGGGCACGAGCATCTTCGCCATGAACGCCTCGCGCTCGGCGCGCTCCTCGGGCGAGATGTCGTCGGGGATCTCCCAGAACGACGGCTGGCCGGCCGCCTTCATCGCCTGCGCCATCTTCTCGCGGACCGACTGCGGGATCGCGGTCTCGTACAGCTTCTTCGGCGCCCACGGGACCGTGTCGCCCTCGAGCTGCTTCGGATACCAGGCCGGATCGCCGGCCCGCTCGAAGGCCCGGACGGACACGTCATGGACGCGGATGTGGTCGGGATGCCCGTAGCCGCCGAACGCGTTGTACGTCGTGACCACGTCCGGCTGGTAGCGCCGCATCAGCCACACCAGCCGCCCGGCGGCCTCGTCGAGATCGGCCTGCCAGAACGACCGTGGGTCCTCGTTCGTGGGGCGACCCATCATGTCCGAGTCGCGGTAACCCAGGTTCTCCCACTCGGTCACGCCGAGCTCGGCCATCGCGGCCGCCAGCTCCTCGGCCCGGATCTCGCCGAGCTTCCGATGGTTCTCGGGGGTGTCCATCTCCTTCACGACGATCTCGCCCTGCTCGCCGCGGGTGCACGTGACGAGGATCACGCGGTGGCCGTCGGCGACCGCCTTGGCCATGACGCCGCCGGTCCCGATCGTCTCGTCGTCGGGATGGGCGTGGACCGTCATCAACGTCAGCCGGTGCGGGTCCGACGGCTCCGGCAGCGGGTTCGCGGGCGGGTTCGCGCTTCGGGGGTCGCCGGAGCCGGAGCTCGTCGACGCGATCGGGGAGGTGGGCTCGTCAGTCATGGGCGGATGATCGCACCACGGGTCGGATCGCGAGCCCGCTCGACCCTACCATCGGTCCATGACATCACCGCCGCCGACGGGACCGCTCGCGGGGATCCGCGTGGTCGACTGCTCGACCGTCCTCGCCGGTCCCTACGCGACGATGGTCCTGGCGGACCTGGGCGCCGACGTCGTCAAGGTCGAGCCGCCCGAGGGCGACGCGACGCGTGGCTGGGGCCCGCCCTGGCTCGGCACCGAGGAGGACGGGACGCGCACGGCGGCCTACGCACTCGCGATCAACCGCAACAAGCGCTCGATCCGCCTCGATCTCCGGCGACCCGACGGACAGGAGGTCCTCCGGCGCCTGCTCGAGCGGGCGGACGTCCTCGTGGAGAACTTCCGCCCGGGCGCGCTCGAGCGGTTCGGCCTCGACGACGCCCCACTCCGGGCGACCAACCCGGAGCTCGTCCACCTGTCGATCACCGGCTATGGGCCGACGAGCCCGGATCCGGCGCGCCCCGGGTACGACTTCGTCATCCAGGCGGAATCGGGCCTGATGTCGATCACCGGCGATCGCGACGACGCGGGCGGCCGGCCGACGAAGGTGGGCGTCGCGATCAGCGACGTCGTGACCGGCCTGAACGGCGCGATCGCGGTCCTCGCGGCGCTGCTGGGCCGGGCGCGAGAGCGCGCGCCGGGCCAGCGGATCGACATCTCGCTCCTCGGCTCGACCCTCGCCGGGCTCGTCAACCAGGCCCAGAACGCGTTCGCGGGCGCCGTCCCGGGCCGGCTCGGCAACGAGCACCCGAACATCGTCCCGTACCAGACCTTCGACACG
>DASSMI010000218.1:0-3859 GCA_035688935.1 Candidatus Limnocylindrales bacterium | reverse complement strand
GCGCCGGGCCGGATCCAGGTGACGCGACCCACCTACGAGCTGCTCCGCGACGAGTTCGAGCTCGAGTCGCGCGGGACCGTGCCCATCAAGGGCAAGGGCGAGGTCGAGACGTGGTACCTGGTGGGCCGAAAGCCGGCCGAGGCCGATCTCGGGCGGGCTGCCGCCGGAACGAGCCCCGCCTAGACCCGCTCGGGTTCGGCGGTCGGGCCGGGACCCATCGCCGGCAGCCAGATTCCGATCGCGCCCGGGACGACGAGCAGGACCCCGATCGCGAGGATCGCGATCTCGAGATTGCCGCCGCCCACGAGCAGCCCCGCGACGACCGAGCCGATCGGCCGCGTCGACTGCATGCTCGTCCGGAGGAGCGCGAAGACCCGGCCGCGGATGTCGGGCGGGATCAGGCGCATCCGGATCGTCTGCGCCCATGGCGTCAGCGACGAGATCAGGGCCCCGAACACGAACAGGACCGCGGCGAGCGGGACGAACGGCGGCTGGAGCAGCCAGAGCAGGACGACGAGACCGCTGGTCAGGAGCGCCCAGGCGATCGATCGGCCGAGCGGCCATCGCCAGCTCACCGCCCCGACCAGGAGGAGGCCGGCCAGGTCGCCGGCGGTCATGATCGTGAGGAGGAGTCCGAACGTCTCCGAGCCGCCGCGGAGCACGTCGCGGACGTAGAGCGGGATGATCACCGTCAGGATGCCGCCGGCGACGTTCACGGACATGTAGAACGCCGTGATCGCCACGATCGCCGGCGCGCCGAGGATGAACCGGATGGCTGGTCCCAGGCCGCGCCGCCCGGCCGCCGCGGGCTCTGGTGCGGCGTGGGATGCCTCGCCGGTCTGATCTCCGCCACGCATCGCGAGCAGGCAGACGACGAACGCGAAGTACGAGAGCGCATCGATCGCCAGCACGAACGGCGCGCCGACGATCGCGATCAGGAGCCCGGCGACGCCCGGTCCGATCAGCCCGGAGATCGAGAACGACAGCGACTCCATCGCGTTCGCGGTCGTCAGGTCGGAGGGACGGACGAGGCGGGTGATCAGGCTGGGGATGCCGGCCGCGCTCGTCATGAACAGCAGTCCGTAGATCCCCGAGACGACGAACAGGTGCGGTGTCGTCAGGACGCCGAGCGCGGATGCGATCGGCACGCTGGCCATCGCCAGGCCGCGCAGGACGTTGTCGGCGGCGATCACCCGGCGCGGGTCGAACAGATCGAGGATCGGGCCGGTCGCCAGGCCGCCGATGATCACCGGCGCCGTGTGGATCGCCGCGAGGAGGCCCACGTCGGTCGGCGTGCCGCCGCGCTCGATGAGGAGCCACACGATCGCGACGAACGACATCCCGTCGCCGACCGCGGAGATCGTCGCGCCGCCCCACAGGAGGGCGAAGTCGCGGTTGCGAAGCAGCTCGACGTACCGGCGCACGCGGGCATTCTGCGGGTCCGTCGGTCAGGCCACGTCAGGATTCGGGCGAAGACGCGGCGAATGACGATGGCCGGGCGATCACCCGCTGCCGTAGGCTGGTGAGCGTGTCCCGGACCGTCGACAGCCTGATCCTCGATCTCCTCGAGTGGATCGGTCCCGACGAACGCCCCTACGCCGAGACGATGGCCGCGTGGCGAACGTCGTGCCCGAGGCTCCCGGTCTGGGAGGACGCGACGGATCTCGGCTTCATCGAGCGTCGCAAGCCGGCGGACCGGCCGGCGGTCGTGTCGCTCTCGGCGCTCGGCGCCGAGCATCTTCAGAAGTCGCGCCGTCCCTCGAACGAGTCGACGACGAACGGCCGGCTCGCTTCGTAGATCGCGAGGCGGAGGCCGCCCGGCGCCCGGAACGTCGTGCAGGTCCCGGGCGGCAGCTCGATCGTCCGCTCGGCCTGCCAACCACGTCGCTCCAGGTCGGCCGAGGTCGCGGCAAGGTCCTCGACCCGGTAGATGAACACCGGACGGTCGTCCGGCAGATGGTCGGTCAGCAGCAGCGGCGGCCCCGACGCTCCGGGGCGGACCATCGCGACCCGCGTCCCGCCATCGTCGATCGCGAACCCAAGCTCGCCGCGAAGGACCTCCACGAACCAGCGCGCGTCGGCCGCGACGTCCGTGCTCGGCGCATAGACGTAGTCGAGCGGACCGAGCGCGGTCCCGGTCATGCCGGTGGCCGGTTCGCGACCTGCTTCTGGATCGCCGCGATCATCGCCAGTGCCCCCTGGTGATCCTTCTCGTTGGGCTCCTGGTGGTCCGCCGCGATCCCGCAGTACACGTCGTGGATCGCCTGGCTCATCGTCTCCTCGTCGGCGAGCGCGATGCCGCGCTGGAGCATCCAGTGCGCCGTGTCGCTCTCGGCGGACAGGTGCATCGCGCCCAGGAGGGTCTCCAGCGTCGACATCGTCCGTGCTCCTCGGTCAGCCGGCGTCCGGCGCCACGTTCGGGTTCACGTGGAAGGCGTTGTCGGGATCCCACGCGCGCTTCAGCGCCGCCAGGCGAGCGAGCTTGGCGTCGCCGTAGAAGCGGCGGCTCTCGTCGGGTCCGGTGTCGGCGTTGCCGTTCGCGTACGCGCCGAGCGCGAAGTCCGGCTCGACCACCGCGAGCGCCCGCCGGCACCACTCGATCGCCGCATCGTCCTCGCCGGCGTCGGACCAGTTCGCATCGCAGCTGAGGTCGAACGCGGATGCCCGGCCGGCGTACGCCGTGGCGTCCTCGTCGACCCGGCCGATGGCCCCGCCGAGGGCCGTGACGGAGAACGTCCCCTCCCCCGCCGCGGTAGCGACGAGGTCCACGAGCTCCTCGAGCGCCTCGGGCCGGACGTCGTTCGCGTTGTGGCTCTTGATGAACGAGCGGCCGCCCCAGGCGAACGCGAGATCGTGGGCGGTCTGGACGTCGAGATACGGCGCGCTGACGATCGACGTCGTCAGCGGGGTCGGACCCGCGCGAAGACCGGCGGTGTCGCGATCGGCCGTCTCGGACGAGCCACTGTGGTTCCAGGCGAAGTAGGCGATCGGCTTCCCGATCATGTCCTCGGGATAGCCCGAGTCCGGCGTCGCCCGATCGAGACCGAAGATCGCGGCGACCGTGTCCGGCGCGGTCTCGGCGTAGGCGCGAAAGATCCCCCAGAGCTCCCGGACCTGCGTCGCCGGGAAGGTCAGGACGCCGCGGTGGAGATCCGGGCCGAACGGATGGAGCCGGAACTCGAACGCCGTCGCGATCCCGAAGTTCCAGCCGGCGCCGCGGAGGCCCCAGAACAGCTCCGGCTCCTCGGTCTCCGACGCCCGGACGAGCCGGCCGTCCGAGGTCACGAGCTCGACCGCGAGGAGGTTGTCGATCGTGAGGCCGAAGTTGCGCTGGAGCCGGCCGACACCGCCGCCCAGCGTCAGGCCGCCGACGCCGGTGTGGCCCACGACGCCCACCGGGCAGACCAGGCCGTGCTCCTGGGCGGCGACATCGAGCTCACCGAGGAAGGCGCCGCCGTTCGCCCGAGCCGTGCGTTTCTCGGCATCGACCTCGACGCCGCGCATCGCGGACAGGTCGATCACGATGCCGCCGTCCCGGCCGCGCAGCCCGGCGGCGCTGTGACCGCCCGACTTCACCTGGATCTCGAGGTCGTGGTCGCGGGCGAACCGGACCGCCGTCGCGACCTTGGTCGCGGTCGTCGGGCGGACGATGATCGCGGGACGGCGATCGTGGATCGCGTTCCAGAGCCGGCGGGCGTCGTCGTACGCGGCGTCGTCCGCGGTGATGACCTCGCCGCAGGCCCGGCGCAGCTGGTCGAGGTGACGCGGCGCCAGCGGAGCGGTTGCTTCGACCATGGATCCCTCCTCCGAGGGACGAATGGTCGCACGATCCGGCGCGAGGATGAACCCCGAGCCGGAG
>DASSMI010000217.1:0-6460 GCA_035688935.1 Candidatus Limnocylindrales bacterium | reverse complement strand
GCGGCCGCGACCCGCGTCTACTCCGAAGCCTGGGACGAAGCGGCCCGACGCGAGCTGTCGAATCTGCTCGCGCGCGCGGACCGCGAGATCGCCGCCGGGGAGCGGCCCCGGAGCTGGTGGCTTCGCTGGAGGTCCGTTCCCGCCCGCTGACGGCCGCGTATCGTGATGGCGTGATCCGGTTTGGTGGTTACCTCGGCCTCGTCCTGTTCATCGGCGGATTCGTGCTGCGGGTCGTCGAACCGATTTCGCGCCGGTCGAACACGTTTGGTGCTCATGACATCGGCGTAACCGCGTACATCGCCGGATCGCTCCTCGTGATCCTGCGACTCGGGCACCTGGCGGCCTATAGCGGCCGTCGGTCCGAGCGCGTCCTCGCGCGCATCGCCCTCATCGGGATGTTCGTCGCGGCGATCGGGTTCGTCGGCGAGCCGCTCCTGCTCTCCTCGCCTTCGGCTGCCTGACCGATCGCCGACCTATCCTTTCGGGCGTGGACGCGTCGGCAGCAGCCTCGATCGTCACGGTCGGCGACGCGATCGCGGCTGCTCGACCCGCCTACGAGGCGCTCGGTGCCCTCGCCGAGGACGTCGAGGACGAGTGGTCGTACGTGACCGATCTCGCCGCCGCGTGGATCGAGCGGTTCGACGAGGTCGCCGCCGAGCGCGGTGCGGAGACGGCGGCGGACGGCGTCCCGGCCGCGGTCCACGCCCTCGCCGACGAAGCCGGCCGGATCGACGACCCCCACCGGGCGATCGACTGGCTCTCGACCTTTCCGCAGGTCCTCCTCATCGCGCTCGGCGAGCGGCCGTGATCGACCGGTGAGGTTCCAGGACGCGGCCAAGGACGCCCGCGCCGTCGTCTACGCCGGGATCCAGGCGGAGCCGCTCGTCGCTCGCTGCGCGGCGCTCCTCGCCGACGCCACCGCTGCGCAGCGCGTCCTCGCGCGGGCCGTGATGAACGGCGTGTCCACAGACGCGAGCGCCTGGCGGACGATGTTCCCGACGCTCTTCGGGGCGGCCGCGGCCGCGGCCGACGACGGGCCGCGGAGCGAGGCGATCCTCGCCGCCTCGCTCGAGGTCGCGCAGCGCGGAGAGCAGGTCCGCTCCCAGGTGCGCGGGGCGATCGTCGAATCGTTGACCGAGACCCTCGTCCGCCGGCGGCCGCGCGCCGGCGACGCGCCGACCGCGGTGCGCCGGGAGCGCCGCGTCCTGTTCGACGGCGTCCGCGCCGAGATCCACCCGTACGACGTCACGGTCGAGCTCGATGGCGCCGCCGAGGCGATCGACTGCAAATGGGGCGCGCGCGGGATCAACGCGGACGTCCTCCACCAGCTCGACGACGCGCGGCAGCACGCCGAGGACGAGGACGAGATCCTGGCGGCGACGCTGGTCGTGTTCGACGCCGAGCGTTCCTGCCGCGTCCGGCTCGATCGGGAGACTGCGCCGCACGAGCGGACGCGCGTGGTGCCGATCGAGCGTCTGGACGAGCTGGGACGATGACCGCCGACGACGGCCCGTCTTCCTGGGACGCGATCTACCGGATCCGCTTCGACGAGGCCGGCCGCGATGGCCGGCTCCGAACCTCCGGGTTCATGCGCTACGCCCAGGACCTGGCCTGGCAGCATTCGGCCGGCCTCGGATTCGGCCGCGACTGGTACGCGGAGCGTGGACTGACCTGGCTCGTTCGCGCGGCGGAGCTGGTCGTCATCGATCCACCCGAGATGGGAACCGACGTCGCCGCGCGCACCACGATCGCGGGGATCCGCCGCGTCTTCGCCCGGCGGCATGGCGAGTTCCGGGCCGCGGACGGGCGACTCACCGGCTGGGTCGACACCGACTGGGTCCTCATCGACGCGCGAGGCGCCCCGACGCGCATCCCGCCGATCTTCGCCGAGCGGTTCGGCGAGGGCGCCCCGCTGCCGTCGATCGGTCGCGTCGGCCTCGCGGAGACGCCGCCGGCCGCGTGTCGCGTCGCGCTGACCGTCCGGCCGCACGAGGTCGACCCGTACGCGCACGCGAACAACGCGGTCTACCTCGACTGGATGGAGGAGGCGATCCTCGCGACGGGTGCGGCGGAGGCCGCGTCTGCGGTCGAGGCGCAGCCGCGGCGGTATCGGATGGAGTTCGCGCTCGCCGCCGAGGTCGGCGCGAGGCTCGAAGGCGCCGCATGGCGCGACGGCGACGCATGGTCGTATCGGCTGACCGGCGCGGACGGCGGCCCGGATCGGTTCCGAGCCGTGCTCGATGCCGCCGGCGGCACGTTGGGGGAAGGCGGCACGTTGGAGGACGGCGCATGACTCGGACGGTCCTGGCCGGTGGCCACGTCTTCGATGGATCCGGCAGCGACCCCGCCCCGGCCGATGTCGCGATCGAGGACGGACGGATCGTGGCGATCGGCACCGGTCTCGACGGTGACGAGGCGGTCGACGTCACCGGCCGGACCGTGCTGCCCGGTCTCTTCGACTGCCACGTCCACGTCTGCGTCAGTGACGTCAACGCCTGGGACGTCGTCCAGAAGCCGTTCAGCCTCCAGTTCTACGAGGCCGCCGAGAACCTGCGCCGGACGCTCGAGATCGGGATCACGTCGATCCGCGACGCCGGCGGCGCCGACCTCGGCGTCAAGGACGCGGTCGATCGCGGGATGATCCCGGGCCCGCGGATGCAGATCTCGATCGTCATGCTGAGCCAGACCGGCGGCCACGGCGACGAGTGGTATCCGTCCGGGATCGATGTCCCGCTGTTCATCTCCCATCCAGGGCGGCCGTCCGGGATCGTCGACGGGCCGGACGAGATGCGGCGCAAGGTCCGCGAGCTGCGCCGGATGGGCGCGAACGTGATCAAGGTCGCCACCTCGGGTGGCGTCCTGTCGCCGACGTCGGATCCGCGCCGCGCGCACTTCCGGCCGGCCGAGCTCGAGGTCCTCGTCGAGGAGGCAAGCGCCGCCGGCATGCACGTCATGGCCCACGCCCAGGGCGCGGACGGGATCAAGAACGCGATCCGCGCCGGAGTCCGGTCGATCGAGCACGGCGTCTACCTCGACGAAGAGGCCATCGAGCTCATGTTGAGGAACGGGACCTGGTTCGTGCCCACGCTGGTCGCCGCCGAGGGGGTCGTGGCTGCCGCCGACGCCGGCGTCCGCCTCCCGCCGCCGGTCGTCGAGAAGGCGCGGATGGTCCTCGAGGTCCATCGAGCGGCGTTCCGGAACGCGGTGCAGGCGGGCGTCCGGATCGCGATGGGAACCGACAGCGGTGTGACCCCGCACGGTCGCAACCTCCGCGAGCTCGAGCTCATGGTCGCCGGCGGGATGACGCCGGCGGCCGCCCTCGAGGCGGCGACACGGAGCGCTGCCCAGCTGCTCGGCGTCGACGACGAGCTCGGGACGGTCGAGGCGGGCAAGCTCGCGGATCTCGTGGTGGTCGCCGGCGACCGGCTCGACCTGACGGACCTCGCGGCACGCGTCGAAGGCGTCTGGAAGGGCGGCGTGCGGGTCGTCTGACATGTGGCGCACGGCGAGGGTCGTGACGGGCAGCTGTCACGACCCGAGCGGACGATCTCGACATGCCACGCCGCCCGGACCCGGACCGGATCCTCGCCGCTCGTCGCGCCGCGGCGATCGCCCGGCTCGTCTCGGACGGTCACGGCCGCGACGCCGCGACGCGGCTCGTGCGCGACTGGGAGACGGGGTTCGGCGGACGCCGCCCGAGCCGGGAGGATTGGGAGCGCTTCGCGCGGGGACCGCCTCGGCGTGTCGGTGGCGCCCGCGTCAGGCGCCGGCGGGCCGCCAGGACGTGTAGACGGGCGGCCAGTCGTCCGCCGACGCGCGTCGTCCGAAGACCGCGTGATCGATCGACAGCTCGTAGAGGTCGTACCCGTCGTCGACCTCGAAGGACCACTCCGCGGCCGCCGCGGATCGGACGGCGGCGTCCGAGACGGGCGCCGCTCGACCGCGAACGAGGAACTCGTGCGGGGTCGCCGGGTCCTGGTGCGCATGGAGGGCGTATCGGCCGTCCTGGGCGAGGTCGCCGGCCTTGGCCGACCCGACGATGACGAAGGTCAGGAGGCGGCCGTCGACGATCCGGACGTGGACCGGATGGATCCGCGGCGGGCCGGCGCCGCGGACCGTCGCGAGCAAGCCCTCGCCGATCCCTGAGCGCTCGAGCAGCGCACGGCCGTCCGCCGCCATCGCGGGGGCGGCGGCGGCGAATGCCGTCCAGCTGGTCATGACGTGGATGGTCGCTCAGCGGAAGGTCGGTCGGATCGGTCGATCCGTGAAGCCGTCTCGCGTGTCGGTTCCGAACAGGACGCTCAGCGCCGCGAAGACGATCAGCAGAGCGGTCGTTCCGACGATCGTGAACAGGGCATCCATCGGGGGTCACCTCGGGTGGCGGGTTCCGTCTGATGCACACAGGATCGCTCACGACCGGTCTACTGATAAGGTCCAGTCTGATGTCCAGATCGCGGACCAGTTCCGCCCTCGAGCTGCTCGTCCAGCTGGACCGGGCCGGGCGCGACCCGCTCCACCGCCAGCTCGAGCGCGCCCTCCGCGGAGCGGTCCGCGAGGGACGCCTGGCCCCGGGCGCACCGGTCCCGTCGACCCGTGCGCTGGCCGATCAGCTCGGGATCTCTCGGGGGATCGTCGTCGAGGCGTACGAACAGCTCGTCGCCGAGGGCTATCTCGCCAGCCGGCCGGGCGGCGCGACCACGGTTGCGCGGGCGTCCGTGGCGTCGCCGCGACAGCGCGCCCTGCCGGCCGACGCGTCCTACGCCTTCGACTTCCGACCGGGACGGCCAGACGTCACCGAGTTCCCGCGGGCCGCCTGGCTGCGATCGCTCCGCCGGGTCCTGACGAACGCGCCGAGCGATCGGCTGACGTATCTCCAGGGTCGCGCCGTCCCCGAGCTCGCCCGCGCGCTCGCCACGTATCTGAACCGCGTCCGCGGGACGTACGCCGACCCGGCCGACGTTGTCGTCTCGACCGGGTTCGCCCAGGGCCTCGCCCTGACGATGCGAGCGCTCCGCGCCAGCGGAGTCCGGCGGGTCGCCGTGGAGGATCCCTCCGATCCCGAATACCGCGTCACGATCCGCGACGCCGGGCTCGAGTGGGTCGC
The DNA here is from genome assembly GCA_035688935.1 of Candidatus Limnocylindrales bacterium. GTDB lineage: Bacteria > Chloroflexota > Limnocylindria > Limnocylindrales > CSP1-4 > CF-46. Next base: position 1,356 of record DASSMI010000217.1, on the reverse strand, counting down.
AGTCCCGGTCGACGACGACGGGATCCGGGTCGATCGTCTGCCGGCAACCCGAGCCGACGCCGTCGTCGTGACGGCCGCCCACCAGTACCCGACGGGCGCCGTCCTGTCGGCCGAGCGTCGGGCTGCCCTCCTCGATTGGGCCGCGAGGCGGGGAGCGACGATCGTCGAGGACGACTACGACGCGGAGTTCCGCTACGACCGCGAGCCGATCGGAGCGCTCCAGGGTCTCGCCCCGGATCGCGTCGTCTACGCCGGCTCGGCGAGCAAGATCCTCGCGCCGGGGTTGCGTCTCGGCTGGCTCATCGCTCCGCCGGAGCTCACCGAGGCGCTCGTCGAACGGAAGCAGGCCATGGACATGGGTTCGGCCGCGCTCGATCAGCTCGCGTTCGCGGATCTCCTCGATCGAGGCGACCTCGATCACCATCTCCGGCGGATGCGGCCGATCTACCGCACTCGGCGCGACACGCTACTGGACGCTCTCGCGCGGCGCATGCCCGACGTTCGCCCGGTGGGGGCCTCCGCCGGGCTCCATGTCCTCGCCTGGCTACCCGACGATGTCGACGAAGCCGCCGTGATCCGCGATGCCGCCGAGGCCGGGATCGGCATCGCGCCCCTGTCGACCCGGCGCGTCGAGCCCGGTCCAGGGGGCCTGATCTTCGGCTACGGCGCGATCGCCGCGCGCTCGATCGAGGACGGCGTCGCGCGGCTGGCCGCGGTGATCGAGGCGAACCGTCACGCCGGGGCGAGCGTCCCGCTGGACGGGTCACTGCCGCTCGCCGTCTACGGGACGCTCCGCCGCGGCGAGACCAACGCGGGGCTCCTGGCCGGTGCGCGGTACCTCGGGACGGGCTGGGTCGATGGACGGCTCCATGCGATGCCATCAAACGACGCTCGCCCTTACGGGTTCCCCTGCCTGGTCCCCGATCCAGACGGCAACCCCGCCAGCAGGGTCCTCGTCGAGCTCTATGGGCTCGCGCCCGGGGATCTCGCCAAGACCGACGCGCTCGAGGCGTTCGATCCGGCCGACGAGGCGAGGTCCGAGTACGTCCGGCGAGCGACGAGCGTCCGGGACGGACCGGTCGACCGCGCGTGGGTCTACGTCTACAACGGTCCGGCCGACGCGATCGGTGAGCGGATCCCGAACGGCGACTGGGTTGCCGACCGGCAATGGCGAGGGCCGGCATAACTCGCGACCGCCGACAAAAGATCATGTCTTGACAAACGGATTTGTCGGTGACAGGATGGCGCCATGTTCGACGTCACCGTCATCGAGAACCCGTCGGCCGCCGAGGCATCGCTCGACCCCGTCCGCTCGCGGCTCCTCGCCGAGCTCGTGGAGCCGGGGTCGGCGTCGAC
>DASSMI010000216.1:0-4770 GCA_035688935.1 Candidatus Limnocylindrales bacterium | reverse complement strand
GCGGCGCTTCCCGTGGACCCGGACCTGACGATCACCCGGACCGTCCAGCCGGGATCCTCCATGCGGTCGTCCGATCTTGCGGTGGTCGAGCTCCGCGTGCGCTTCGGGCCGGCCGCGGCCGCGGGCTGCCGGGAGGTCACCGAGCTCGTTCCCAGCGGGCTCGCGCCGGTGGGCGCATCCGCGCGGTGGTACGAGCCGGACGAGGGCGATGAGCCACCGGATGAGACGGTCATCCTGCCGTACGCCCAGGACGGCCAGCGCGTGTCCTTCTGCGTCGGGCCGACCGAACGACATCGGACGTTCACCCTCCGGTACGTCGCCCGCGTGGTGACCGCGGGCACGTATTCGTGGGAGCCCGCGATCGCCCAGGACCCGTCGGGTCAGGGACCGGCCGCGATGACCGAGGCATCCTCCGTCACGATCCGCTGATCCGAGGACCCGGCCGGCGCGACGGGCGCCGCTCCCCGGCCGGGTCCGTACAATCGGGCGCATGACGGACCGCCCTTCGGAGACCACCCGGATCGAGCGGGATTCGATGGGCGAGATGGCGGTTCCCGCCGATGCCCTGTACGGCGCGTCGACGCAGCGGGCGGTCCTGAACTTCCCGATCTCGGGTCAGCGGTTCCCGCGGCCGTTCATCCGAGCACTCGCCCTGATCAAGCAGGGTGCCGCGGAGGCGAACGGCGAGCTGGGGCTGCTCGATCCGGCGGTCGCCTCGGCGATCGCGGCCGCCGCGGCCCGAGTCGCGGGCGGCGAGCTCGACGGCCAGTTCCCGATCGACATCTACCAGACCGGGTCCGGCACGTCGACGAACACGAACGCGAACGAGGTGATCGCCCACCTCGCGACCGAGTCGCTGGCGGCCGCCGCAACTGGCGCGCCGCGCGTCCACCCGAACGACCACGTCAACAGGTGCCAGTCCTCGAACGACGTGATTCCGACCGCCCTGCAGCTGTCGGCTGCGATCGAGATCGAGGAGCGACTGCTGCCGGCCCTGGAGACCCTTCGTGCCGCCCTCGCCGATCGGGCGGATGCGTTCTGGCCGGTCGTGAAGACGGGTCGGACGCACCTCCAGGACGCGACGCCGATCCGGCTGGGCCAGGAGTTCCGTGGCTACGCCGGGCAGGTCGAGGAGTCGATCCGGCGGGCACGCGCCGCCCAATCGGAGCTGCTCGCCGTGCCGCTCGGCGGGACGGCCGTCGGGACCGGGATCAACGCCCACCCCGACTACCCGTCGCGGGCGATCGCCCGGCTGTCCGCGCTGGTGGGACTGCCCGTTCGCGAGACGGACAACCACTTCCATGCCCAGGCATCGCTCGACGCCGCGATCGCCGCCCATGGCGCGCTCCGGACGATCGCGCTGAGCCTCTGGAAGATCGGCTCGGACGTCCGGCTCATGGGGATGGGCCCGCGCGCCGGCCTTGCCGAGATCAGCCTGCCGGAGACCCAGCCGGGCTCGTCGATCATGCCCGGCAAGGTGAACCCGGTGATCGTCGAGAGCCTGACGATGGTCGTCGCCCGCGTCATCGGCAACGACGCCACGGTCGGATTCGCGCAGACCGGCTCGCTCCTCGAGCTCAACGTCATGCTGCCGGTGACCGCGGTCGCGCTCCTCGAATCGATCGCGCTGCTGGCGGCCGCGGCCCGGAACTTCGCCGACCGAGCGGTCACGGGCCTGGCCGCGACGGATCGCGGTCCGGCGCTCGTCGAGCAGGGGCTGATGCTCGCGACCGCGCTCGCTCCCGAGATCGGCTATGACGCCGCCGCAGCGATCGCGAAGGAGGCGCTCAAGACGGGTCGGACCATCCGCGAGCTGGCCGCCGAGCGCGGGATCGCCGCGGATCGACTCGACGACCTGCTCGATCCGGCCGCGATGACCGAGCCGGGCCTCGGCGGCGGACCGAGCGGCGGCTGAGCCTCACGAGCGCCCGGCCCGGTCGCGGCGCGGTCAAGAGCCACCGCCGACCTCGCCGTCGGTACAATCGGCCGCGATGACCACCCCCCATTGGGATCGCGCGGCGGACCTGCCCGTCGTCGCCGGCCGCCGACCACGTCCCGAGCTCGTGGCGCTGGCCCCCGGCGCGCTCCCGACCGTCGCGGAGCTGTTCACGTTCATGCGCGACGCGGAGCTCCGGTTCGACACGCTCCGGATGCGGATCGAGGAGCGGTCGTTCGGGACGAACGGCGAACAGGTCTCCATCGTGGACGTCGCGATGCGCCATCCCGACGACGCGAAGGTCACGACGACGTTCCCGGCGCTGGGCACGGCGGCGAACTACGAGATCTGGATCTCCGACGGCGAGGTCGTCCGGACCTACAGCGCACCGCACCGGCTCGGCACCGAGCGGCCGGTGCGCCGCGCGGTCGTGGGGGTGGGCGGCGCGGGATCGCGCGACCTGCCGGGCCCCAGCCGCGTCTACGAGCCACTGACGGCCCTGCCGATGGAGACCCTCCCCGAGACATTCGTCCATCCCGCCGGCTACTGCCAGAACGTTCTGTCGACCGGCAGCTGTGCGATCGCGGGCGTCGAGATGGTCGCCGGCCGCGAGGTGATCGTCGTCGAGTGCGACCATCCGCGGACGATCGAGATGGCCGCCGACCGGCCCGACTTCCGGATCCGGATCGCGGTCGACCGCGCCGACGGCGTGATCCTCCGCCTCGAGGAGTCGATCGGCGGCCAGGTGACCCGCGACGCGCGGGCGATCGAGTACGCGCCGAACGCACCGTTGGCCCCGAGCACGTTCGATTTCGTCTTTCCGAGCGGGACGACGATGCTCTTCTGAGCGTCGCCGCCGTCACGAATCGGAACGCCCGGCCGATGGCCGGGCGTTCGTGATTGTCGTCGGAGAAGTCGTCAGGCCTCGGCCATCTCCAGCTCGCGCTCGATCGCCGCGAGCTCTTCCGCGGTTCCCTGGACCTTGGGCCCCTTGAACCAGTTCTTCGCGGACACGACCCACCAGAGCGCCGCCCCGCCGAGGACGAGGAGGAAGACGATGGGGGTGAAGTTGATGTCCGCCCAGACGGGCCCGTTGTCGTCGAACTGGGGCAGGTACTGCGGGAGCATGAACAGGACCACGATGAACACGACCCAGATCGTGGCGACGATCCCGATCGGGCGGCTCCAGCGCCCAAGCGTCCACGGGCCTTCCTCGAACCGGGAACCCGCGCGGAGCCGCAGGTACACCGGCGCGACATACGCAACGTAGAGGCCGATCACGGCGATCGAGGTGATCGCGAAGTAGGCGACCGGGCTCCAGAGGTACGGCAGGCCGAGGATGAACGCACCGACCGCGGCCAGCCAGATCGAGTTCGTTGGGGTTCGCGTCCGCGGGTTGATCCGGTGCCAGAAGCTCGAGCCCGGGATCGCGCCGTCGCGGGAGAACGCGTAGATCATCCGCGAGTTGGCGGTGACCGACGACATTCCGCAGAAGAACTGGGCGCCGATGACGAGGAAGAGGATCACGAGACCCAGGCTCTGACCGACGGCGTCGATCCAGATCTGGGCCGGTGGGACGAGCGCCGAGAACGCGTGGTCGTAGCCGTTGACCGCGGTCCCGTCGGCGGCCGTGAAGGCCTTGTCCGGCGTGATCCCCACGTTCATCGCCACGAGGAGGATGAAGCCCATGATCACGGACACGACGACGGAGAAGACGATTCCGCGCGGTGCCGACGTGTGGGCGTCGTGGGTCTCCTCGGACATATGGGCAGAGGCGTCGTAGCCGGTCAGCGTGTACTGCGCGTTCAGGAGGCCGATGAGGATCACGTACAACGCGATCCCGCCCACGAGTGGGCCCGGCCAGCCGGCATCGGCGGTGCTTCCGGTTCGATCGACGAGCGTCGAGAAGACCGTGCCGATGTCCGTCCGCGAGTGCTGGTTGAGGATCACCGTCACGAGGACGATCGCCGCAACACCGACGACGTGCCACCAAACCGACAGGTCGTTGAGGACCTTGACCAGGCGGATGCCGAACGTGTTCAACAGGGCATGGATCACGAGGACCACGCCGTACACGAGGATCAGGTACGGAGGATCCAGCGGGTAACCGAACAGGTAGTTCAGGAACGCCTGGGTGAACGTCGCCAGCCCGAAGTCGATGCCCGCGGTCACGGCCACCTGACCCACCAGGTTGAACCAGCCGACGAACCAGCTCCAGGCGGGGCCGCTCCGGCCCGACTCGGGGGCCAGCTTCGCCGCCCAGTAGTACAGGCCGCCCGCTGTCGGGTAGCTCGACGCGACCTCGGCCATCCCGAGGGCGACCAGCGTGACGAAGAACCCGACGACGAGCCAGCCGAGCGTCATCACGGCCGGGCCACCGGCCAGCATCCCGAACTTGAACAGCGTCAGGCAGCCCGACAGGATCGAGATGATCGTGAACGAGACCGCGAAGTTGCTGAACGTCCGCATCCCGCGGCGCAGCTCCTGGGCGTACCCCAGCTGGTGAAGTCGTTCGGTGTCCGAACTTGCCATCCCTCTCCTCCATCGATCCACTGGGCGGTTCGCCGGGACGCGAGGACTCCCCCCGTGCGAACAATAGGCACCTCCGAGGAGCAGATTCAACGGGGGTCTCACGGGAGAGGGCGATGGGCGATCGGCTGGCCGGAAAGGTTGCGATCGTGACGGGCGCCGGGTCGGGGATCGGGCGCGCCACCGCCATCCGGTTCGCGGAGGAAGGCGCGCGCGTCACCTGCGTCGACCTGAACGAGGATGCCGTCCGGTCGACGGCCGCCGAAATCGGCGACGCGGCCCACGCCGTCGCCGCCGACGTCAGC
>DASSMI010000215.1:0-23032 GCA_035688935.1 Candidatus Limnocylindrales bacterium | reverse complement strand
CTTCGCGGCTACTGGCCGCCGGTCGAGACGTTCGAGTGGATGCAGGCGCACGAGCTGCGCTACCACTTCATGACGGAGGTCGAGGAGCGCGGCGCGGAAGCGGTGATCGACCAGGCGATCGAGGAGGCGCTCGACGGTCCCGACGCGATCTACCTGAGCCTCGACATCGACGTCGTCGACCCCGGTCTCGCACCGGGCACCGGAACGCCCGAGCCGGGCGGATTCATGAGCCGCGAGCTCCTCCGGGCGATCCGCCGGATCGTCGGGCACGTCGAGCTCGCAGGCATGGACATCGTCGAGGTGTCGCCGCCGTACGACCACGCCGAGACGACGGCGATGATCGCGAACCGGGCGGCCCTCGAGGCGATCAGCGCGCTCGCCGTGAAGGCCCGCGATGGCCGCCGGGTCCGGTTCGCACCGGCGTCGTGAGCCTGCGGTGACCGATCTGACGCCGGCCGCTCGAGCGCTCGCCCGCCTGTACGACCTCGATCTCGTCGACGACCCGGGCGACCTCGATCTGTACCTGGCGCTCGCCGCTCGCGTCGGTGGCCCCGTCCTGGAGCTTGGAGCGGGGAGTGGCCGCATCGCCGTCCCGCTGGCCGCCGCCGGGCATGCGGTCACGGCCGTGGACATCGATCCGGCGATGCTCGAACGAGCGGCGGCCCGTCGAGCGCGAACCGGCGCCAGCGTCGCCGACCGCCTCGACCTCGTGGAGGCCGACCTGCTGGATCTCGCGCTTGGCGCTGCCGGGAGGTTCCGTCTGGCGTTCATCGCCCTGAACTCGCTGTTCCTGCTCGCGACGCGCGCGAGCCAGCGCCGGGCGTTCGAGGTGATGGCCGCCCATCTCGGTTCGGGCGGCCTGGCCGCGGTCGACATCTGGCTGCCGGACGCCGAGGACCTGGCCCGGTTCGACGGTCGGATGGTCTTCGAGTACGAGCGGCTCGATCCCGAGACGGGTCGCGAGGTCACGAAGGTGGCATCGGCCCGCTACGACGCGACGACTGCCGTCGTCGACCTGACCGCGGTCTACGAAGAGGGTCATCCGGGTGAGCCGGTCGTCCGCTGGATCCGCCGCGACGCGCTCCGCCTCGTCGGGCCGGACGAGCTCCGGTCGATGGCGGAGGACGCCGGCCTCATCGTCGAGGAGATCGGCGGCGACTACGGCCTCGAGCCGATCGGGCCCGGCAGCGACCGGGCGATCCTGGTCGCCCGCAAGCCCTAGCGACGGCACCGGCACGGATCGGCGATCTAGCGCGTTCCGGGACTTCCGGGTCAGGCAACCCCGAACGAGCGGTTGCTACACTCGCCGCGATGGCAGCCAGTGACCAGACGCGCCTGCTCCTCGTCGAAGACGTGCCGCAGGTGGCGCAGTACATCCGTGGGCTGCTGAACGCCCAGAACTCGGTCAAGCTCCTCGACATCCTCAGCGACGGCACGAAGGTCCTGGCGCAGGTCCAGCAGCTCCGGCCCGATGTCGTGCTCATCGACGCGCTGCTCCAGGGCAAGATCAAGGGCCTGCCCCTCGCCGAGCAGCTCGCGCAGTCCGGCTACGGCGTCCCCGCGATCGTCCTCACGGTTCCCCAGAACCCCGTCGAGACCGACCCGTCGCGGGGCATCCACGGCGTGCTCGCGATGCCGTTCTCGGGGTTCGACCTGATGAACCGGATCGCGCAGGTCCGCAAGGACTATGCCGAGATCTCCACGACGGGCTCGTCCCGCGTGTACTCGGTGTTCGCGCCCAAGGGTGGCGTCGGCAAGACGACGATCGCCTTCAACCTCGCGGTCGCCCTCGGCCAGTCCGAGCAGCGGACCGTGCTGATCGATGGCAGCCTCCAGTTCGGCGACCTCCGCGCGCTCCTCAAGGTGCCGGTCGACGCGCCCTCGATCCTGGACCTGCCGACGGACCGGGTCGCGGAGTCGGATCTCCAGGACGTCCTCTGGCGGGACCCGTCCGGGATCGACATCCTGCTCGCCCCGCCCCGCGTCGAGATGGCCGAGATGGTGACCGCGCGCGACGTGGACAAGATCCTGTCGCTCCTCCGCCGGGTCTACGGATCGATCGTCATCGACATGAGCTCGGCGCTCAATGACATCAACCTGTCGTTCCTCGACCTGTCGGACACGATCGTCGAGATCGTCACCTACGACTCGACGACGATCCACAACACGATCGCGGTCGCGGACGCGTTCCGGATGATCGGATACCCGGCGTCGAAGGTCCGCTATCTCGTGAACCGTGCCGACTCGCCGGGCGGGATCGAGCCGGTCGACCTCGAGCGCGCGCTCGGCCGCGTGCCGGAGCATCGCGTCGTCAGCGACGGCCTCCTCGTCGTCCAGTCGAACAACGAGGGCGTCCCGTTCGTGCTCGCCAACCCGGGTGCGCCGATCAGCCAGGACCTGCGTCGCGTCGCGGGCGAGCTCCTCGCGGCTCACGGGTTGCGCGCGACGGCGGCGGCCGGCAGGCGCTGAGGGCCGATGTCGGATCCGCGTCCGATCGGGGTCTTCGACTCCGGGGTGGGCGGCCTGACGGTCCTCCGGGAGATCCTCCGCCGCTCGCCGCGCGAATCGACGATCTATCTCGGCGACAACCTGCGCGCCCCGTACGGCGTCCGGCCCGACGACGAGGTCCGAGCGTTCTCGATCGAGGCCCTCGACGAGCTGGCCGCGCGCGACGTCAAGGCGATCGTCGTCGCATGCAACACCTCCACGGCCGTGGCGCTCGGCGATTTCCGGCGACGCTACGACCTGCCGATCCTCGGCGTCGTCCGCCCCGGCGCGGTGACGGCGGCACTGACGACCCGGAACCGGAGGGTCGGCGTCATCGCGACGCCGGCCACGGTCCGCTCGCGCGCCTACTTCAGCGCGATCAAGGACGAGAACCCGGCCGTCGAGGTGTACGAGCACGCGACGCCGGCCTTCGTGCCGCTCGTCGAGGCTGGGCGGCTCACAGGCGCGGACGTCGAGTCGATCGTCGCGGAGTCCCTGGCGCCGCTCCTCGGCGAGCGCGACGCGGCCGGTGACTTCGTGTTCCCGCTGCCGGCGTCGGCCCGGATCGACACGCTCCTCCTGGGTTGCACCCATTACCCGCTCCTCCGACCGGTGATCGCCCGGGTCGCCGGCGACGGTGTCGCGATCGTCGACAGCGCGACGGCGACCGCCTCCGCGCTCGTGGAGCTGCTCGCCATCAACGGCCTCGAGGCCGGCGACGATGGTCCGACCGCGAGCCATGTCCAGCTGACCACGGGCGACGTGGATGCGTTCCGGGCCGTCGCGGAGCGGATCTTCGGCGAGGCGTTCCCGGACATCGCCTCGGTCGAGGTCGGCGCCGCCGAGGTCCGCTCGTGAGCGGGACGCGGAAGGGCACGGGCTGGCGTGACGACCGGGTCTGGCAGGCCGGGTTCCTCCTCGGTTCGGCCCTCGGAGCCGCAGCGACGGTCCTCGGCCGGCGGGCCGAGCGCTCCGCGCGCCGGGGCCTGGTTGACTGGCCGGCGGCCGAGGCGTTCGCGATCGAGCGGCTGCGGTCGGCCCCGGGCACGCTCAGCGCGGCCGATCTCCGCGCGGCGGAGCCGGCCTACGCCGCGGCGATGGAGCGGATCGTGCCCCGGCTGTCGGAGGCCCTCGGGACGCAGCTGCCGGGCGTCGTCGAGCGCTCGGCCGTCGTCGATCGGGCGGGCTGGGTGCACGCGAACATCGCGACGTTCGCCCAGCTGATCGGCCAGCTCGAGAAGGAGCTTCTCGACCAGGTCATGCCCAGCGGCGGTGGCCTCGCCAAGGCGACGATCGCCCTCGCCAACCGCTGGGTGACGACGCGCCAGCTCGGGTTCCTGCTCGGCTTCATGGGTGGCAAGGTCCTCGGCCAGTACGATCTCGCCCTCCTCACCGCCGAGGCGACGCCCGGCAAGCTCCTCTTCGTCGAGGAGAACATCCGCCAGACCGCGTCGGTCCTCGACGTCCCGCTCGACCCGTTCCGGACATGGATCGCGCTCCACGAGACGACGCACGCGTTCGAGTTCGAGGCCCATCCGTGGCTCCGGCCGTACCTCGCGGAGCGCCTCGAGCGCCAGCTCCAGCTCTTCGGTCGCGAGGCGAGCGGGCTCGGACGCGAGGCGCTCCGGAGTCTCGGCCGCGCGATCCGCGGCGACGGCGGCGACGCCGAGCACTGGATGGAGCGCCTGATGAACCCCGAGCAGCGGCGGCTGTTCCGCGAGACCCAGGCGGTGATGAGCCTGCTCGAAGGGTTCAGCGACTACGTCATGGACGAGGTCGGCCGCGACCTCGTGCCGGGCGTCGAACGGATCAGCGCGAAGTTCCACGAGCGGCGGAACGCGCGGCGCTCGCCCTTCGAGCGGGCGGTCATGCGCCTGACCGGCATGGACGTCAAGCTCGAGCAGTACGCGAAGGGCGAGGCGTTCGTCCGGGCGATCGCGGCTGCCGGCGGGCCCGCGGCGCTGAACCGGCTGTGGTCCGGCCCGGAGCACCTGCCCGCTCCCGGCGAGATCGACGACCCCGCGGCCTGGCTGCGGCGCACGGGCAGCGCCGCGGGATGACCGACGCCCTCGTCCGGACCGCCGGCCCGGGATCCGGGCCCGGCGGCGCCCCGACGGCGATCGCGCTGTCGCCGATCCTGTCGGCCCGGTACCGCTCGAACGACCTGGAGCGGATCCGCGCGGCCGCGCCCGGCGCACGGATCGTGACGTTGTCGCGCGAGGGCCTGACCGACGAGCCGATCGACGACGTCGAGGTCCTCCTGCGCGGCTGGCTGTCGTCGGAGGCATTCGACCGCCTGCTCGCCCGGGCACCCCGGCTGAACTACGTCCATTCCGCGTCGGCGGGCGTCGAACGGGCGCTGACGCCGGCGGCTCGGGCGCGCGGGATCGTGATCACGAATGCGCGCGGCGTGTTCTCGCGGCCGATCGCCGAGTACGTCCTGATGATGATCCTCGCCGTGTCGCGACGGCTCCCGGGACTGCTCGAGCTCCAGCGCGAACGAACGTGGCAACCCCTCGAAGGCGTCGAGCTGCGCGACGTCACGGTCGGGATCGTCGGGCTCGGCTCGATCGGACGGGCGGTCGGCGCCCTCGCGACGGCATTCGGCTGCCGCGTCATCGCGGTCCGCCGGCGGTCCGAGGAGGGCACCCGCTCGAGCGCGGCGGACGACGAGACGCGCTCGTTCGGCGAGCTGATGCTCGACCGCGTCGGCGGGCCCGAGGCGATGCCGGAGCTCCTCGCGGAGTCCGATTTCGTCGTGCTCGCCGCGCCGCTGACGCCCGAGACGGAGCGGATGATCGACGCCCCGGCGCTGGACGCGATGAAGGCGAACGCGTGGCTGATCAACGTCGCGCGCGGCGCCCTGATCGACGAGCGGGCGCTGCTCGACGCGCTCCGCGACGGCCGGATCGGCGGCGCGGTGCTGGACACGTTCCGGGAGGAGCCGCTCGCCCCGACGTCGCCGTTCTACGACCTGCCGAACGTGATCGTGACCCCGCACACCTCCTGGTCCAGCGGCCGCGTCCTCGACCGGAGCGTCGAGCTCTTCTGCGACAACCTGCGACGCTACGCGGCCGGCGAGCCGCTCCTGAACGTGGTCGACCCGACGGCCGGCTACTAGCCGCCGATCCTCGGGCGGACGGTACGATCGCCCGATGCAGATCGCGATCGTCGGGCTTGCCGGCGCCGGCAAGACGACCGTCTTCAACACGCTCACGCGCGGGCACGCCGAGACCGGCGGATTCGGCGGGATGGAGCTCCATGTCGGCGTCGTCAAGGTCCCCGACGAGCGGCTCGACAAGCTCGCCGCGATCTTCAAGCCCAAGAAGATCGTCCAGGCCGACGTCACCTATGTCGATCTCCCGGCGCCGCCCGCGTCGAGCGAGGGCCACGTCGGGACCGAGGACCTGCCCGCCGAGCATCTCGCCCGGCTCCGCGACAGCGATGCGCTCCTCCACGTCGTCCGCGCGTTCGAGGACGCCTCGAACCCGCACCCCGAGGGATCCGTCGATCCGGCTCGCGACCTCGACCGGCTGGACACCGAGTTCCTCCTGGCCGATCTCGCCCTCGTCGATCGTCGTCTCGAGCGACTGAAGACGAGTGGCCGCCACGGCACGCCTGCCGAGCGCGAATCGAACGAGCGCGAGAAGGCGGTCCTCGACCGGCTCAAGGCCGCGCTCGAGGCCGGATCGCCGATCCGCGACGTCGCCCTCGAGCCGGAGGAGGAGAAGGCGATCCGCGGCTTCCGGTTCCTGACCCAGAAGCCGGTGCTGATCCTGCTCAACGTGGGCGAAGGCGACCTCGCCCGGGCAGGGGAGCAGGTCGCCACGGTCGCGAATGGCTACGACCACCGGAACGCGATCGTCGACGCGCTGTCGGCCCGGATCGAGATGGAGCTCGGTGAGCTCGAGCCGGACGAGGCCGCCGCCTTCATGGAGGAGCTCGGGATCGCGGAGTCGAGCCTCGACCGCGTGATCGCGCTCAGCTACCGCCTGCTCGGGCTGATCTCGTTCCTGACGGCGGGGCCCGACGAGGTCCGCGCCTGGCCGATCCACGACGGGTCCAACGCGGTGGACGCCGCCGGCGCGATCCACACCGATCTCGCGAAGGGCTTCATCCGGGCGGAGACCGTCGCCTACGACGACCTCCTGACGCTCGGCTCGATGGCCGAGGCGAAGAAGGCGGGCAAGCTCCGCTCGGAAGGGAAGACCTACCGGGTCCGCGACGGCGACGTCGTCGAAATCCTGTTCAGCCGGTAGCGGTGTCGTTCCGGGCTCCTCGAGCCCGATCGGCACCTGGCGTCACGCCGGGCGCGACACCGTTGCCGACGGCGGCTAGTTCGGGCGGCCGGACGGACCCTCGGGGTCGAAGTCGGCGAGGATCGATCGGAAGTCGGCGTCGCGGTCACCCTCGCCGAGCTCTTCGCCCGTGTCGATGTCGGCGAGGAAGTTCTCGCTCTCCTCGGTCGAGACGTTGACCGCCGCCGCGAGCTTCTCGTCCGAGATGAAGACGAAGCCGTGGTCGCGCTCGAGCTCGACGGCGATCGCCTCGATCAGCGTATCGTCCTCGTAGGTGTCCTGGACGCGGCGACGGATCGTCTGGACCAGCTCGAAGAACTCGTCGGGATCCATCTCATCGTCGCGGACGAGGAGGACGTCGCTGAAGATGTCCTCGTCGCCTTCATGGAGCTCGTAGAAGTACATGAGGTCGAGTATCGCATGCGGCTTCCGAGCCTCCCGCTGAACGGCACCACGCGATGACCGCGCCGGCGACTCCCGCGGTCGTCGTCGTCGGCTCCGCCGCCCGCGATCTCGTCGGCGACGACGTCCGCGGCTGGCGGCTGGGCGGTGGCGTCTCGTACAGCGCCCTGATGACGGCCCGGCTGGGACTCCCGACGGGCGCCCTGATCGGCGTCGATTCGCTGGCCGCCGGGGCGGCCGAGCTGGACCTGCTCCGCGAGGCGGGCGTCGACGTCCGGCTGGTCGCGCTCGATCACGGACCGGTCTTCGTGAACATCGAGCGACCCGAGGGCCGCCACCAGCTCTGCGAGGACCGCTCCGATCCGGTCCCGACGTCGGCCGTTCCCGCGGAATGGCGGGCGGCGCGGGGCTGGATCCTCGCGCCCGTGGCCGCCGAGCTCCCACCGGCGTGGGCGGAGCTGCCACCAGGCGACGCGTTCGTCGCGGTCGGCTGGCAGGGCCTCCTGCGCGAGCTCGTCCCCGGCGAGCCCACCCACCACGTGCCGCCGCATCCCGATCCGGTCGTGGCGCGTGCCGATCTCGTGGGGATCTCCCGCGACGACGTCGAGCGCGACATCGAGGTCCGCGACCTGTACGGGCTGCTCCGACACGGATCGTCGCTCGCGATCACCCAGGGCGATCGGGGCGGCCTCGTCGTCCACGGCGTCCATGGCGACGGCGGCGAACCGCATCTCGAGCTCCGCCATTACCCGGCGATCAAGAGCCACCGACACGTCGATCCGACGGGCGCCGGCGACGTCTTCCTGGCCGCCCTCGCCGCCGCCCGGATCGAACCGCGCCTGATCGGCGGCCGGACGGGGCTGGGGCTGGATCTCCTGCTCGCCGCCGCGGCTTCGTCGCTCGTCCTGGAAGGACCGGGCCTCCTCGGCGTACCGACCCGCGAAGCCGTGGCGGCGCGGATGCGCGAGGGAGCGGCCGCTCACGTTGCGGCCGGTTGAGCGCGGCGGACGATCGACTCGAGATCCGACTGATCGGCCGCCGGGGTTCCGGCGTACCGTGCCGAATCGATGATCACGAGATTGGTGTCGACCTCGGCCACGGCCGGTGTCGATGTGGCCGCGTAGAGCGATCTTGGGCCCGAAGGGTTCATGCTTCGCGGCCGCGGTGGCCCGGCCAGCGGCTCCGCGGTAGGCTGTCCCGGATGGCAGCGTGCGGAATCGCGCCCGGACGCCCGGGCGGGACGGAAGGCAGGATCGATCGATGACACAGGTCGCGGAACCGGGCAGCGCCCGGGTGGCGGGCGAGGGGCAGCCGGCCGGCGGCGGAATCGTCCATCACTGGATCGGCGGGCGGCTCGTCGAGGGCGCGTCGGGGCGGCGCGGGCCGGTGTTCGATCCGGCGACTGGGCGTCAGGCCCGCGAGGTCGACTTCGCCTCGGTCGAGGAGGTCGGGGCTGCCGTCGCCGCAGCGAAGGCGGCGTTCCCCGGGTGGCGCTCCACGTCGATCTCGAAGCGGACGGAGATCCTGTTCCGGATCCGGAACCTCGTCGACAGCCACCGCAAGGAGCTGGCGGCGCACCTCACCGCGGAGCACGGCAAGGTTCCGTCGGACGCGCTGGGTGAGATCGCCCGCGGTCTCGAGAACCTCGAGTTCGCGACCGGGATCCCGAGCCTCCTGAAGGGCGGGTTCACCGAGCAGGCGTCCACCGGCGTGGACGTCTTCCAGATCCGCCAGCCGCTCGGCGTCGTGGCCGGGATCACGCCGTTCAATTTCCCGGCGATGGTCCCGATGTGGATGTTCGCGAACGCGATCGCCTGCGGGAACACGTTCATCCTCAAGCCGTCCGAGAAGGATCCCTCGGCGTCCCTCTTCATCGCCGAGCTCCTCCACGACGCCGGCGTCCCCGACGGCGTGTTCAACGTGGTCCATGGCGACAAGGTCGCCGTCGACGCGATCCTCGAGCACCCCGACATCGCGGCCGTGTCGTTCGTCGGCTCGACGCCGATCGCCCGCTACATCTACGAGACCGGCACCAGGCACGGGAAGCGGGTCCAGGCTCTCGGCGGCGCGAAGAACCACATGGTCGTCCTGCCCGACGCCGACATCGACATGGCCGCCGACGCGGCGGTCTCGGCCGGCTACGGTTCGGCGGGCGAGCGGTGCATGGCGATCGCGACGATCGTGGCCGTCGGCGATGTCGCCGACCCGCTCGTCGAGGCGATCAAGAAGCGCCTGCCCAAGGTGAAGGTGGGGCCGGGCTCGGATCCCGAGGCGGAGATGGGGCCGCTCGTCACGAAGCAGCATCGCGACAAGGTCGCGTCGTACCTCGACAGCTCGGCCGCCCAGGGCGCCACGGTCGTTGCCGACGGCCGCGACCACTCGCTGTACAAGGAGTCAGACGGCTTCTTCCTCGGCGTGTCGCTGATCGACAACGTCTCCACGGAGATGGACGCGTACCGCGACGAGATCTTCGGCCCGGTCCTCACCGTCGTCCGCGTCCCGACGTACGAGGAGGCCGTGGGGCTGATCAACGACAACCCGTACGGCAACGGGACGGCGATCTTCACCCGCGACGGCGGCGCCGCCCGCCAGTTCCAGTTCGAGGTGAACGCGGGCATGGTCGGCATCAACGTCCCGATCCCGGTGCCGGTCGCGTACTACAGCTTCGGCGGCTGGAAGCACTCGCTCTTCGGCGACCTGCACATGTACGGTCCGGAAGGGATCCAGTTCTACACGCGGGCCAAGATCGTCACCCAGCGCTGGCCGGATCCGGGCACGTCCAAGGTCGACCTGGGGTTCCCGCGGACGCGCTGATGGTCGAGCAGGCGGCCGGCCGGAATGGCGGGGTATTCATCGTCAGCGCTGCGCGCACGCCGATTGGCAAGTTCGGCGGCGCGCTCGCCGACGTGCCCGCGACGCAGCTGGGCGGCGTCGCGATCCGGGCCGCGCTCGAGCGGTCCGGCCTGCCCGAGGACGCCCCGGTCGACGAGGTCCTCATGGGCCAGGTCCTCCAGGGGGGCGCCGGCCAGGCCCCGGCGCGGCAGGCGGCACTCGCCGCCGGCATGGCCGACACGACATCGGCCACGACGATCAACCGGGTCTGCGGGTCGGGACTGAAGTCGATCATGCTCGCCGCCGCCGAGATCCGCGCCGGCGATGCCGAGCTGCTCGTCGCGGGCGGCATGGAGAACATGAACCAGGCGCCGTTCCTCCTCCACAAGGCGCGGTTCGGCTACCGCCTCGGCGACGGGCGGCTCGTCGATTCGGCGGTGGCCGATGGGCTGACCTGCGCGTTCGAGGGCTGCCACATGGGAACCCACGCGGAGCGGGTCGCGATCCACGATCACGTCTCGCGCGAGGACCAGGACGCGTTCGCGCTGCGGTCGCACGAGCGTGCGATCGCGGCCCAGGACGGCGGTCGCTTCGCGGCCGAGATCGCGCCCGTGACGGTCCGCGACGCGAAGGGTCGCGAGACGATCGTCGACGCGGACGAAGGACCCCGCCGCGACACGTCGCTGGAGGCGCTGGCTCGTCTGAAGCCGGTCTTCGACCTCCCGACGGGCGAGGACCGGGGCGACGCGACGATCGGCACCGTGACGGCTGGGAACGCCCCGGGGATCACCGACGGCGCGGCCGCGACGATCGTCGCCAGCGAGCGGGTCGTCGAACGGCACGGGCTGAAGCCGCTCGCCCGGATCGTCGGGTACAGCCAGGCCGAGGTCGAGCCGAAGTGGCTGTTCCTTGCGCCGGTCCAGGGCGTGCGCCGGCTCCTCGACCGGATCGAGCTGCCGCTGGACGCGTTCGATCTCATCGAGATCAACGAGGCGTTCGCGGCCCAGACGCTCGCGGACGGCCGCGAGCTCGGCTTCGACTGGGACCGCGTGAACGTCAACGGCGGCGCGATCGCCCTCGGACATCCGATCGGCGCCTCGGGCGCGCGGATCGTCGCGACGCTCCTCCACGAGCTCGCGCGGCGCCAGGGCCGCTACGGGCTCGCGACGCTGTGCCTCGGCGGCGGCGGTTCGGTCGCGATGGCCCTGGAGCGCGTCGCGGCCTGACCGACCGGCGTCTCCCGCCCGTCGACGCCGGCCCGACGACGGAGTCGGTCCAGCCGGGCACGTAAGGCGAGCTCGGTCGCCGGGTCGCCCATCCCCATCCGCCGCCGATCCTCCGCGAGTCGCGTCGCTCGGAGCGCCGCATCGAGGGCGCCCTGCGGCTGACCGAGCCGGTGCTCGCGAAGCTTCGCCACCTCGATCCACGCCTGGATCGCGATCGCGCCGCGGCCGTGGGTCAAGTCGAGCCACGCCGTGACCGCGTCGTCGTACCGTCCGAGCCGGCGGAGCAGCCGGGCCCGCTCGATGCCGATGCGCTCTGCCGTCCACGGGGAGTCGAGGCGGCCGTCGACCGTGCGCCCCCACGATGGGCGCACTCGCGATCCGCCGACGTCCGCGGGCCGTCTGGGGTCCCACCACGGCCGTCCCGTGGTCGCGTCCGCATCGCGATCGTCGAACTCGGCCGGCGTCTCGCGGCTCGCGGCCGGCGTCGCGGGCGCGGTCGACGCGAGCGCCGCGTCGAGGCAGGCGAGGGCCTCGACGAGCCGGCCGTTCCGTCCGAACGCCCGCGACAGGCCGGCCAGATCGCCGATCGGCTGGGTCCGCCGGGCAGTGACGTCGGCGAACGATCCGTCAATCCGCCCGAGGAGCCGGCCGAGCGACCGCACGTCCTCGCGGTTGTGCCGGACGACGTCGACGAGCGGCCACGCCTCGCCGCCGCGGAGGAAGTCGAGGAACAGGCCCGGGATCTGCCAGCCGTCGACGTCACCACGGCGGAACGTCCCGAGGAGCTCGGTCTCGACCGTCTTCAGCTTCGCGTCCGCCATCCGGTGCCGGAACACGCGTCGGACGAACGGGAGCAGGTCGAGATGGCCTGCATGGACCGGGGCGGCGACACCGGCCATCCGATACCGCGCGACGAGGAGAGGCCAGTCGAAGCCACGGCCGTTGTAGCTCACGAGCCAACTGTCGGACGGGACGTGCGTCGCGAGGCGTGCGAGGAGGCCCCGCTCCGCCGGATGGTCCGGAAGGAGGAGCTGGACCTGGCGGAAGCGGTCAGCTTCCCACCAGCCGAGCCCGATCAGGAACGCGACCGTGCCGGATGCCGTGGCGAGCCCGGTCGTCTCCGTGTCGATGCACACCAGCGGCGCGTCCGCCGGTGGCATGCCCGGCAGGGTCGCAAGTCGCGGACGATCGATCGGCAGCACGACCGTCGCGGGCTCGACCCGGACGACCGGCCCGCCGGGATCCAGCACGAGCTCGCCGTCGAGCGCCTCGGCGAGCCGCCGCCCGAGCTCGATCGACCCGCGGACGACGCCGCCGTCGAGCCGGTCGCCCGGCTCGCGATCCGACGCGCTTGCCCCACCCGCCGTGCGGATCGCCGACCGGTAGTTGGCGAGGCGCCGCTCGAGCGTCGCACCGCTCATGCCGGAACGAGCGACGCGGCCGCGTCCGACGCCGGCGCGCCGAGCTCGGCAAGGAGGCGGAGGGCGAGCTTCCGGGCGTCGAGGTCTGGTTCGAGCCGCGGCCCGGTGCACGCCGGGCAGCCGCTCTCGCAGCCGCAGTCGCGGATGAGCTGCGCCGCCCCGGCCACGAGCTCGTCGTGGCGCTCCCACAGACGAGCGCTCAGCCCGATCCCACCGGGAGTCGCCTCCCAGAGATAGATCGTCGGCGCCTCGTGATGCGGCGAGCGGACCTGCGTCACGAGCCCGAGGTCATGAGGGTCACCCATGAGGAGCACCGACGCGACGGTCTGGATCGCGCGTCCCGCACCCATCAGCGCGACATCGAGCTCGTTCCGTCTCCAGCCGCTCGCGAGATCCTCGGCGGTGAGCCAGTACGCGGTCGTCTGCAGCTCGAGCTCGGGCAGGTCGATGGGGCCCCAGCCGACGTTCTCGTCGGTCCCGAACTTCAGCTTCTTGAACAGCGTGACGAGGCTCGCGACCATCACCTCGCCGTGGACCCGCCGACCGCCCGGGGCAGGGGCCTCCGCGAACACGTCGAGCGGTTTCAGGGTGACCGCCCGGTTCGCATACGTGTAGTGGTCGACGTCGACGCGATGGACGTAGGCCTTCTTCTCGCTCCAGTCCAGCCGGTCGACGTAGTACTGGACCGACTCGTGCATGTAGATCGCGCGCTCGTGGACGAGGACCTGCGCGGAGAACAGGTCCGTCTCGCCGAGGACGCGCGGACGGTCCGGCGTCGTGTCGATGATCACGACGTTCTCCGGAGCGGCCGTCCGGAGCGACACCTCCGACGCCGGGAAGTTCTCGGAGCTCCAGTACCAGCGCCCGTCCTCGGCCTGGCGGATGTGCCCGGATTCCGCGATGAATGCGAGCAGCTCGTCGGCCTCGGTCGGTCCGAACGCCTCGCCGGGCTCGAAGGGCAGCTCGAACGTCGCGCAGCGGAGATGGGCGATGAGGACGTGGAGGTTGTCGGGATCGAGCCGGGCTTCCTCGGCCTGCGCGCCGAGGATGAACTCGGGGTGGTGGACGACGTACCGGTCGAGCGGGGCCGCGGAGGCGACGAGGACGGCCACGCTCGTGCCGCCGCGCCGTCCGGCCCGGCCGATCTGCTGCCAGGTCGCCGCGACCGAGCCCGGGTACCCGGCCAGGATCGAGACGTCGAGCCGGCCGATGTCGACGCCCAGCTCGAGTGCGTTCGTCGCGACGACGCCGAGGATCTCCCCCTCCCGGAGGCCCTGCTCGATCGACCGGCGCTCGGTGGGGAGGTAGCCGCCCCGGTAGCCGCGGACGCGCGACCTCGGGCCGAGGTCCTGGCGCAGCGCCTCTCGAAGCGTGGACAGCATGATCTCGACCGCGACGCGGCTCCGGCCGAAGACCACGGTCTGGCGACCGGCCCGCAGGAATGGCATCGCCCAGCGATGGGCGAGCGTGAGATTCGAGCCGCGCGCGCCGGTCGCGGCGTGGGTCAGGGGCGGCTCGACGAGGAGGACGTGTCGCTCGCCGGACGGCGCCCCGTTCTGGTCGACGAGGATCGGATCGCGGCCGGTCAGCGTTGCCGCGAGCTCGCGGGGGTTCGCGATCGTCGCGGAGCAGCAGACGATGACCGGGCGGCTGCCGTAATGCGCGCACAGGCGGAGCAAGCGCCGAAGGACGTTCGCGACGTGGCTGCCGAACACGCCCCGGTACGTGTGGAGCTCGTCGATGACGATGACCCGGAGCTGCTCGAAGAGCTGGAACCACTTCGTGTGGTGGGGAAGGATCGCCGAATGGAGCATGTCCGGGTTGGTGACGACGACCTGGCCCGCGCCGCGGATCGCCGAGCGGATCGGCGCCGGCGTGTCGCCGTCGTACGTCGCGGCGGAGATCGACAGTCCGGACGCCACCGACAGCTCGGCGAACTCTGCCGTCTGGTCCTGGCT
Source organism: Candidatus Limnocylindrales bacterium (assembly GCA_035688935.1). Taxonomy (GTDB): domain Bacteria; phylum Chloroflexota; class Limnocylindria; order Limnocylindrales; family CSP1-4; genus CF-46. The sequence continues at coordinate 8,408 of DASSMI010000215.1, read as the reverse complement.
CAGTGCCTTCGTCGGGAACAGGAACAGCGCACGCGCGGCCGGGTCGTCCGCGATGGCCTGGAGGGCGGGCAGCGCGTAGCAGAGTGTCTTGCCCGACGCCGTCGGCGTGACGACGACCACGTCGCGGCCCGCCCGAACCGCTTCGATCGCCTCGGCCTGGTGGACGTAGAGCCGATCGATGCCGCGCTCGGTCAGCCCTCGTCTGATCCTCGGATCGAGCCAGTCGGGGAAGTCGCGCCAGACCGCCTCCCGCGCCGGGATCACGGCGTGGTGGGTCACGCCGGCCGCGAGCGACGGCTCGTCGAGCACGCGATCGAGAACGACCTCGGTGGGCGCCGGCGCGTAGGTCCGCATGCTGCCTCATTTCGAACAGGTGTGCGAATTGGCGGGAGTCTAGCAGCACGGTCGCGGACGCTCGTGACAGGTTCGCTGTCACAACGGCGATTGCGTTGACACGGTAGCTACCCGCAGCTACCATGGTCGCAACGTGCAGAGCCGCCGCGCCGCCCCGGCAGACGACTCCCGCGGCTCTCGCGTCACCGACGAGCCCGCGTCGTCGGAGCGTGCCAAGCGGACGGCCGCCGAGCCCGACGACGAAGGCCAGGCCACCTCGGGCTTGAGCGGCGGCGACCGCGTCGACCTGACCGGGCTGTCGATCGCGGGGATCACGCGTCGTCGCGTCGGGTTCGTCGCGTCGGCCGTCGTGGGGATCTGGATCGTCCTCGTCTTCGCGCGTCAGGTCGGGGACGCGTCGACGGCCGCGAACCGCGCCACCCAGCTCGCGGCCGACAACCGGGCCCTCGCCGCGGAGGTCGACTCCCTCCAGGCCGAGGTCGACGCGATCACGAAGCCCGCCCACGTCAGCCTCGCCGCCCGCGCATACCAGCTCGGGAATCCCAAGGAGATCGCGTTCACGCTCGACCCGTCGATCGCCGCGCCCGTCGACGGTGCGCCCGGCTCGGCGTCCGTTCGGCTCGGGGCGAGCGCGGACCGTCAGACGCCGCTCGAATCCTGGCTCTCGCTCCTGTTCGGTCCGGCGAACTGAGCCGCCCGCTCGGCCGGTCGCGGGTCCGCTCCGCACGCTGACCCGGCCCCTCGACGCCGACCGAGCGCGTCGTATCCTTCGAGCGAGGGATGCCGGATCCCGGCATCGGGGTGGAGGAGAGGGATGGTCGTTCCCATCGAGGACCTGATCTTCGTCATCTGCACGCTGCTCGGCGGCGGTCTCCTGCTCGTCACGGTCCTCGTCGACGACATCCTCGGCGGGATCCTCGATGCGCTCCACATCGGGTTCGACATCGGCGGCGTGTCGCTCATGCCGCTCCTCCTGGGGTTCGTCTCGATGTTCGGCGTCGGCGGCCTGTTCGCCACCCAGGTGCTCGGCGTCCACGCCGGTCAGGCAGCGATCATCGGGACGATCAGCGGCGCGATCGGGTTCGCGATCGTCTACCTGATGTTCACCGCGCTCCGCCGGTCCGAAGGCGTGAACCCGTTCTCGACCTCGAGCCTCGTCGGCCGGCAGGCGTCGGTCGCGGTGTCGATCCCGGCCGGCCGGTTCGGCAGCGTCTGGATCAAGGCCGAGGGCCAGACCCACGAGTTCAGCGCGACGGCCGCCGTCGACATCCCGGCCGGAACCGCCGTCACGGTCACCGGCACGGCCGGGACCGGTCTCGTCGTCGCGCCGCTGGCGCTGCCCTCGACGCCCACTCCTGGAGGGACCATCGGTGCTTGATTTCCTGAAGTTCGACTCCGGCGTGATCGTCGTCTTCGCTGCGATCGTCATCCTCGCGCTCCTCTTCGCGTATCTCGGCAGCCGCTACAAGGTCGCCGGCGCGAACGAGGCGCTCATCCGATCCGGGCGCGCGACTCCGCTCGGCGGCGGGGAGGCCGGGCTGAAGGTCGTGCGCGGGCAGGGGATCGTCGTCCTCCCGCTGTTCCACAAGATCGGCAAGCTCAAGCTGACGGCCCGACAGATCAACGTCCAGCTCACCGACGCCGTCACGCGGCAGGGCATCAAGGTCGCCGTCCAGGGCGTCGCGACGTTCAAGATCGGCGCCGACGACGAGTCGATCCGGAACGCCGCCGAGCGCTTCCTCGACGCCCAGGAGGACCAGGTCGACTCGATCGTCAAGAACGTCCTCGAGGGCTCGCTCCGGTCGATCGTGGGCACCCTGACCGTGGAGGAGCTCAACCTCGACCGCCAGAAGTTCCAGCAGGCCGTCCAGGACGCGGCGAAGGGCGACCTCGCGACGTCCGGACTGCAGATCGACTCGTTCACGATCCAGGCGATCCGCGACGAGTCGGGCTACATGGAGCTGATCGGCCAGCAGGAGACGGCGCGCCGGGAACGCGATGCCCGGATGGCCAAGGCGACGGCCGATCAGGAGGCCGCGGTCCGGGAGGCCGAGGCGAACCAGGTGAAGATCAACGCCGAGCGGGATGTCGCGCTCCGCCGGGCCGAGACCGAGACGCAGATCGCGGCCGCCGAGGCACGCGCCGCACAGTCCGGGCCGCTCGCCCAGGCCGAGGCGACCCAGGAGGTCGTGAAGAAGCAGACCGAGCTCGCCGAGCTCGAGGCCGCCCGGAAGCAGCAGGAGCTGGTCGCATCGACCGTCCGGCCGGCGGAGGCAGAAGCGGACGCCGCGGTCAAGCGAGCCGAGGGCGAGAAGCTCGCCCGGATCGCCCAGGCCCAGGCCGATGCCGAGCGCGTCAAGCTCGCCGGGCAGGCCGAGGCCGCCGTCAACGTCACGAAGGGCGAGGCGAACGCCCGGGTCATCCTCGTGAACGCGCAGTCCGAGGCGGAGAAGACGAAGCTCGAGGGCAACGCCGAGGCCGGGATCGTCTTCACGAAGGGCGAGGCGGAGGCGAAGGCCCTCGCCCTCCGCGCCGAGGCGTACCGCCAGTTCAACGAGGCCGCGATCATCCAGACCGTCCTGTCGATGCTCCCGGAGATCGTCCGGGCGGCCGCCGAGCCGATGGCCGCGATCGACTCGATGACGGTCCTCTCGACCGAAGGCGCGTCCGACGTGGTGAAGAACGCGACCCGGACCGTGACCGAGGCGAGCACCGCCGTGAAGGGCCTGACCGGCCTCGACATCCCGGGGCTCATCAGCGGAGCGATCCGGGGCGACGCGGGCCGTGGCGGCGGTGGCGGCGGTGGCGGCGGCGAAGGTGGGTCCGGTGGCGGCGGTGGCGGCAGTGCCGGTCGCGGACGATCGCCCCGACCGTCGGGACCCGCACCCAGTCCGGCACCCGCCGGCGCGGCCGGCGCAGCGCCCACGGGGTCGCCGACGACGACGGGAGCGCGCGCGGCCTCCGCGTCGCGCCAGGCGCTCGCCGACGCACGGGCGATCGGCGACTCGGCGTCGCTGAGCGCGGTCGCGGCGACGGAGATCGCGGCGAAGGACGTCGCGGACGCCCGCGCGGCGGTCGAGGCCGGCGAGGCGGCGACCCAGGCCGCGATGGCGCGCGTGGACGCCTCCGTCCGTCAGGCCGGCGCGCGCGTGGGCCAGGCGCTCCGGTCGACACCGACCGCGGCAGAGGCCGCTGCCGCAAGCGCGCCCGGAGCGGCGGGGATCGGCCGTGACACGACGGTGAACGTGGCGGCGCAGCGGCTCGCCCGCGACCTGGCGGCGATCCCCGGCATCGAGCGGTTCGGCTCCATCAAGCTGGGCGAGCTCGACCGGGCCGGCCCGCGGCCGCTCCGCACGATGTGGCGGATCGCCCGCGGTCAGCTGGCCGATCGCTACGGCGAGATGACGATCGGCGAGATGGTCGACCGGTTCGGCGGCGGCGGCCCGGCGGCTCGAGCGTGACCGCGTGACCGAGCGGACGGACGCGTCGACCGACGAAGGCGAATACGGACGGATCCTGCGGGAGAACCGGCGGTACGTCGACGCGTTCGATCGGTCCGCGCTGACCGCGGCTCCGCTGTCGGGACTGGCGGTCATCGCCTGCATGGATGCGCGCCTCGACGTCGAGGAGGCGCTGGGGCTGCGGACGGGCGACGCCCACATCATCCGCAACGCCGGCGGTCTCGCGACCGAGGATGCGATCCGCTCGCTGATCGTCAGCCAGGAGCGACTGGGGACCGACGAGGTGCTCGTGATCGGGCACACGGAGTGCGGGCTCCAGGACGCGGACGAAGCCGCGATGCGCGAGAGCCTTCGGGCGCGCACGGGCCGTGACCTCGACGTCGCCTTCGGGTCGTTCCCCGATCTCGAGGCGTCGGTGCGGGCGCAGGTCGAGACGCTTCGAGCGCATCCGTGGGTCCGGCGCGTCCCGATCCACGGCCTGATCTTCGACGTCTCGACGGGGCGGCTGATCGAGGTCGCGTAGGGGATCGCGGCCTCGGTGCGCGGTGCGGGCCGGGGCCGTTCGCCGTCGAGCGAGCCCCTATCCTCGGCCGCGCCAGCGGAGGAGGAGGAGTCGTCGACCGTGCCCGAGCCGACCGAGCGCGCCGATCGGCCGTGGATCCGTCCCGACGGGATCGCCAAGGCGACCGGTGCGGCGCGGTACACCGCGGATCTCGCCTTTCCGGGCCTCCTCCACGCGCGGTTGGTCCTCGCCGGCCGTGCTCACGCGCGGATCGTCCGGCTCGACACGACGCGCGCCCGCTCGATGCCCGGCGTCCTCGCGGTCCTCACCCAGGACGATGTCCCGCAGCGGCGCTACGGCTCGTTCGATCTCGTCCTCGACCGGACGCTGTTCGCCCGCGACGTCGTGCGCTACGAAGGCGAGGTCGTGGCCGCGGTCGCCGCGCTGACGCCGGAGGCCGCATCGGCCGCCGCCGCCGCGGTGGAGGTCGAGTACGAGGACCTGCCGCCCGTCCTCGACGTGGAGGCGGCACTCCAGCCGGGCTCGCCGCTCGTCCATCCCGCTGTCGCGACGTACGCCCACGACCCGAACATCGAGCCGGCGGGCAACCTCGCGAGCCGCTCCACGATCGTCAAGGGCGATGCGGCGGCCGCGCTCCGGGCGGCGCCCGTCGTCGTCCGCGAGCGCTACGTGGCGGACATGGCCCATCCCGTCCCGATCGAGCCGCACACCGTGACGGCCGAGTGGTCCGGGGACCGGGTCACGATCTGGTCGAGCACGCAGGTCCCGTTCTACGCCCGGACGAAGACGGCGGAGGTCCTCGAGATCCCCGAGCACCGTGTCCGCGTCGTCGTGAGCCATCTCGGCGGCGGCTTCGGCGGGAAGTGCGACTTCCACTTCGAGGCCCATGTCGTGGCGCTCGCGAAGGCGACCCACCGGCCGGTCCGGCTCGTGCTCAGCCGGCGCGAGGAGTTCCTGGCCCCGGACAAGGTGACCCACGCGATGGTCGTCGACGTGGAGACGGGCGTGGCCGAGGACGGGACGATCCTCGCCCGGAAGGCGCGGATCCTCCTCGACTCCGGCGCCTACGCGAGCGACACCCCGACGCTCGGCCAGATCGCCGGGATGATGATCGCGGGCCCGTACCGGATCCCGGACGTCGACATCGAGGCCCTCACGGTCTACACGAACCGGACCCCGTCGGGATCCGTTCGCGCCCCGACCGGCCCGCAGGCATGCTGGGCGGTCGAGCAGCACCACGACGTCATCGCGGGACGGGTCGGGCTCGATCCCGTCGAGTTCCGCCGACGGAACCTCGTTCGCGACGGTGACGAGGGCCCGACGCGGCAGATCCACGAGGGCGACGGCGCCGTCGACACGCTCGAGCGGGCGGTCGCGGCGATCGAGGCCCACGGACCGCTGGCTCCGGACGAGGCGATCGGCGTCGCGTCCGGCTGGTGGTTCAGCGCGCCCGGGCCGTCCGGCGCGGTGGTCCGGATCGAGGCCGACGGGAGCGGCCGGATCGTGACCGGCGCGCAGGAGAACGGGACGGGTGCCGTCATGGCGCTCCCGATCCTCGCGGCGGACGAGCTCGGGATGCGGCCCGAGGACTTCGCGATCACGTACCAGGACACCGACGCCGGGCCATATGACGGCGGCAGCTCGGGCAGCCAGACGACGTTCAACAACGGTCGCGCCGTCGTCGAGGCGGCGCGCGACGTCCGGCGGCAGCTCCTCGAGCTCGCGGCGACCGCGCTCGAGGCGAGCGTCGACGACCTGGAGCTCGCCGATGGCCATGCCGGCGTCGCGGGCAGCCCCGACCGGCGCGTCTCGATCGCCGAGCTCGCCGCCACGGCCCACGGCGGTGCGCTGCTGCTGGGGCGCGGGTCCGGCTCCCCGCCCGACGGGCCGGAGATCGACGCCTCGATGTGCGTCGGCCGGCTGGGGTTCGAGTCGTTCACGGCGCCGACGTACTTCTGCCATGCGGCTCGCGTGCGGGTGGATCGAGCGACGGGCGTCGCGCGCGCCACCAAGGTGGCTGCCGCGACCGACGTGGGGCGCGTCCTCAACCCCACCGGGGCGGAAGGCCAGCTCACCGGCGGCGTGCTGATGGCGCTCGGCAACGCGACGCTCGAGGGGACGCGCTACGGCGACGACGGCCGCCAGCGCAATCCGTCGCTCCTCGACTACAAGCTCCTGACGTCGGCCGATGCGCCCGAGATCGAGGCGATCTTCGTCGAGCACCCGGCGTCGAACGGCGGGCCGCGCGGGTCGAAGGGCGTCGGCGAGCCGCCGATCGTGCCGACCGCCGGCGCGGTCGGGAACGCGATCGCCGCGTCGACCGGCGTCCGCGTCCGGCGGCTGCCGATGACCCCCGAACGCGTGTGGCGGGCGATCACGACCGGCGACGACGGCGCGGCCGAGCGGAACGCGCCCTTCGGACCGGTCGCGACCGGAGCGGCCCGATGACCGACCGGTTCGTCGCACCCGAGACGCTCGATGGCGCGCTCGCGCTCCTGGCGTCGGATCCGGACGCCCGACCGGTTGCCGGCGGAACGGACCTCGTCGTGGCGTCCCGCCAGGGGCGGAGGCCGCTGCCCGCGTCGATCGTCGCGATCGACCGGATCCCCGAGCTCGGCGCGGCCGGGATCTCGCCCGATGGCGATCTGGTCCTCGGGGCGCTGACGACCCACGCCTGGATCGCCGCCGACCCGGACGTCGTCGCCTCGTGGAGCGCGCTCGCCGACGCGGCGGCGATCGTCGGCTCGCCCGCGACGCGCGGCACGGGCACCCTCGGCGGCAACCTGATGAACGCGTCGCCGGCTGCCGAGACGACGGCACCCTTCGTCGTCCTCGACGCGTCCGTGACGCTCCGGCGGTTCGGCGGCGCGGCGCGCCCGGTCCCGGTCGCGCAGCTCGCGTCGGGGCCGGGCCGGACCGTGGCATCCGCCGACGAGCTGCTCACCGACGTCCGCGTCCCGGCCCCCGCGCCCCGGAGCGGGTCCGCATATCTCCGGCTGGAGTACCGACGGGCGATGGAGATCGCGGTCGTGGGCGCGGCCGCGCTCGTGACGTTGGCCGACGATGGCCGGATCGCGGCCGCGCGCGTCGCGCTGACGGCGGTGGCGCCGACGATCGTCCGCGCGCCCGGCGCCGAGGCGGAGCTCGTGGGTGCGTCGCCGGCGCGCGAGGTGTTCCGCGCTGCGGGAGCGGCGGCTGCCGCGGTCGCGACCCCGATCGACGACGTCCGGGCGAGCGCCGACTACCGCCGGGCGATGCTCGCCGTCGTCGTCGCCCGAACGGTCGCCGCCGCTTGCGGTCGTGCAGCCCTCGGCGCCCACGCGGTGCCGGTCCCCGCGTCGCGCTGGTCGCCCGGAGAGGGTTCCTAGGTGGGCGAGGTGCTCGAACTGACCGTCGACGGCGTGGCGCTCGCCACGCCGGTCACCGATCCGGGTCGGACGCTCCTCCGCGTCCTTCGCGACGACCTCGGCCGGACGGGGCCGAAGGAGGGCTGCGACGACTCGGAATGCGGCGCATGCATGGTCCTGGTCGACGGGCGCCCGGTGAACTCGTGCTCGTTCCTCGCGCTCCAGGCCGCGGGTCGCTCGATCACGACCGTCGAAGGCCTCGCCGGCATCGACGGACAGCTCCATCCGCTCCAGCGCGCGTTCATCGAAGGTGGCGGGATCCAGTGCGGGTTCTGCACGCCCGGGATGCTCATCTCGGCGTCGGCCCTCCTCGCGCGCGATCCCGATCCATCGGAGGACGCGATCCGGGATGCGCTCGCCGGCAACCTCTGCCGGTGCACCGGCTACCAGCCGATCATCCGGGCAGTCCAACGGGCCGCGGCAGAGATCCGCGGTTCAGCGGGTGCGCCAACCTCCTGACCGCGTCACCGATCGGCCCTTGATGACGGGCACGCTACAATCCGTCGCCCACGGCGGAGTAGCTCAGTGGTAGAGCAGGGGACTCATAAGCCCTTGGTCGGTGGTTCGAATCCGCCCTCCGCTACCACCCGGACCTGATCCACGCCCGAGCCGGCATCGGCTCGGGCGTTCGATTTCCACACCGATCCGACCGCCCGATTGCAA
>DASSMI010000214.1:0-8306 GCA_035688935.1 Candidatus Limnocylindrales bacterium | reverse complement strand
AGACGCGCGGTGGGAGCAGTCGGGCCGCCTTGAACGGCCGACGGACGGCGTCGAGCTCGGCCTGGGTCAGGAGGGGAGCGGCGGGCGCGGACGCCCCGGCAAGCGCAGCAGCCATGGCGGGATCGTGCGGCCGTCGGGTTCGATTGCCTCTCGCGTTCCATCACGCGGACCTGGCGTTCCGTGGCTCGCAACCGGCTCGGGACCATCGCGGGGTGCCGCGGAGCGGCGGCCGCCTAGGTCAGCTCGACGACCTCGCGCCAGCGCGGGATCTTCGTCGCGAAGCCGAGCGCCTGGACCTTGGGTTCGATCGCGATCTGGGCCTCGGGGTCGCCGTGGACGAGGAAGACCGCCCGGGGGAAGCCGGCTCCACCCTTCGTCTTGCCCTCGGCGAAGTGACGGAGCCAGTCGAGGAGCTCGGGCTCGTCCGCGTGCGCGCTGAACCCCGAGATCGAGCGGACCTTGCAGCGGACCTGGTGGATCTGGCCGTCGAGGCGGATCTCCTTGGCGCCTTGCTGGAGATGGGCGCCGAGGGTGCCTTCGCCCTGGTAGCCGACGAAGAGGATCGTCGCCGCGGGGTCGCCCACGAGATTCCGGAGATGACCGAGGACGCGGCCACCCGTCAGCATCCCGTTGCTCGCCACGATCATGTAGGGCCGCTGCGCCTGGGCGATCTGCTGCGAGTCGTGGACGTCGCGCGTCTCGGTCTGGTCGGGGTAGTCGAGCGGGGTGTCGCCGTGCTGCAGCAGGCGGCGCGTGTCCTCGTCGAAGTAGTCGAGGTGGCGCCGGTAGATGTCGGACGCCTTGGAGGCCATCGGTGAGTCGAGGAAGAGCGGCAGGTACGGGATCCGGCCCTGCTCGAGGAGCCGGTCGAGCTCGTACACGATCTCCTGCGTCCGGCCGATCGCGAACGACGGGACGAGGAGCACGCCGCCCGCGTCGTGAACGATCTGGACCGTGTCGGCGAGGATGCGGATCGCCTCGTCCTCGGGCTCGTGCTCGCGGCCGCCGTACGTCGACTCGACGAGGAGCCAGTCGGCATCGCGCAGGACCGACGGGTCGCGGATGATCGGGGTGTTCGGCCGGCCCAGGTCACCCGAGAAGACGATCGTCGCGTCGCCGCCGCTCGGTCCCTCGCCCTCGATCCGGAGCCGGATGATCGCCGAGCCGAGGATGTGGCCCGCGTCCAGGTACGTCGCGTGGACGCCGGGCGCGACCTCGTGCTCTGCGTCGTAGTCGACGCTGTCGAAGTGCTGCAGGGCGGCCTCGGCGTCGTCGGCCGTGTAGAGCGGCTGGTCGAGGTCGATGTCGACGTGCGGCGGCTGGCTCCGGAGGTCGTGCTCCATGTCGAGATCGGGGTCGCCGCCGCCACGGAACGGTGACGCCGGCCCGGAGCCATGAGTCGCCTCGGGCACCTCCTCGGACACCGCGGCGGAGGTGACCGTGGCGGCATCGGGCGCCACTGCGCCGCCGGTCCGCGTCGACGGAGGTGGTGGCGCGTCGTCGACGTTCTCATGGAGCACGGGCGCCGGGATCTTCCCGGCCGCGACGTCGAGCGCCTCCTGGTATGCCTCCTGCTCCTTGCGGTCGTCCTCGGCCGCGCGGTCGGGGTGCTTGCGCTCCCAGCGCGCCTCCCGCTTGGCGAACTCCTGCTGGAGCTTCCCGGAGTCGAGCAGCACGAGCTCCGCCAGCTCGCAGGTGCCCTTCGTGGCGATGACGCGTCCCTTGTAGCCCTCGTTAACGAGATGCGGGATCAGGCCGCAGTGATCGAGGTGCGCGTGGGTCAGCAGCAGCACGTCGACCGACTTGGGATCGAACGCGAACGGCACCCGGTTGCGCATCGCCTCGTTCGGACTGCCCTGGAACATCCCGCAGTCGACGAGCACGCGCGCCCGATCCGTCTCGAGCAGGTACTGGGAGCCGGTGACGGTCGTGGCGCCACCGAGGAAGTGGAGTCGCATGCGGGGAGTGTGGCACCTCGCTGGTTCGCGATCGGGGTCGGGTCCGCGGCCGACATCGCGCCGACCTTTCAAGCGGCCCGAAGCGCCACGCGTTTCGGTTTCGTCAGGCGCAGGAAATCACTCCCGTTTTTCCGCCCTTCCGTTCTGTTTCGAACTTCGAAATCGAACGTGGGGCCAGGACGGCGACTCACGGGTGGGGCCGATCCGACCGGTCCAGCGCCATGCACGCTTCGAATACGGCGACCGCTCCACGCCGCTCCTCGGGCGACGAGTAACCGGCGATCTCCGCTTCCAGACTGGCGATCACGTGGGCCGCGAGGTCGGCTGCGATCCGCCCTCCGCGCGTCAGGTCGAGCTCGAACCGCTTCCGCGTGAAGCCAGGAGACCGGCGGACGATCCGGTCCGCGCCTTCGAGCCGGTCCAGGATTCCGGTGAGGGTCGACGGCGGGAACCCGAGACGACGCCGGATACCCCACGGGGCGCCCATCCGGTCGCTGCGGATCGCTTCGAGCACGAGACACTCGGCGGCGTCCAAGCCGTGCTCGCGTGCGGCCGAGTCGAGGCGATGGCGAGCGGCGTGGTATCCGCCGAAGATCGGCATCAGGACCCGTGCCGGCGTGCGCGGGGCCCGCGACCGCGGCCAGGTGGCCTCCGGCTCCGGATCGTCGAATGGCTCCATCGGCCAATCATGGCCCGGAGCCATCACCAGCCAATTTCTCGGGCCTTTTGTGCGCCTTAGCCGCAGGCTCCGCGGTGACCTTCGCTTCCGAACTTCGAAACGGAACGGAGGGCCGAAAAACGGAAGTGACTTCCAACGCTTGCCCAAACCGAACGTTCACCCAGCCAACCTGGGGATGATCCGGACCGCTGTGCGATCCGGCGTCGCGACTGACGCGATCAGCCGAACGCGGCGACGACGAGCGTGTCGAGGGCGATCGCGGCGAACAGCAGCGTCAGATACGAGATCGAGTAGCGATAGAGCTTGATCGCGCCCGCAGTCGATTCCTCCTCGGAGCCCGCGCGCCGCCACAGGCCGTACGCCTGGCGGAGGAAGAGCGCACCGAGCACGACGGCCGCGGCGAGGTAGATCGGGCCCATGCGTGCCACGGCGAAGAGGACGAGCGAGATCGCGACCATGAGGATCGTGTAGAACCCGATCTGACGGGTGGTCTCGGGAATGCCGCGGACGACCGGCAGCATCGGGACGCCGGCCGCGGCGTAGTCCTTCCGGATCCGGAGCGACAGCGCCCAGAAATGCGGCGGGGTCCAGTAGAAGACGAGCGCGAACAGGATCAGCGCCGGAACGCCCACGTTGCCGGTGACCGCGGCCCACCCGATGACCGGCGGCAGCGCGCCGGCGGCCCCGCCGATGACGATGTTCTGTGGCGTCGAGCGCTTCAGGAGGATCGTGTACACGACGACGTAGAACGCGATCGCGAGGAGCCCGAGGAACGCCGCGAGCAGGTTCACGAAGAACGCCAGGACGGCGAACGCAGCCGCGCCGAGGGCGAGCCCGAACACGACGGCCCGCTCGGGCTCGACCTGGCGCGCCGGAAGCGGCCGGCGGCGCGTCCGGTTCATGAGCTCGTCGATGTCCCGATCGATGTAGCAGTTGATCGCGTTCGCGCTGCCAGCGGCGAGCGTCCCGCCGACCAGCGTCCAGACGGTCAGCCACGCCCAGTGCCCGAGTTGGATCCCGGGCACCTGGCGCGTCGCAAGGACCATGGCGGGAACGGTCGTCACGAGGAGCAACTCGATGATCCGTGGCTTGGTCAGGGCGATGTACGCACGGATCGTGTCGCGCCGCGTCGACGTTCGCGCAGTCGTTTCGGCGTCTCTACCGGCGCCCGACGGCACGCCCTCGGATCGCGCCTCGAGGTAGGCGACCGAGACGAGCGCGACGAGGAGCGCCCAGATGATCGCGCCGAGGGCGAGGTGGAGGGTCTGCGTCCAGCCCGACAGTCCGGTGAGGATCTGGAGCCCGCCGACGATGGCCTGGATGGGGAAGAGGACGGCCGCGACCGCCGCGAGCCGGACGATCGGCCGCGTCCGCGGCTCGTGCCGCCACGCCGCCACGAACACCGCGGCGACGATCAGTCCCACGATCACCGCGACCCATCGATGGAGGACGTGCGCCGAGTTCTGGTCGGTCACCGCCGGGAAGATCGAGCCGTTCATCAACGGCCAGTCCGGGAACACGATCCACTGCGACGTCGCCGTCACGTGGCTGCCGAAGAGGAGCAGCGCATAGACGGCGCCGGCACCCAACGCCGCGACGAGGGTGAACCGCTGACTGCCGGTGCCGGCGAGTCGTGCCGGATAGAGCGATCGGACGAAGATCCAGACGAGCAGCCCCACGAGGGCCATGGCCGCGGCGAGGTGGGCCGTCACCGACTCGCCGGAGTTGCCCTGGAGGACGGTCTCCTTTCCCAGCCACGCCTGGAACCCGACGAGGAGGACCGCCGCCACCGTTCCGAGGAGGAGCACCCGGCGATCCCGCAGATCGAGGAACGCCAGGATCGCCAGACCGAGGACCTCGAACCCGATCACGACGGCGACCGTCCGGTGGATCCACTCGAGCCAGACCTTGACGTCATCCGTCGGGGATGGGAGGAACTGACCGGGGAAGCAGCCGGGCCAGGTGGGACAGGCCGTTCCCGATCCCGTCGCCCGCACGATGACGCCCAGGGTCACGAGCGCGATCGTCGTCGCGACCGTGATCGCGGCGAGCTTCTGGAAGCGGGTCACGGGGCTCCTCGAGACGGGAAGAACGGGACGTCGGGGACCGGCCGACATTCTAGCGCGCGGCTCCCGCCGGCTCGGTCGGAGGAAAGCGCACGTAAGCGGTCCGCTCTACGCTTGCGCCCATGACTCCCCGACTCCGTCACGCGGTGATCCTTGCCCTGCTCTCCGGCCTCCTCGTCGCGCTCGGCGGGTGCGGCTCGACCCAGACCCCGACACCGCGCGGATCCGCATCCGCGTCCGCGTCCGCGCCGGCGTCTCCCGGCAGCTCGGCCGCCTCGTTCGTCCCGATCCCGATCACGAGCGAGTTCCACGTCGGCGACAACCGGGTGGTCTTCACCCTCACCGACCCGGGCGGCCAGAAGCAGATCGCCGGCCCGGATCGAACGCTCTCGATCGGATACCACGGCCCGAGCGGCGAGTCGATCGCGCCGTCCCCGCAGACCTTCATCTGGGCAATCGAAGGGGTGAACGGCGTCTACGCCGGCCGGGCGACCTTCCCGACCGCCGGGAAATGGACCGCCGACTTCATCACCGCGGCGCCCGGCTCGGCCCAGGAGCAGCTGACCTTCGGGTTCGACGTCCGCGACCGCGCGAACGTCATCTCGCCCGGTGACCCGGCCCCGTCGGTCGACACGCCGACCCTCGCCGACGTCGGCGGGGACGTCGCGAAGATCTCGTCCGACACGAAGCCCGACGCGGACTTCTACCAGGTCTCGGAGGCCGACGCGCTCGCGGCGAAGAAGCCGTTCGTCCTGATCTTCGCGACGCCGAAGTTCTGCCAGACGGCGACCTGCGGGCCGACGCTCGACAAGCTCAAGCCGGTCGCCGCGGCGCATCCGGAGATGACCTTCATCAACGTCGAGCCGTACGAGCTGAAGGCAGATGGCGGATCGCTCCAGCCGGTCCTCGATGCCGGCGGCAATCTGACGCCGGTCCCGGCGACGATCGCGTTCAAGCTCTCGACCGAGCCGTACGTCTTCGTCGTCGGCGCCGACGGCATCGTGAAGTCGTCGTTCGAGCTCGTGTTCTCGCCGGATGAGATCGAGGCCGCGATCAAGTCGGTCGAATAGAGCCCGGTTAGAGCCCGGTCTCGGGCTACGTGGCGTCCTCGATGAGGACCGCCACGTGTGCGCCGTTCTCGTCGACGTAGGTCACTCGGACGGGGACGAGCGTGACCTTGTGCTCCGCGAGATGTCCCGGCGGGAAGCTCGAGGCGTTCTCGAGATGGCCGATCTGGAAGTCCACCGTCCGGCCGTCGGTCGTGCGGATCGTAAAGCCGCGCACGTCGCTCAGGCTGACGGCGTCGACCGAGACGACGATCCCGGTCTCGACGTGGCGGCCGGGGCCGCCGAGCGCGGTTGCCGCGACCGTCGCGAGCGCGATCGCGACGACGATGCCGCCGATGAGGAGCGCGAGTCGGCCGGACCCCGGCGGCGCGCCCGTCCGGGCCTCCGTCATGCTCCGGTCCCGCTGCTCCCCGGTGTCTTGAGCGGCGTCCCGGCGGCGCATTGCGGGCACGTGGCCGCGCCCGGCTCGAACGTCGGCAGGTCGAGGCGCCACAGCGAGCGGAGCGGGTAGGCGCGTCCCGTCGTCGGGGACGTCAGGGTGTTCGTCCCGCCACCGCTCCGATCGACGAGGACGACGCACGCCACGATCTCACCGCCCATCGCCTCGACCGCGGGGAGCATCGCGAGGAGCGAGCCACCGGTCGTGAGGATGTCGTCGACGAGGAGCACCCGCTCCCCCGGCTCGATCCGGAACCCGCGGCGGAACTCGCGATGCGTGCCGCCGACCCCGTCCCGAATCTCCTCGGCGAAGATCGCCCTCACCCCGAGCTGGCGCCCCGTTTCGAACGCCAGGATGACGCCGCCCGTCGTCGGGCCCGCGACGAGGTCCACGCGGGTGCCGCCGTCACCGTCCCGTGCCTCGGCTGCCCAGAAGGAGCACAGCTCGCTGGTGGCCGCCGGATCCGACAGGACGGCGAACTTCTCGACATACGCGTCGCCGTGCCGGCCGCTCTTCAGCTGGAAGTGGCCGTTCCGCAGGGCACCCGAGGAGCGGAACAGCTCCTCCGTCCGCCGCGCGACGGCCGTGCGCGCCCCGAGCTCCAGCCCCGGCTTGATCGTCGTCATCGGGGCGAAGTCTATGGCGTCCGGCACGGCAGGTCGCGTCCTACGCCGGTCGGATACCGTCGACAATCCAGCATGAGGGAGAGATGGACGAGATCGATCGGTTGGCTCAGGGTCTGGCCGACGTCCTGTCGAAGGGCGACGGGGCGACGCTCGCGGCGGTCTTCACCGAGGACTACGTGGAGGAGTATCCGCAGTCCGGCGAGCGGATCGAAGGCCGGGAGACGGTGCGGCGGATGCTCGATGCATTTCCGGATGGCACGCGACCACGGGTTCGCGGCGACTGGCAGGTGACCCGATACGACGGTGGGTTCGTCGGCGAGTACACGCTCGACTACGGGCCGGGCGGCTTGTACCGGGTCGTGGGGTTTTACACGGTGCGCGCCGACCGCATCAGCGCGAGCCGCGAGTATTTCGCCGCACCGTTCGAGCCGGCCGACTGGCGGCGACCGTTCGTCACCGCTCGCGGCGACGACCGCTAGGGCCGGTACTCGACGCCCTTCGCCGACGGGGCAGCGGGCTTCCGCGGCAGCGCCGTTCCGATCAGGTCGCGGTACGAGCTGAGCCCGCCAACGCGGCACTCCGCCGTGAGCTCGTCGACGAGCCGGACCGGCAGCGCCGGGTCGGCGAAGATCGCCGTGCCGACCTGCACCGCGACCGCCCCGACCGCGAGGAAGTCCAGCACGTCAGCGAGCTCCGTCACGCCCCCGATCGCGACGACCGGGATGTCGACGATCTGGCTGACCTCGTAGACGATCCGCAGCGCGACCGGCTTCACCGCCGGACCGGACAGGCCGCCGTAGATGTTCCCGAGGAGCGGCTTGGCCCGCGATGGAGCGACCGCGATCCCCGACAGCGTGTTGATCGCCGTCAGCGCGTCCGCGCCCGCATCCGCGATCGCCCGCGCGATCGGGCGGACGTCCGCGACGTTCGGCGACAGCTTGACGAGGAGCGGCAGGTCCGTGGCCCGCCGCACGGCAGCGGTGACCTCCCCCGCTGCGCCCGCATCGATCGCGAACTGGAGCCCGCCCCGCCCGACGTTCGGGCACGAGATGTTCAGCTCGATCCCGGCGATCCCCGGTACCCCCTCGAGCCGCCGCGTGACCTCGACGTAGTCGCTGACCGACTCGCCGGCGACGTTGACGATCACCGGGGTCTTCCAGCCGGCCCACGTCGCCGCGTATTTCTCGACGACCGCATCCACGCCCGGGTTCTGGAGCCCGATCGAGTTGAGCATCCCGCCCGGCGTCTCCGTCACGCGCGGCGTGACGTTGCCGATCCGCGGCTTCAGCGTCGTCCCCTTGCAGCAGATCGCCCCGAGCCGGTCGACCTCGACGACGTCGCCGTACTCGATGCCGTAGCCGAACGTCCCGGACGCGACGAGGATCGGATTGGCGAGGACGAGCCCCCGACCGAGGTCGACCGAGAGGTCGACGGCGGTGTCGGCGATCGGCTCGCGTGAGCCGACGACCTG
>DASSMI010000213.1:0-8414 GCA_035688935.1 Candidatus Limnocylindrales bacterium | reverse complement strand
TCGCGACCCTCGAGCACGAGCGGGATGGATTTGGCCTGGACCGGTGTGGGCTGTTCGTACCCCTCTTCGTCGACGGTCCGGACGAGATCGGCTGACAGGCCGAGCGTATCGAAGGACATGTGCCTCCTGAGGCCCGCGTCGGCTGGGCGGCGCGTCGCGGGCGATGTGGTTGACGTCCCGCTCGCCTCCCTCGACGCCGTTCAAACGGCGCGGTGCGAACGCGGATCGGATCTGAGGATACCTGATCGTTGCGCGGTCGACCATCTACGATCGCCCGATGGCGACCGGCACGCGCGCGCTCGACGAGATCCGTCGGGCCGGCGTGCCCCACACGGTCCACGAGTACGAGGCTCCCGAGCCGGTCGGCCGCGCTCGAGACGCCCGCCCGAGCTACGGGCTCGATGCGGCGGCCGCCCTCGGCGTCGACCCCGAGCGGATCCACAAGACGCTCGTCGCGGCCGTCGACGGGCAACTCTCGGTCGCGGTCGTGCCGGTCTCCGCCGAGCTCGACCTCAAGGCGCTTGCCGCCGCGCTCGGCGGTCGTCGCGCCGAGATGGCCGACCCCGCCGCGGCAGAGCGGGCGACCGGCTACGTCCGCGGCGGGATCAGCCCGATCGGTCAGCGTCGCCGGCTCCCGACGGTCGTCGACGCCGCGGCGCTCGCCTGGCCCACGATCTTCGTCTCCGCCGGCCGGCGCGGCCTCCAGGTCGAGCTCGCCCCGTCCGATCTCGTCCGGCTCACCGCCGCGACCGTCGCCGAGATCGCCCGGGGGTGATGTCGTCCGGCCGTGGCGGCCACGCACCGTCCGAGCGTGGCAACCCGTCCCTTCGGTTGTCCGGTCATGGTGCAGATGGGGGAGGCGGGCCGCCCGGGAGACTGGCATACTCCTGTAAGGCCCCCAGGCCGTCCAACCCCTGACAGACAGGCTGACAACCGAAGACCGCCGCCCCCACGGCAGGACCCTGTCGTCACCGCCTCGCGACTGCTCGACACCCGAGCGGTCGTCCGGCCCGCCCCCCGGTCGGACCTCACCCCGGCCGCCTCCATCCCCGCGTCGACGCGTCGATCGTGCGCGCGTTCCTTCCTGCCGCTGGCGGCCAGCACCACCGTCGTCGTGCCCCTGCACGGCGTTCCGGCAGTGAGGAGGCAAGAGCGTTGCCGGTTTCCCCAGAAGGCGCCCAGCGGGCGTCTCGTCACCAGATCGTCCGGTCGGTCCGGGTCGTCGCGGTCGCCGCGCTGGCCTCGGTGATGGCCGTCGGTGGGCTCGCGGCGCAGCCCCAGACCGCCGCCGCGGCCGGGCAGAAGGTCGTCATCGTCGTGGGCCCCGCGGGGTCCAACACGTCGGACTACCTCTACAACGCCAAGAAGCTTGCCGCCCAGGCGAAGAACTACGGCGCGACCGTCTACCAGATCTACACCCCCCACGCGACGTGGGCGCGGGTGAAGCAGTACGCCCAGGGCGCGAACCTCTTCATCTACCTGGGCCATGGGAACGGCTACCCCAGCCCGTACGGGGCCTTCAACGCGTACACGAAGGACGGGCTCGGGTTGAATGCCTATGACGGCAGCAACCAGGTCAAGTACTACGGCGAGTATTACGTCGACCACTACCTGAACTTCGCGCCGAACTCGGTCGTGATCCTCAACCGTCTGTGCTACGCGTCGGGGAACCCGGAGTGGGGTGGGCCGACGCCGACCCACACGACGGCTCGCCAGCGGGTCGACAACTTCGGGGCCGGCTTCCTGCGCACGGGCGCTCGGGCGGTGTTCGCCGAGGGCATCAGCAGCGTCTCGTACATCCTCTACGGGCTGTTCAAGACGAGCAGGACGATGAAGCAGATCTTCTGGTCCGATCCCACGCGGAGCGGCAACTACGACTTCAGCTTCTCGTCGACGCGAACGTCCGGCAAGACCGGGATCATCGATCCCAAGTACGGGTCGAAGTACTGGCGCTCGGTCGTGGGTGACTTGGGGCTGACGGCGACCAGCTGGCGAGCCGGCTGACCGTCGAGCGCGACCTCGCTCCTCCTCGCTCGGAACGGCGTCCGCTCGGCGGGCGCCGTTCTCGTGTCCCGCGAGCGGCCGTCGCTACGCCCGGTCGAGGCCGGCCGTGCCCGGGCGGGCGCTCCGGATCCGGCCGGTCCGGTCCAGCTCGATCGACGACCGGCGGATCACGCCGAGCAGCGTCGTCGGGCGTCGGGTCGGGGAGGCGCAGAGCTTGATCGTTCGCACGGTGGTGGCTCCTGGTCGGGTCCGTCATCGCACTGGACCACGACGGGATGATCCGGCCGGGGCACCTCGCCGAGGATCGACCGGAGCCGCTTCCCGCGCGCGACGTTCGAGCGACGGCCCGCTTCGTCAACTGACGTAGCCGGCGCTACGCCGTCCGCCGGAGCACCTTCGCACGAACGCTCTCGACGAGCGGCGGGCTCGGGGCGGTCATCCGGGCCGCCTCGCCCGAGGCCGCGGGGCATCGGTCGGTGGTCCGGCCGGTCCGGGCGCGCATGACAGACGGAGGCCCTGGTCGGAGCCACCGCATCGTGGCTCCGCCAGGGCCGTGGAATCTCGCCGGAGGGAGGCCGCGGCCTCCCGGATCGCCCCGGTCCGCGATCGCCTAGGCGAACGCGACGCGGGCGACCACCCCGAGCAGGGTCAGGACGACGACGAGGACGAGCCAGAGCGCGGAAGCCGCGCCGAGCAGGTCGGTGTCGAACGTCACGGACGGTGACGTCATCGCTTGCGCTCCTTTCGTTCTCGGGTCGACCGGGCGGTCGATCGCTCACGTGGGACGATAGGGTTCGCGCTGCCCGGAACCTGCGGACCGGCGTCGCGAACGGACGCGCACGTCCGGCCGAGCTCGGCGTGGACGGATGACGACCCCGGAGCGCGGCGGAACGACCGGCAGCCCGCGGGTGGGCCGATTGGCGGTCAGGCTGCGGGCACGCCCGGAGCGACCGGATCGCCGGCGCCGGTCTCGGCCGCTTGCGAGCGCCCGCCGATCCGGTACCCGACGAGCGCGCCCACGAAGCAGATCGCGCAGATCGCGCCGGCCGCGAAGAACACCTCGCGGATCCCGATCGCGTCGCCGGCGAGGCCGGCGAGCGCCATCGACAGGACGCTCGTGGCGGACATCACGGCCTGCAGGACCGACATCACGCGGCCGCGTTCGGCGTCCGCGACGGTCGACTGGAGGATCGTCACGACGGCCGCCTGGAGCGGCACGACGAACCAGCCCAGCACGAACATCAGGACGAGGAGCTGCCAGATCGCGCCGACCGCTCCGGCCAGGGCGATCGTCATCGCGATCCCCGCCAGCCCGATCGTGACGATCGTCGCGGGCGTGAAGCGTCGGGCGAGCACCGCGATCAGCCCTGAGGCGAGGATCATCGAGGCGCTCTGGGCGAGCTCGACCGGACCCAGCCAGACCGGTCCGACGCCGAGCGTTCGGACGACGAACGGGACGAACAGGACGTTCACCGCCCCGAGTCCGAGCATCGACACGCCGAGCGTGACGATCGTCGTCGTCAGGACCGGCGAGCGGCCGATCGTCCGGAGCCCGACGAGGAGCGCCGAACGAACCCCGGCCGCCGCCGCATGGACGTTCTCGATGACCCCCACCGACACCGGGAGCCGGCTGATCAGCAGCACCGACGCGAGGAACGACGCGGAGTCGAGGAGGAAGGCAGGCCAGAACGTCCCGAGGACGCCCACGATCAGCCCCGCGATCGACGATCCGACGACGCCCGAGACGACGCGCGTCGCCTGGGCGAGCGAATTCGCGGCGAGGAGGCCCTCGCGCGGCACGATCCGCGGCAGCACGGCGCTGCGCGCCGGGGTGAAGAACGTCCCGATCGTCGCCTGGACGAAGGCGAGGACGTAGAGGAGCCAGAGGCTGCTCGAGCTGCCCACGAAGACGAAGCCGAGGACGACGATCGCCCGGAGGGCGTCCGCGACGATCATGATCCGGCGCCGGTCGAGCCGGTCGACGTAGGTGCCGGCGACCAGTCCGATCGTCAACGGCGGCACGGCGAGCACGATCGCCATCGCCGCGAGCGCGGCCGTCGAGCCGGTCAGCGCGTTGACGAGGAGGAGCAGGGTCAGGTTCGTCAGGCCGTCGCCGGCTTCGCTGATCAGCTGGCCGAGCCACAGTCGGCGGTAGTCGCGGATCCGGAGGACGTCCCGGACGCCCAGGACGGTGGGAGCGGCGGCCGTGGCCGCGGCGGCGTCAGTCATCGGTCGGTTCCTCGCGGGTGTCGGTGACGGGGTACAGCGCGACGAGGAGGCCGAACGGCACGGCCGTCGCGTCATCCTCGCCGTCCGCGTCGCCCTCGAACTCGTTCAGCAGGTCGGTGAGGCGGGTCCGGAGCTCCTCCGCGCGGGCCGGCGAGAGGCGGGTCAGGTCCTGGCGGAGGATCCCGCGCGACGGCTCGCCCGCGGCGTCGAGCCGCATCTCGCCCGACCGCATCGCGCGGGAGACGTCCTCGCTCACGGTGTCGAAGATCGACCGGATGACGTCGTTCACGGCGGCCGCGTTCTCGTCGGTCGTGCCACCGGCCAGGAGCGATCGGTCGAGCCGGACGCTGAGCTGGGCGATCCGGTAGCGGGTCTCGATGATCCCGGACACGACGCGGGTGCCGGCCGGGTGGATGAACGCATGCTCCTCGAGGATGCCGATGTGGTGGTAGAGCTTCGTCGGCCCGACACCGAGCGCCGCGGCGATCCGCTTGACGGTCCAGGCGTCGTCGGGGGCCTGGATCATCGTCTCGAGGATCCGGAGCCGGACCGGATCCGACAGGGCCTTCAGCGTCTCGACGTCGGAGATCGTCCGCTCCGCGGCCGGCGCGACGATCGCAGGTTCCTGTTCATCAGCGGCCAAGGGTTCGATCCTCGTCGATCGTTCAACATCCGTTGAACGTTACGCGAGCATCAAATCACGTCTGTCAAGCCCCGCGACTTGCCCGCCGCGGCGGGGGCCGGCAGCGGCGCGGCGCGCGAGCTCGCCGACGCGCTCGACTCCGGCGGTCGTCACCGCCCCGGTCACGCGGGCGTCGACGCGAACGCGCTCCCGGCAGCCGTCCCGGACGGTGCCGACGGGAACGGCGCGGCCTCGACCGAGATCTCTTCCATCTTCGTCGCGTAGAACCCGTACCGCCGCCGCGCCTCGCCGTGGCGCCCCGCCGCGACGAGCGCCGCGATCAGCCCCAGGTGGGCTCCCTCGTCGAACGGATCGCGCTCGAGGATCCGCAGGTAGAACCGGGTCGCACCGTCCGCGTCGCCGCTCGCGGCGGCATCCTCGGCGAGCGTCCGGGCGAGGGCGATGTACGTCGCCTGCGCCTCCTCGCGCAGCGCGACGGCCCAGTCCTCGTACGGGTCCTCCTCGAGGAAGTCCCCGCCGTACAGTCGTTCCGCGTCCTCGCGGCTCGTCCGCGCCGCGGCCGCGTCGCCGTTCCGTGCCAGCCGCTCGGCATGTGCCGCGGCCGCGAGGAACAGCTCGACGTCGAGCTCGACGTGCTCGAGGTCCAGCCCGATCGCGCTCTTGTCGGCGGGCACGAACCAGTCCGGCCCGAACCGCTTCTCCGGATCGAGCACCGCGCGCACCGTCGCGAGCGCGACGGACAGCCGGTTGCCGAGCGGCTCGGGATCGTCGTCGGGCCAGAGGAGCTCGAAGAACGTGTCGCGGGTCGTCGGGCGGCCGCGCCGCGCGACGAGGATCTTCAGCAGGTCGCGCGCCTTCTTCGACTGCCAGGCCGTCGTCGGCACGACGTCGCCGTCCCGGACGACACGGAACCGCCCGAGCGACTGGATCCGGATCGCCGGCCGGTTCGCGCGGTCGATCGCCTCGACGATCTCCTCCGCGTCGGATGCCGGGCCCCGAGCGCCCATCGACCGGAAGGCTCGCTCCGCCTCGATGGCGGCGGCGCGACCCTCGCTGCCGCCGGCGATCCGCGCGTAGACGAGCTGGTTCCGAGCCACGCCGTAGGGTGCCGGCGACCGCATCCAGATCGTCGCGGCCTCCTCGACGAGCCCGATCGCGCGGTCCGGGTCGGTCGTCGTCAGCGCCTCGAGCTCGAGGCCGGCCGCCATCCCGGGGTCGTCGCGGCGCGAGCGTGCCGCGACCGTCGCCTCGCGCGCGAGCGTCTCCGCGGCCGCGCGATCGCCCGTCGCGAGCGCGACCCGGCCGGCGCCGAGGAGGATCGTCACGGGCGCCAGCTCGCGACCCAGCGCCAGGGCCTCCTCGGCCATGACCGCCGCGCCGTCAGGGTCGTCGAGCACGACGGCCTGAGCCAGCCCGATGAGCGCCGGGGCGAGCGCGTGGCTGTCGCCGGTCGAGCGGGCCGAGCGGACGGCATTCTCGAACGCCGCCCGCGCGAGGAACGCGTCGCCGCGGAGCGCATGCATCGATCCCTCGCGCGTCAACGCGTAGGCGATCTGCGGCGAGCCGATCCGCTCGTAGATGTCGCGGGCATGGATGAAGTCGGCCATCGCCTCCTCGAACCGGCCGATCCCCTGGCGTGCCCGACCGCGGTTGACGAGCGCGCGGGCGTGGAACGAGGCGAAGCCGACCGCGTCCCCGAGGCGGACCGCCTCGTCGAGGAGCGACAGCGCGGGCTCGAACCGCCCGAGCTCGAGCTCGAGCGCGCCGCGGGCGTTCAGGATCCGGACCATCTGGAGCGCGTCGCCGGCTCGCTCGGCGGCGGCGAGGGCGAGCGTGTACTGCGCGGCGGCGTCCGTCGGATCGTTCGTCAGCTCGCGCGTGAAGCCCATCGCCGTGTGGGCCGCCGCGAGGGCCCGCTGGTCGCCGACGGCCTGGGCGCGCTCGAGCGCATCCTGCGACGCGGCGAGGGCCGCCTCGACGTTGCCGCGGTGGTACTGCGACGACGCGATGTACGCGGACAGGAGCGCCTCGTTCACCGGGTCCGTGTCGCCGCGCTCGGCTCGCGCGAACACCTTCAGCGCGTCGTCGTAGGCGCCGCGGAGGGCATGGACCAGACCCATCCGCCAGGCCGTCGCGGCGTCGAGCTTGCCCTCCTCGCCCGCGGCGCGACGGAAGTGGCCCATCGCGTCCCGCCACTGGCCGCGGACCATCGTCGCCTCCCCGCAGGCGCGCTCGATCCGGGCGTCGCGCAGCTCGTCCGGGAGATGCGCGGCCGCCTCGACGACCTGGCGCGTCGCTCCGCCGAGCACGAGCGACTGGGCGTGCTCCGAGAGGAACCGCGCGAGTGCCGGCTGGTCGCCCGCGGCGATCCACGAGGTCAGCGCCGATTCGTGGACACCCTGCGCCTCGAACCACGCAGCCGCGGCGCGATGGAGCGAGCGGATCTCGTCGGCGGGGAGGGGAAGCCGGGAGAGCGTGTACTCACGGATGAGCCCGTGCAGCGCGTACCAACCCGGTTCTCCGGGGAGTGGCTGGAGGAACAGCGCCCGCTTCGCCAGCTCGGCGATCGTCGCGGCCGGCTCGGGCACTCCGGTCGCCTCCAGGAGCGCGACGTTGAACCGTTCGAAGTGGACCGCGCGCCGGACGAGCTCGCGGGTGGCCGGCGGCGCGGCCGAGACGACCTCCTCGGCCAGGTAGGCGAACAGCGGACCTTCCGGCCGCTGGAGCCGGTCGAGGACAGCCGCCTGGTCTCCCGGCGGCGCGCCACGGACGGCCTCGATCGCGAGCCGGACGGCGGCCGGCCAGCCGCCGGTCGCGGCGTGGATCCGCTTGGCGACGACCGGGCGCTCGGTCGGGGAGGGGACCTCCTCGGCGAGGAGGATCCCGACGAGCGATCCGATCTCGTGCTCGGAGAAGGCGAGCATCGAGCCGCCGAGGTCGGCGACCTGGCCCTGGCCGCGGAGGCGCTCGACGCTGAACGGCAGCTCGGTTCGCGAGGTGATCATCAGGTGGAGCTCGGCCGGGGCGAGACGGACGAGGCTCTCGACGAGCCGCCACGCGACGGGCGCGCCGACGAGGACGTGGAGATCGTCGAGCACGAGCAGGAGCGGCTCGTCGAGGACCTGGTCGAGCGCGTCGGACAGGAGGGCTGCGGCGGCGTTCGCCCGGCTGAGGATGCCGGCCTCGTCGGTCGCCTCGATCGAGCCTTCGATCGGCCCGGCCAGGTCGGCCGGGAGCTCCGGGACGACGATCCGGATCGCGGCCACGATCCCGGCCGTGAGCGCCCCGAGATGGCGATCGCTCGCGTCGAGCGTGTACCAGGCCGAGCGACGGTTCGTCGCGACGCGCGCCGCGAGGGTCGACTTGCCGAACCCTGCGCCGCCGACCACGACCGTCAGCCGGCGATCCGTGCCGCCGGTGATCCGCTGCTCGAGGACCGGCCGGCGGAGCGTGCCGATCGGGTCGCTCGGTGGGAGCAGCTTCGCCGAGCGGCCCACCGCGGCGGCGCCCGGCCCGGTGGCCCGCTCCGCGGTGTCCC
>DASSMI010000212.1:0-2858 GCA_035688935.1 Candidatus Limnocylindrales bacterium | reverse complement strand
GGTCAGCCGGAGACCGACTTGAGGGTGCTACCGATGACACTGAGCTTGTCGCTGACCTGGCCGCCCATGAACAGAAGGGCGACGATGCAGACGACCGCGATGAGAGCAAGGATGAGTGCATATTCCGCGAGACCCTGACCGTCGTCGTCGCGCTCGAATCGCGCGAGCAGGCGCTGGAGGGTGGACCGGAGCTTCATGAGTCACCTCCTTTCTTCCGGACCCGATCGAAACGAAGAGTGGCCGGGAGCAGAGAACCCCCGGGAGGAACTCCACCCGAACGGTAGGTCATGGCATAGGGGTGTCAATAGCCCGAACGGCGGTCGCGGTGCGCCGACGCAGTGTCGGTCGCGATCGCGCGCCGGGGAAGAACGAAGCCGCCGGGCTAGAAGGGCCCGGCGGCTTCCCCGTTCAGCAGTGAGCTGGTCGACTAGACCGAGCTACCGACCGTGCTGAGGATCTTCGAGACCTGGCCGCCCAGGAAGATCAGGGCGATGATCGCCACGATCGCGATGAGGGCGAGGATCAGCGCGTACTCCGCGAGGCCCTGGCCTTCCTCGTCCCGACGGAAGAAGTTGATGAGAGCGTGAAGCATTGTGTGGGGCACCTCCTTTCCGGTCGAGCTCCCCAGGGACCGTCGGGCCCCCGGAGGCCGCGCCACCTTACGGTCCGCTTCGTCCGGGTGTCAATACGACGTCCGCCTGATTTGGGTGCCTCCCCGCCCCGAAATCGAGACGACCGCCGGGTGACCGGCGGTCGTTTCATCCATGCGCTGCCCGATGTCGTCGACGAGGTCGCGAAGCAGTCCGCTCAGCGCCCCGGAAAACAGCGAGGCCGCTGGATGGTCTCCAGCGGCCTCGTGGTCTCGAGCGAGGTCGACTAGACCGAGCTGCCGACCGTGCTGAGGATCTTCGAGACCTGGCCGCCCAGGAAGATCAGGGCGATGATCGCGACGATCGCGATGAGGGCGAGGATCAGCGCGTACTCCGCGAGACCCTGGCCTTCCTCGTCGCGGCGAAGCGCGGCGAGGAACCGATTGACGAGCGCCATAGAGGCAGCCTCCTGGATGAGTACCCACCCCCTGATGAGGGCTCGCGCATCATTGCAGTTGGACCCGGGCGGCGAAACTAGGCATTTGGTACCAACGCTCCGCGTGGGTCGGCAGCCTGTGGTGCACCCGCGCCTAACCCGTGTCGTGGCATTCGCCAGCCGTCAACGCTAGGAGGCAGCGTCGATCGCGTCGCCGACGACCTGCAGGAACGCGCTCAGGGTCCCGCCGAAGACGACGAGCAGGACCACGGCGACCAGCGCGGATCCGCCGAGGATCAGTCCGTACTCGACGATCCCCTGGCCGCCGATGAGCGGACGGACGCGGGCGACGACCCGGCTCGGGTCAGGTGGGCTCGCCACCGCCGTCATCGCCCCCGGCGCCGGCCGTCGTCTCGGCCCGAAGGACGAGCCGTCCACCCGCGTCGTCGAGCTCCGCCACGACGCCCGTCGTCGCGGCTCGCTGCTGGATCTCGCGCCACGTCGCCGGCGGCAGCGACACGATCGCGGCTGCACGGGCCGCGGCCTGCTGAGCCGCCGCTCGCTCCCGACGATCCTCGAGCATCGACTCGAGGGCGGGCGGCAGGTCCTTGCCGGCATCGTCGCTCGCGCGAGCCGCGTCGGCGACCGCCTGGTCCGCCTGTGCCATCTGCGTCGTGGGGTCGCGCTCCGCCGTGACCTCGGCCTCCACGAGGTCGTCCGTCCAGTCGAGCCGGATCGCGACCCGGTCCGGTCGCGCGGCGAGGAACCCGGTGAGCGCCTCGTCGACGATCCGGAACAGCGTGCTCTCGAGATCGACGTCGATCCGGCGGTCCTGGCCCATCGAGTCGAACTCGACCGGGATCCCGGCGCGGCGTCCGCGCTCGCGGGCGGCGCGGCGGAGCGTCGGCACGAGCCCGAGGTCGTCGAGGACCATCGGCCGGACGTCGAAGATGAACGTCTTCGTCGCGTCGAGGGTCTGCTGGACCATCGAGGTCAGGAGCCGCAGCTCGCCCCGGGCACCCTCGGGGTCGCGCCCGAGCAGCCGCTCGACGATCTGGGCCTGGAGGACGATGTTCGTCAGGCTCTGGGCCGGCCCGTCGTGCATCGACCGCGCGATCTCGCGGCGAAGGTCCTCCTGGGCGTTGAGCACGATCCGCGACATCCCGGAGCCGTCGCCCGCGCCCACCCGCGCGGGTCCACCGGCCGCACCCGCACCCGTCGCCTGGACGCCGCCGTACGCCTCCGCGAGCTCCAGGAGGGTGTCGCGGAACCGGCTGAGCGTCTTCCGCTTCCCCTCGAGGACCTCGACCTGCGCCTCCATGACCGACGCCCGCCGCGTGAGCGACACGAGCTGCGCATTGAGCGCGGCGAGATCCGCCGCCGGCAGGTTGGTCGCGGTCGCCAACTTGTCCGCGGTCTGCGAGCGCCGCTGCTCGTGGCGCCCGGCCTCGGCCCCCGCCTGCGTCACGAGCAGCTCGATCTCGGCCAGCTCGGCGTCGAGCGCCGCGATGTCGGTCGAGAGGCGGACGGCGAGGCTACCGGCCGCCTCGACGTCGGGCGTCCGGTCGCGCTGGGTCGAGGACACGCTCCGATCAGTCCTCGGGCATCCGGATCCAGCCCTGGCGCATCGCGTACACGACGGCCTGGGTCCGGTCGTTCACGGAGAGCTTCCGGAGGATCGAGCTCATGTGGTTCTTGACCGTCTGCTCGCTGATCGACAGGGCGTAGGCGACCTGCTTGTTCGTCATGCCCTGGGCGATGTTGTCGAGGATCTCGACCTCGCGCGGCGAGAGCGGCGCGAAGATCGGGGCGGCCTCCTGGCCGTAGACCGC
>DASSMI010000211.1:0-4322 GCA_035688935.1 Candidatus Limnocylindrales bacterium | reverse complement strand
CGGGACGTCCGCGACGATCGCCGTCCCGCAGTCCGGGCCCATGACGAGGAGGCCGCGCTCGTCGGCCAGCGTCTTGAGCCGGATCTCGTCCTCGATCGACACGTTGTCGCTGAACAGCAACACGTTCAGGCCCAGCTTCAGCGCCCGGAGCGCCTCGGCCGCCGCGTACGTGCCGGGGGTGGAGATCAGGGCGAGGTTCGCGTCGGGGAGCTCGGCGACGCCCTCGCCGAGCGTCTGCGCCGCCGGCGCCTCGGACGCGCCCTCGCCCGACCCGCCGCCACCGTCCCCGCCCGCGGCCAGGAGCGCCGCGGCTCGCGCGATGGCCGCATCGGCGACCGCCTCGTCCGCGGCCGCGACGACGACGATCAGGTCGTTCGAGCCGGCGCCGGCCGGCACCGCGTCGGCCAGCCCGGCAGCCGCGACGACGCCGAGATTCGCGGGGGTCGCCATGACGAGCCCGGCTCGCTGGATCCCCTCGAGGGCCTCGATCTGGGCGGCGATCCCCATGAGCTCGACCGAGTCGCGGTAGCTGTTCTTGTGGACCGCGCCGCGGGTGACGAGCGTCATGCGGCCGCCCTGGCGCGGCCGCTCGTCGCGACCCGGACCGCGGCGAACACACCCACGAGCGTGTCCGCGCCGGACGTCGCTCCATAGGCCATCGCCCGTCCGACCGCGGCCGCCAGGCCGCGGCTCCGTCCGTCGGCCAGGGCGATCAGGACGTCGTGGAGCCGCTCGGTGTACTCGCCGCGCGCGGCGTGGACGAGCATCGCCGCGCCGATCGCCGTGGTCCGTGACGGCGCAGCGGCAGCGATCGCGCGAGCGAGCGGTGCCCACGACCGATCGCCGCTCGCCTCGAGCCCCGCGAGCAGCCCGACGAGGTAGTCGTCGCCGGACGGCGTGAGCCCGGTCCCGAGCCCGATCAGCCCGACGGCCGGCTCGACTGCCGCCTCGACGTCGCGGTCCGCCAGGGCGGCGACCTGTCGCTCGATCCGGACGCGCGCGGCGTCGAGCCACGGGTCGCCGTGTCCGTCGGCGACGAGCAGCGGACCGAACCCGGCCGACGGCGCGCGGCCGGCGGCGAGCACCCGCGCGACCTCGGCGGCGACGACGAGCCGATCGGTGGACGCCCGGTTCGAACGGAGCCGCGCGTCGCGGGGCAGCCCCGGGTCCCAGACGTGCGCCCGCGCGGGATCGATCGTCAGCCGCGCGTCGGGGATCGCCAGACCGTCGCCGGTCGCGCGGAGCGTCATCCCCGGCTCGACGCCGACGGTCCGGAGATCGCGAACCCGTCCCACGACGATCCCACCGGGGATCCCGCCGGCCTCCTCGATCGCAACGGTGAGGAGCTCCGGCGGTGCCTCGACCTCGACGATGATCGCGGCGCGATGGACGCTCCGGACGGTGCCGGCGAGGGTGCCGATCCGTGCCCCGACATCCGGTGTGAGGCGGGTCGCGGGCAGGGCGGCGACGGCGTGCGGCAGCGGGCTGCTCCGATGCGGGCGGACGGAACGGCGCCATCGTATGGACGCTAGGATGGGCCGTCACGAGGCGAATCCCACAGTTCGGAGGTCGAATCCCTGTGAGGACCATCGAGCTCGAGCGGCACGCGGATCCCCTCCGCGACCGACGGACGGCCAGCTCGGTGAGCGTCGCCGACGTCCTCGACCTCCCGATCCTGTCGGGCGCCCGGCTCGTCGCGGGGCGGTCCGGCCTCGGTCGCGCCGTGCGATCGGTGAACGTCATGGAGGTCCCGGACATCCTCGACTGGGTGAAGCCGGATGAGCTGCTCCTGACGACGGCGTACCCACTCCGCGAGGACCCCGACGCGCTCGCCGGGCTCGTCCCTCAGCTGGAGGCGCGCGGGCTGGCCGGCGTCGCGATCAAGCCCACGCGCTACATCGGGACGATCCCGGCGGCGATGGTCGCGGAGGCGGATCGGCTCGGGCTGCCCCTGATCGAGCTGCCGGCGTCTGCGTCGTTCAACGAGATCATCGGCTCGATCCTCGCGGTCATCCTCGACGTGCAGTCGGTCCGGCTCCAGCGCGCCGCGGAGATCCACGACCGGTTCACGCGGATCGTGCTGAGCGGAGGTGGGCTGCGCCAGATCGCGGAGGCCCTGGCCGATTCGATCGGGTTGCCGGTGGCGATCGTCGACGGCCAGGGCGGCGTGCTCGGCCATTCGGGGGCGTTCCCCGAGGAGGTCGTGGATGGCCTCGGGCCGGTCTCGGACGAGCCCGGCGATGCGACGATCGTCGAGCTCGACCTGAACGGCCGGGTGGCGATCGCGCAGTCGATCCTCGCCGGCGGCGATCGGCACGGCACGATCGTGGTCCTCGGGCGGGCCGGCGACCTGGGCGAGGACGAGCTCGAGGCGATCGACTACGCCGCCACCGTCGCGGCGCTCCGGCTCGTCCAGGCTCGAGCGGGAGCCGAGGCCGATCGGCGGTTCCAGGCCGTCTGCCTCGAGGAGCTCGTGACCGGCCACGTGACCGATCGGGAGGCGCTTCTCGAGCGCGCGGCCGCGTTCGGCTGGGACCTGACGATCCCGCGCGCGGTCCTGATCGCCGACCTCCACGAGCTCGAGGGCCGCCCGATCCCACAGCTCGCGGGGTCGTCCGAGGAGGTCTCGGCCCGCCACGGGCTCTACGAGGCGGCGCGCCTGGTCCTCGGCCATGACGCGATCGTCTGGGAGCGGAGCGCGGGGATCGCCGCCCTCGTGCCGGTGACGGCGCGGGGCCGCGACGGCGCGCGAGCCGCCGGTGGTGATCTGCAGGCCGAGGCGATCCGGCGCCAGCCGGGGATCGTCGTCGACGTCGGCCTCGGCCGGCCCGCGGGCGATCCGCTCCGCCTCGACGAGAGCTATCGCGAGGCACGGACGACGATCGCGGTCGCGGGCTGGAGCCGCGGTCACGGGACGGTGTCGACGTTCGAGGAGCTGCAGCTCGACCGGCTCCTCTTCCACACCCCCGAGCCCGACCGGGCGACGTTCGTCGAGACGACCATCGGGCCGCTCGCCGCGTACGACGCTCGACACCGGACGAACCTCGTCGAGACCCTCGATGTCTACCTCGCGACGCGTCGGGTCGCGGTGGCGGCTCGCCGGCTGTACGTCCACACGAACACGCTGACGAACCGGCTGGAGCGGATCGCGGAGATCGTCGGCCCGTTCCTCGACGACCCGGATCGATGTCTGACGCTCGCGCTGGCGCTTCGGCTGCGCCGCTCGCCGAGGGGATAAGGCGCCAAAGCACCTTCATCGCGTGATGCCACCTCCCGCATACCGCGGGAACCGAGGGTCACCAGACCCGCCGCACTCGCGGCGGAACGCCCGTGCAAGAGCACCGTCATCGCGTGATGCCATCTCCCGCATATCGCGGGGGCCGAGCGTCACCAGACCCGCCGCACTCGGGGGACCGGCGGGATGCCCCCTGCAAGAGCACCGTCATCGCGTGATGCCACCTCCCGCATATCGCGCGGGTGGACGGTCACCAGACCCGCCGCACTCGCGGGACCGGCGGGACGCCCCCTGCAAGAGCACCGTCATCGTGTGATGCCACCTCCCGCATATCGCGGGGGCCGAGGCTCACCAGACCCGCCGAACTCGCGGGACCGGCGGGACGCCCCGTGGGTGCGGAACCGCCAGCGCGTCCAGGACCACCAGGAGCAGCCGGACCGCCGTCTGGAAGTGGAGATAGCGCAGCCGGCCCCGCTCGAGTCGCGAGATCGTCGACTGGTGCAATCCGACGAACGCGCCGAAGCCTGCCTGCGAGTATCCGAGCCGCATGCGCGCTTCGAGCACCCACGCGCCGAAGACCACTCGGACCTCACGGTCTGCCGGCGTGTCATGCGAGGTGCTCGTCGTCTCGGGCATGCGTCATGCAACCACGGCCCGGTTTCGTGTGGCTCAGCGCGCGGTTGCCTGCGGCTCGACACGCGGTTCGCTGCGGCCCAACCCGCGCGTCGCTCTGGCTCACGGCGCGGTTCGTCGTCGCTGAACGCCCGTTTGGCTGCCGCCCAACGCGCTGTTCGCTGCGGCCAAACGCGCGGTTCGCTCGGGCTTCCATGCGGAAGGTGGCATGGACAGGGACACCCGCGTTCGGCCAGCGTGCGCGGCGTGCGCGGTGCGCGGCGTGCGCGGCGTGCGCGGTGCGCGGTGCGCGCGACGTGTACGGCGGCCGCGGTGCGACGTGCGCGGCGTGCGCGGCGTGCGCGGCGTGCGCGGCGTGCGCGCGGCCTCAGCCGGCTTCCACGTCCTCGAGGACGAGCGGCAACCGGACGGTGAAGACCGTTCGGCCGGCCTCGCTCACGACCGAGATCCGGCC
>DASSMI010000210.1:0-4180 GCA_035688935.1 Candidatus Limnocylindrales bacterium | reverse complement strand
GCGTCCGCGCCGACCGCCATCCCGAACTCCTCGTTCAGCGGCGCGCCACCGACCAGCACGATGTAGTCGTCGCGGATCCCGCGGTCCTTCAGGGTCTGGATGACGACCTTCATGTACGGCATCGTCGTCGTCAGGAGTGCGCTCATCCCGAGGATGTCGGGCTTGTGCTGCTCGAGCGCGGCGATGAACTTGTCGGCGTCGGTGTTGATCCCGAGGTCGACGACCTCGAAGCCGGCCCCCTCGAGCATCATCCCGACGAGGTTCTTGCCGATGTCGTGGATGTCGCCCTTGACGGTGCCGATGACGACCTTGCCGACGGGCTCTGCGCCGGTCTCGGCGAGGAGCGGCCGGAGGATCTCCATGCCGGCCTTCATCGCGTTCGCGGCCAGGAGCACCTCCGGGACGAACAGGATCCCGTCGCGGAAGTCGATCCCGACGATCTTCATCCCGGCGACGAGCGCGTCGTCGAGGACCTTCGTCGCGGAGAACCCGCGCCCGAGCAGGATCTTCGTCCCCTCGACGATCTCGTCCTTCATCCCGTCGTAGAGGTCGTTGTGCATCTGCTCGACGAGCTCGTCGTCGTTGAGGGCGTTGAGGTCGATCTCTTCGTAATCGGCCACGCGTGCTGCTCCTGGTGCCCGCCGGGTCGACCACCGTGCGGCACCCGGTGATTCCACATCGTGGAACGGTGCCGTATGATGGAACGCAGGCGCCGAATCTAGCCGACGGGGAGCCGCGTTGTCCAGAGTCCAGTCCATCGAACGGGCCTTCGCCGTGCTCGGCGCGTTGACCGGCGGCCCCATCGGCGTGACCGAGGTCGCGGAGCGGGTCGACCTCCCGAAATCGACCGCCGCCCGGATGCTCCGGTCGCTCGTCCACGAGGGCGTGGTCGAGCAGGTCCCTGGCGACACGCGCTACCGGCTCGGACCGAAGATCGAGCGGCTGGCGGTGGGCCTCGGCGCGACGCGCTCGCTCGCCGAGATCGCCCGGCCGCAGCTCGCGGAGCTGGCGGTCTCGCTCGGTGAGGCGGCCGGTCTGTCCATCCCCGAGGACCGGGAGGTCCACTACGTCGACCAGGTGGACACGCCGAACCCGGTCGGGGTCCGCGACTGGACGGGTTCGCGCGTGCCGCTCCACGCCGTCTCGTCCGGCCTGGTCTTCCTCGCCCACCGGCCGGCCGCGGCGGTCGATCGCTATCTGGCCCAGCCACTGCTCGCCCTGACCGCCCGGACGACGACCGATCCGGACGTCCTCCGCGAGCGCCTTCGCGCTGTCGCTCTCGCCGGCTACGCCTGGGTGCACGACGAGTTCGCGGACGGGATCTCCTCCGTCGCGGCCGGGGTCGCCGACGCGTCAGGCGAGGTCGTGGCCGCGGTCCACGTCCACGGGCCGTCGTACCGGTTCCCGCCGCCGGGCCGCGCAGCCGCGGTCGGCCTCCACGTCGCGACGACGGCGAACCGGATCGCGCGGACGCTCCGCGACGGTCGCCGGACAGGCTGAACGCGCTCGAGACGGCGGCGAGCCGCCGCCCGGTCGATCAGGCCGCGGCGCCGCGCATCCCGGTCGTCGCCCCGTGGAGCCGGCGGAGCCGCCAGCCCAGGCCGATGGCGAAGATGCCGCTGAGGATCGCGACCCAGCCGACGGTCGCCGCGACGAGGATCGCACCGACGATCGGCGCGGCCAGGATCACGAGACCGAGAGCAGCGCGAAGGATCCCCACGAGGGCCAGCATCCACTCGTTGTCGATCTCGCGCCGGATCTGGTAGGCCGCATACGCCTCCATCACGCCACTGACGATCAGCCACGCGCCCAGGAACAGGATCAGCCCGCCGATCGCGGCCGGCGGCACGAGGATCGCGAGGATTCCTGCGACGATCGACACGACCCCGCTCACCGCGAACGGCCACGAGCGGCCGCGGTGCTCGGCGACGCGCCAACCTTCCGCGAGCGACGAGATGCCCGAGATCAACGCCCACGCCCCGAACAGCAGGGCGAGCGTGACGAGCGTGATGCCGGGGTTGAACAGCGCGACGAGCCCGAACGCGATCCCGAGGATCCCCTGCAGGATCAGGACCCACCACTGACGGGCCGCGGTTGCAAGCATGCCGACCTCCCTCACGAGCCCGGGAGCCGTCTGGGGCGGCGGACCGGCCTCGGGAACCGATCCTACGCCCCGTGGGAAGAGGCTCGACCCAGCGGGCCTGCTTCGGGCCGCTCGAGCCAATGCTGTTTCGATACGCGTTGTCTAGTATCAAAACGAATGCTAGCCTCGTCGTGATGACGACAGCCCGTGCTCGATCGAGCCGCTCCGCCCACCAATCCCGTACCGGCGCGTCGAGCTCGCCGTCTCGAACGGTCGGGCGCCCCCGGAGCACCTCCGCCGACCAGGCGATCCTCGACGCCGCGCTCGCCCTCCTCGCCGAGGTCGGCGTCGCCGGGCTGACGATGAGCGGTGTCGTCCAGCGCTCGGGCGTTGCCCGCGCGACCGTGTACCGGCGCTATCCAACGCGCGACGCCATGACCGCGGCGGCCCTGGCGCGGGTCAAGGGTCGCGAGCCGTTCCGGCTCAGCGGCGACGTGGAGGAGGACATCGCGACGGGCGTCCATCAGGCTGCGGCCGTCCTCGCGTCGGCGGCGTTCCGCCGGTTCCTGCCGTCGTTCGTGGCGGAGGCGATGCGCGGTCCCGCGTCGGCCCGAGCGCAGATGGAGCGCGTGGCGCCGAATCACGGGCAGATCGCCCGCGAATACGACGAGATCGCGGCCGCTGCAGGGCTGCGGACCGACATCGATCCCGCCACCGTCGCCGACATCATCCAGGGCGCGATGCTCATGCGGCTCCTCGCGACCGGCCGGCCACCAACCCGTCAGGCCGAGGCAGACCTCGTCGCGGTCCTCCGGCGCGGGCTCCAGGCCGAGGCGATCGACGTCGCGGACGAGGAGGGCGCGGCCTAGCCGACGCCAGCCGGGACGCGCGACGGATCGTCGAGCGGCATCCCGGCACCGTGCCGGTAGAACGGGATCGGCTCCGGGCGGAGCGGCGTGTTCCCGGCGATGAGGTCGGCCGCCTTCTCGGCGAGCATCATCACCGGCGCATAGATGTTCCCGTTCGTGACGTAGGGCATGACGCTCGCGTCGACGGCGCGCAGGTTGTCGAACCCGTGGACCCGCATCGTCAGCGGGTCGACGACCGACGCCCCGTCCACGCCCATCCGTGCCGTGCACGACGGATGGAGCGCCGTCTCGGCATCCCGCGCGACCCAGGCGAGGATCTCGTCGTCGGTGTCCACGCTCGGGCCGGGCGACAGCTCGCCGGTCGAGTACGGCTCGAAGGCCGGCTGCGTGAGGATGTGCCGTGCCGTCCGGATCGCCTCGACCCACTCGCGCCGGTCCTGGTCGGTCGAGAGGTAGTTGAAGAGGATCGCCGGGTGCTCGTGGGGATCGGTCGAGCGGATCCGGAGCGAGCCTCGCGCGTCGGAGTACATCGGGCCCACGTGGACCTGGTAGCCGTGGCCGCCCGGAGCCGACGTCCCGTCGTAGCGGATCGCGAGCGGCAGGAAGTGGAACATCAGGTTCGGGTAGGCGACGAGCGTGTTCGATCGGACGAAGCCGCCGCCTTCGAAATGGTTCGTCGCGCCCGGCCCGCTTCGCAGGAACAGCCACTGGGCACCGATGAACGGCCGCCGCCAGAGCTGGGTCGCGTACGGCTGCATCGACACGGGCTGGCTCGAGCCGTACTGGACATAGGCCTCGAGGTGGTCCTGGAGGTTCGCACCGACGCCCGGCAGGTCCGCCACAACCGGGATCCGGAGCCCGTCGAGCAGCGCGGCCGGGCCGACGCCCGACAGCTGGAGGAGCTGCGGCGTGTTGAACGCACCGCCCGCGAGGATCACCTCACCGGCGTGGATCGTCTCGGTCCCGCCGCCCGCGCGCTCGATCTCCACGCCGGTCGCCCGCCGGCCCTCGAGATGGACGGCCGTCACGAGCGTGGACGTCCGGACCTTCAGGTTGCGCCGACCGAGGACCGGATGGAGGTAGCCACGGGCGGCGCTGATCCGGCGACCGCGCCGGATGTTCCGATCGAACGGGGCGACGCCTTCCTGGCGGTAGCCGTTGACATCCGTGGTCAGGGGATAGCCGGCCTGTTGCGCCGCTTCGAACCAGGCTTGGAACAGGGGGCTCG
>DASSMI010000209.1:0-34541 GCA_035688935.1 Candidatus Limnocylindrales bacterium | reverse complement strand
ATCTGACGACGCTCGGGAAGATCATCGGCGGCGGGATGCCGATCGGGGCGTACGGCGGCCGGACGGACCTGATGGATCTCGTGGCGCCTGCCGGGCCGGTCTACCAGGCGGGGACGCTGTCGGGCCACCCGCTGTCGATGGCGGCCGGGCTCGCCACGCTGTCCGAGCTGACACCGGATCGCTACGCGGAGCTCGAATCGCGCGTGTCCCGACTCGCCGCGGGCCTGCACGACGCGGCCGACGAGATCGGCGCGTCCGTCTCCGTGGCCCGCGTCGGTCCGCTGCTCACGGTGTTCTTCCGGCCCGACGCGCCCGTCGACGGCGGCGAGGCGCTCGGCGCGGACCGGGCGGCCTACGCCCGCTTCTTCGGCGCGATGCTCGACGGGGGCGTCCTCCTCCCACCCTCGCAATTCGAGGCGTGGTTCCCATCGATGGCCCACGGCGACGCGGAGATCGAGGCGACGATCGTCGCGGCGCGCGTCGCCTTCGCACGGAGTCTCGAATGACCGATCGCTTCCTTCGCGCATGTCGCCGCCAGCCGGTCGATGCGACGCCGGTGTGGTTCATGCGCCAGGCGGGTCGCTCGTTCGCGGCGTATCGGAAGCTCCGCGAGACGCACGGCATCCTCGAGCTCGCCAAGCACCCCGACCTGTGCGCCGAGGTGACGCTGATGCCGGTCCGCGAGCTCGGCGTGGACGCGGCCGTGATGTTCGCGGACATCATGCTGCCGCTCGAGCCGATGGGCGTGGGGCTGCGGATCGAGCCGGAGGTCGGCCCGATCATCGACCGACCGATCCGCTCCGCGGCTGACGTCGCGGCGCTCCGGTCGTTCGATCCGGCCGGCGTGTCGTTCACGCTCGACGCGATCCGGATCGTCCGGCGCGAGCTGGACGGCCGGGCGGGTGTGATCGGGTTCTCGGGCGCTCCGTTCACCCTGGCGTGCTACCTGATCGAAGGGCGGCCATCGCGCGACTATGCGACCGCGAAGGCGTTCATGTTCCGCGAGCCGGTCGCCTGGCACGACCTGATGGAGCGCCTCTCGACGATGGTCGTGGCGTATCTCCGGGCGCAGGTCGAGGCGGGGGCGGACGTCGTCCAGGTGTTCGACAGCTGGGTCGGCGGACTCGGGCCGGCCGACTACCGCTCGTTCGTCCAGCCGCACGTCCGTCGGATCTTCCAGGCGCTCTCGGACGTTCCCACGATCCATTTCGGGACGGGCACGGGCGCCCTCCTCGAAGCACTTGCCGAGGCGGGCGGCGACGTCATCGGCCTGGATCATCGCGTGTCGCTGGCGGACGCCTGGCGCCGAGTCGGACCCGATCGAGGCGTCCAGGGCAACCTCGACGCCGCTCGCCTGCTGGCGGGCTGGGAGGCGACCGAGTCCGGCGCTCGTGCCGTCCTCGACGAAGCGGCCGGCCGGCCCGGCCACGTCTTCAACCTCGGCCATGGCGTGCTCCCATCGACGGACACCGACCTCCTCCGACGCCTCGTCGACTTCGTCCACGAACAGACGGCCGCAACGCCGGCGCTGGCGAGGGCGGGAGCGTGACCGTGGACGCTCGGTCCGGCGTGCTCCTGATGACCTACGGCTCACCGGAGTCGCTCGAGCGCGAGGACATCCGGGCGTATCTCGCCCGGGTCCGCGGCGGACGCGAGCCGGACGACGAGCTCGTCGACGAGTTCACGCGACGCTATCGCGTCATCGGCGGGTCGCCCCTGATCCCGATCACGCGCGAGCTCGGGGACGCCTTGTCCGCCGCGCTCGGGCGGCCCGTCGAGATCGGGATGCGGTTCTCGGAGCCGTCGATCGAGACCGCCCTCCGCGCGCTCCGGGCGGCCGGTGCCGAGCGGATCGCCGCGATCATCCTGTCGCCGCAGTACTCGCCGCTGCTGATGGCCGGCTACGCGCGAGCCGTCGAGACGGCCCGCGATGCGATCGGATCGGACGCCCCGGACATCGTCGTGGCCGGCGCCTGGCACACCGAGCCGGCGTTCATCGAAGCGCTCGCGGAGCGCGTGCGCGCCGGCGTGACCCGCGCTCCGGCCGACGAGCCCGGATCCACGCACGTCCTGATGACCGCGCACAGCCTGCCGAGGCGCGTCGCCGACCAGGAGCCCGGCTACCTCGAGCAACTCCGTGCCACCGCCGAGTCGGTGGCCTCGGCGGCCGGCCTGTCGCCCGCGGACTGGACGTTCTGCTGGCAGAGCGCCGGCCACGAGCCGGGCGAGTGGATGAAGCCCGACTTCGCCGACCTCATGCCCGAGATCGCGGCGGCGGGCGGCCGCTCGGTGCTCGTCGTCCCCGTCCAGTTCCTTGCCGATCACCTCGAGACGCTCTACGACGTCGACGTCGGCGCACGCGACCAGGCCGAGCGCCACGGGCTGGCCTTCCGCCGGGCCGCCTCCCTGAACGCCGATCCAGGCCTGGTCGACGCCTTGGCCGGTGTTGCGCACCGAAGCTTGTCCGACGCCTCGACCGAGACGGACTCGGAACGCGAACGTCGGTCAGCGACCGGGAGAGCCGAGGTGTCGACGACGGCCCCAGCGCGCTGATCGGGTCGGATCGCGGGCGCTCGTTCCGGCCCGAGCGCGTTGGCGAGTTCCGCCCCGATCGGCCGCGGGACGGACCCGGCCATGTCCCGGAGGCGGCGCGATCGGAGGCCTAGTCGAAGGAGATCCTCAGGTCGCCCATGGCGAGCTCCGTGCGCACGGCACTCGCCTCGGGCTCGAGCCCGAGCTCCTCGAAGAGGGCAGCCGCACGACGCAGATGGGTCTCGGCCTCAGCGGTGTCCCCAGCGGCTCGGAGCGCTTCGCCCCAAGCCCGCTCGATGCGCGCGACCTGCGGCCGGAGTCCGAGATCGACGCCGATCGCGATGGCCGCTTCCGCGTCCGGCCGAGCGGCGTCGAGATCACCTCGCGCCACGGCCGCCTCCGCGCGCTTGGCGAGGATGCCGGCTTCGGCGACGCGATTGCCGATCGATCGGCTCGTCTCGAGCGCCTCGTCCCAGTCGCCGTCGTCGAGCACGCCGAGGGCGGCCTGGGTCGAGCTCAACCAGGCGACCAGGGTCGGACGCCAGACCTTGCGATCGACGACCGAGGCGACGTCGGTCCCGCGCTCGAGCACGTCGCGGGCTTCGGCGAACTTGCCCTGGCGGTAGAAGGCGTCGCCGAGGATCCAGGAGCTCGCGATCATGCAAGCCGTGGCGCCCGTCTCCTCGGACTGTGTGACGCACTTCCGGGCGAGCGGAACGGCGCCTTCGAGGTCGCCCCTGATCGAGCGGACCATGGATTCCGCGATCAGCGCGTCGAGCTGGGCGATGAGATCGCTCTTGCCCGCGAGCGCGCTTGCCCCCGCCGCCGCGGCATCCGCCTTGTCGAACTCGCCGAGATATCCGTAGCCGATCGCGAGCGCTCCGCGGGCGAACGCCGGCCCCACCGTGTCCTGGCGTCCCTCCATGAGGGGAACCGCCTCCTCGAGTTGCGCGACACCCTTGCGGACGTCGCCACCGAAGACGTTGCCAAGGCCCACCAGCGCCAGCGGCACGGCGCGCAGCGACGGATCGCCGAACGCCTCGCCGACTTCGGCGATTCGATCGAGTGACCGCTTGACCCGAGGCGCCGTGGCAGCCTCGCCGCTCTGAAGTCGGCCCAGCGCGATGAGCGTATGGACCCGCCCGATGAGCTCCATGTCTCCGAGCTGCTCGGCCGCAGGGACGATGGCCTCGAGCGCGTCGAACGTCTCCTCTGGCGCGCGGAAGTAGCCGCCGGCGTCAGCCCGCCCGAGCTCCACCTCGACGCGACGCCGCGCACGTCGCTGCATCTCGGCAGGCGACAGGTCGACGGAGCGGTCTGCTTCCTGCATCTCGATCAGCGCCGCAGCGCGATCGAACCCGGCGTACGCCTCCTGGATGGCGAACTGGCCGAGGGCATGGCGAGCACCGGCGACGTAGTACTCGACCGCCCGCTCGGCGTCGCCGGCCTGTTCGAAATGCATCGCCAGCACCGGTGCCAGCTCGCCGATGCGGTCGGGATAGAGCTCCTCGAGGGCGACGCCGACGCGCCCGTGCAGCTCTCGACGCTCCTGCTTGAGCAGCGACGTATACGCGGCG
Source organism: Candidatus Limnocylindrales bacterium (assembly GCA_035688935.1). GTDB lineage: Bacteria > Chloroflexota > Limnocylindria > Limnocylindrales > CSP1-4 > CF-46. The sequence goes on along the minus strand of DASSMI010000209.1, from coordinate 30,432 downwards.
TCCTGGACGAGGCCGTGAGAGAACAGGTATTCGAGCTCGGGACGGAGCGCCGCCAGGCGAATCAGCCCCTTGGCCTCGAGGACGTCAACTCGCGTCTCGGTCGTCATGTCTCCGCTCCGATCACGCGCTCCAGCACTCGCACGGGGAATTGTCGGCCGATCACCGCGGCGACTCGGAGGCTTCGTTTCGCATCATCCGGCAGCTGATCGATCCTCGCCAGCAGCAACCCGTGGAGCGTCTCGGGGATGTCGATCGACCCCACGTCGTCCGTGGCGACCCACCGACCGCCCTCGGGCACGATCACGCCGCGCTCGATCAGCATGCGCACGACCTCCTCGACGAAGAAGGGGTTGCCCTCGGAGCGAGCCAGGATCAGGTCGCGCACGCGAACGGGCAGGGATTCGATCTCGAGAAGGTTGGCGACGAGCGTCCGACTGTCGGACTCGGTGAGCGGCTCGAGCCCGATCTCGGTGAGCGACTCGCCGAACAGCTCGCGAGCGTGCCCGATGAGCGCCCAGCCGGGCGAATCGGTCTCCGCACGCGTCGCGGCGACGAACAGGATCGGAAGCCTTGCCGCGAGCGGCATCAGCTGGCGCGCGACGTCGATCGACGCTGGATCGGCCCAGTGGATGTCCTCGCACACGACCACGACCGCGTCGCGCGCGGCGAGGCCGCGGAGGAGGCGATGCGTCGCCGCGACATATCGAGCCTGGAGGATGTCCGGCGCATCGGTCTGGATTCGCTCACCCGGCCGGAAGGGCAGGCCCAGCAGGCTTGCGAGGTACGGCGCCGTGTCCTCTGCTTCGGCCTGATCCTCGCCGAGGATCTCGACCAGGGCGGCATCGAGCGTCTCGCGCGCAGCCTCCTCGGTCGCCGCGAACGAGAGCCCGAGGATCGATCGAAGCAGGTCGATGAGGAGGTGGTACGGCATCGCGCGGCCGTAGGACACACAGTGACCCTCGAACCAGCGCGTCGTCGACGGCGGCGCGACCGCGACGGCCTTCAGCTCGGCGAGGAGCCGGCTCTTGCCGAGTCCCGGCTCGCCGACGATGAACGCCGCTCGACCGCGACCCGCCGCGACGACGTCGAGCAGCGACGTCAAGGTCGCAAGCTGGCGAGCGCGCCCGACCATGGGGCTGTCCAACCCGACGGCTGCGAGGCCCCGCCGGCGCGTCGGGGACGCCTTGCGACCGATCACCCGGAGGGCGTGGATCGGTTCCGTCTTGCCCTTGACCTCGATCCCCCCGAGGTCCTCGAAGTCGAACGCATCGCCGGTCAACCGGCGCGTCATCTCGGTGACCAGGATCGTTCCGGGCTGTGCGGCCGCTTGCATCCGGGCCGCGACGTTCACCGCGTCCCCGAGGGCCGTGTACTCGTACCGGAGATCCGAGCCGATGTTCCCCACCATGACCGGCCCGCTGTTGATGCCGGCTCGGATCCGGAAATCGATGCCCTGGGTCGACTTGAGCTGCTCGGCGAACTCGTTCGTGGCAGCGATCATGTCGAGCGCGGCGAGGATCGCGCGCTCCGGGTCGTCCTCGTGGGCGATTGGCGCGCCGAAGAACGCCAACATCGCGTCGCCCTGCAGCTGCGCGATCGTGCCCTCATAACGAAAGACCGCGCGCGACATCAGGTCGAACGCCTCGTTGATCATGGCCGACCAGTCCTCGGGGTCCATCTGCTCGGCGAGGGCCGTCGAGCCGACGACGTCCGCGAACAGGGCCGTGACCGGTTTCCGTTCACCCGTCAGGCGTGCGGCGCGCATCTTCGTGATGAGCGGCGTCGGAGCGGCGGCCGTCAGGCGGGCGTGGATGGCCGCGTCGTCCGCCGAGGCGTCGGTCAGGGGCTGACCACAGTTGGCGCAGAACTTGGCGTCCGGCGCAACGCGCGCCTCACAGCGCGGGCAGGTCTGCGACGGCGATTCGACGCTCATCGGGCGGGCATCGTACTCCAGACCGCCCAACGGCTCGACCCTTCGCGGAACAAGCGCTCGTTTCCGGCATGCCGCTTCGGCCGCCCCCACGCTGCCGGGTGCCTGCAGGCCCATCGGGTGGGTACCCTTGGGCCATGCCCATCGCCGATACCCACGACCTGATCCGCGTCCAGGGCGCGCGTGAGAACAACCTCAAGGACATCAGCCTCGAGATCCCGAAGCGCCGGCTGACCGTGTTCACGGGCGTTTCCGGCTCTGGCAAGAGCTCGCTCGTCTTCGACACGATCGCTGCGGAGTCGCAGCGCCTGATCAACGAGACGTACCCCGCGTTCGTCCAGGGCTTCATGGCGACGCTCGCCCGGCCCGACGTCGACGTGCTCGAGGGGCTGACGACCGCGATCATCGTGGACCAGGAGCGGATGGGCGCCAACGTCCGCTCGACGGTCGGCACCGCGACGGACGCCAACGCGTTGCTCCGGATCCTGTTCAGCCGCCTCGGCCAGCCGCACGTCGGCTCGCCCCAGGCCTTCGCCTTCAACATCCCGTCGGTCACGGGCGCCGGCGCCGTCACGATCGAGCGGGGCCCCGGGAAGCCGGTTCGCGAGAGCCGGTCGTTCACCCTCACCGGGGGGATGTGCCCGCGCTGCGAGGGCATGGGCACCGTGAGCGATGTCGACCTCGGCGCGCTGTTCGACGAGACGAAGTCGCTGTCCGAGGGTGCCATCACGGTGCCGGGCTACACCCCCGACGGCTGGGCGGTCCGGATCTTCAGCGCGGCGGGCCTCGATCCGGCGAAGAAGATCCGCGACTACTCCCCCGACGAACGTGAGCGCTTCCTCTATGGGGAGCCCACGAAGGTCAAGATCGAGGGGATCAACCTCACGTACGAAGGCCTGGTCCCGAAGATCCAGAAGTCGATGCTGTCGAAGGACGTCGATTCGCTCCAACCGCACATCCGGGCGTTCGTCGAGCGGGTCGCGACCTTCACCGCCTGCCCCGACTGCGGCGGCACGCGCCTGAACGAGGGGGCCCGCTCGTCGAAGATCCGCGGGATCAGCATCGCCGACGCCTGCGCGATGCAGATCAGCGACCTCGCCGGCTGGGTCCGCGGACTCGACGAGCCGTCGGTCGCGCCGCTCCTGACCTCGCTCCGCGAGCTGCTCGATTCGTTCGTCGAGATCGGACTGGGCTATCTCTCGCTCGATCGTCCGGCCGGGACGCTCTCCGGCGGCGAGGCGCAGCGGACGAAGATGATCCGCCACCTGGGCTCGAGCCTGACCGACGTGACGTACGTGTTCGACGAGCCGACGGTGGGCCTCCATCCCCACGACATCCAGCGGATGAACCGGCTCCTCCGCCAGCTCCGGGACAAGGGGAACACGGTTCTCGTCGTCGAGCACAAGCCGGACGTGATCGCGATCGCCGATCACGTCGTGGACCTCGGCCCGGGCGCCGGCACGAACGGCGGCTCGGTCTGCTTCGAGGGGACGGTCGAGGGCCTCCGAGCCAGCGATACGCTGACCGGCCGTCACCTCGGCTACCGGGCGGCGCTCAAGGCCGCCCCGCGGGCCGCCACCGGCACGATCGCGATCCGCCACGCGAACGAGCACAACCTCCAGGACGTCAGCGTTGACGTGCCGCTCGGGGTCCTGTGCGTCGTCACCGGCGTCGCGGGGTCCGGCAAGAGCTCGCTGATCCACGGCTCGCTGCCGAGGGACGCGGGCGTCGTCTCGATCGACCAGACGGCGATCCGCGGCTCGCGCCGGAGCAACCCGGCGACGTACACCGGCCTGCTCGACCCGATCCGGACGGCCTTCGCGAAGGCGAATGGCGTGAAGCCGGCGCTGTTCAGCTCGAACTCCGAGGGCGCCTGCCCCGTCTGCAACGGGAACGGCGTCGTCTACACCGAGCTCGGGTTCATGGAGACCGTCGCCAGCGTCTGCGTCGAGTGCGAGGGAAAGCGGTTTCAGGCGAGCGTCCTGGAGTACCGGCTCGGCGGCCGCAACATCGCCGAGGTGCTGGCGATGTCGGTCGCCGAGGCCCTCGAGTTCTTCGGGGCCGGCGAGGCCAGGATCCCGGCGGCGCGAACGATGCTGACCCGGATGTCCGACGTCGGGCTCGGGTACGTCACGCTCGGCCAGCCGCTCACGACGCTCTCCGGAGGCGAGCGCCAGCGCCTGAAGCTGGCGATCCAGATGGCGACCGAGGGCGGGATCTACGTCCTCGACGAGCCGACCTCCGGCCTCCACCTCGCCGATGTCGACCAGCTCCTCCAGCTCCTCGACCGCCTCGTCGATTCGGGCAAGTCCGTGATCGTCATCGAGCACCACCTCGCGGTCATGGCCCACGCCGACTGGATCATCGACCTGGGGCCCGGCGCGGGCCACGATGGGGGTCGTGTCGTCTACGCGGGGCTGCCGGCCGATCTCGTCGCGTCGCGGAGCACGCTGACCGGCGAGCACCTCGCCGAGTACGTGGCCGAGCGCGCTCCGGCCGCCGCGACCGCCTAGGTCTCCTCGCCCGACGGGCTCGCGGCGCACGACGCACAGCGGCCCGAGATCGTCAGGTGGCCCACATCGGCAGTGAAGCCGAACGTCGCCTGGATCGGATCGATCAGCTTCGCCGCATCGTCAGCGTCGAGCTCCCACACGCCGCCGCACGAGCGGCACTCGAGGTGGCCGTGCTCGACCTCGGGCAGGACGTGGAACTCCGCGCGGCCGGCCGCGGAGTGGCTGTGCCGGATGTAGCCGAGCCCCTCGAGGACGTCGAGCGTGCGGTACACGGTCGAGGGGGTCGTGTCGCGGTCGCGGGCTCGGCATCGTTCGACGAGCTCCGCGCCGGTGATGTGGCCGTCGGTCGCCTCGAGGACGTCGAGGATGAGCTGCCGCTGTGGCGTCCAGCGGAGGCCGCTCGCCCGCAGGCGATCGCGGACCCCGGCCCAGACCTGGGACATCTCCGCGGTCATGCCCCGAACAGGCGCTGGAGATCGGGCAACGCCCCCTCGGTCCCGAGCAGGAAGAGGGTGCCGACGGCGATCGAGAAGATGCCGGCGACCACGCCGATGGCGATGTAGAGCGGACGGCGGACCTGGCTGCTGACGAACCCGGTCGCCGTCACGACGATGACGATCGTGTTCGAGACCAGGAGTCCGACGATGAACGCGATGAGCATCGGCACGCCGAGCCCGAGCCCGGTCGCGCCACCGATCGACGCGATCAGGAGCGCCTGGCTGCCCGTCTCCGCCCCGATTCCGTGGATCATCCCGACCGCCAGCGAGGTTCGTGGCCCGTAGGAGCTCATCTCGATCGGCGCAACGTGCTCGTGGCCGTGGAGCCGGGCCTGGAACCGCCGCCACACGTAGCGGACCCCGTCGAAGACGATCATCCATCGGCTCCGCAGCCGGAACTCCGCCCCGTGGCGGGCGAACTGGTAGAGCGAGACGAAGACCCAGATCCCGAGGAGCAGCAGCGTCACCCCGACGACGCGGCCCATGATCGGATCGACCCAATCGGGGAGGAGAGCCCCGAACGCGAGCGCCGCGAGACCCAGGACGAGGACGACGAGCGCGTGGCCGACCGCGTAGAGCGTCCCCAGCACGATCGCGTGGCGCTGCTCGGCGACGAACCTCCCGCGACTCATCGTCACCGCGCCGCCGGGGAGCGCGAGCGTCGCGGTCCCCGGGCCCGAGTCGTGGGCGTGGAGCTCGGAGACGCCGCCGTGCCCGTGGTCGTGGCCGTGGAGAGCGGCGCGGTGCTGCGCCTCATGCGCGCCGGTGCCGACATCCGCAGTCGACGTCGTCGACGTGATGTCGGTGATCGCGGCGATGTGGTCCCAGTCGAACCCGTGACGGATCCCCAGGATGAGGCCGGTCCCCAGGATGCCGACGGCCCCGCCGGCGAGCGCGAGGGTCGGCGTGATCACGAGCTCGAACGACATCCCGGCGGTGCTCCTGCAACGTGTTGCGATAACAGGGTATCGCAACAGCCGGAGGGATGGATCACGGTTCGACTCGGCGCCTTGACGATCGTGCTAGCGTACTGAAACCGGTCTCATGTAACCGGTTTCATCCACCGACCGGCGAGGAGTCGCGATGTCCAAGAAGGCCGTCACGATCCGGGACGTCGCTCGTGAGGCCGGGGTGAGCGTCGCGACCGCCTCGCGCGCGCTCAACGCCAATGCGATCGTGAACGCCCGCACTCGCGATCGCGTCCTGACCGTGATGAGCGAGCTCGGCTTCACGCCCAGCCCCGCGGCCCGCCGGTTGAGCCTGGGTCGGACCCTGACCGTCGGCGTGGTCGTGTCGTTCCTGACCCGGCCGCAGGCCGCCGAGCGCCTCCGGGGGGTCGACGCCGTGCTGAGCGACAGCGAGTTCGACCTGGTCATCTACAACGTGGAGTCCGTCCAGAAGCGGGACCACTTCCTGGCGACCCTCGGGCACTCTCGGCGCACGGACGGACTCCTCGTCATGTCGCTCCCGCCGGCGGGAGAGGCCGCCGACCTCGCATCGGCCGTGCCCGTCGTGTTCATCGACGTCCACACTCCTGCCGTCGCGAACCTCCCTCGCGTCATCGGCGACGATCGAGCCGGCGGGGCGCTCGCGGCCCGCCACCTGTTGGAGCTCGGGCATCGCCGGATCGCCTTCGTCGGCGACTCGACCCAGGACCCGTTCGGCTTCACGTCGAGCCGGGATCGCGAGTCCGGGCTGGCCGAGGAGCTCGCCCGAGCGGGGGTCACGATCCGACCCGACTGGATCGGCCACGGCGCGCACGGGCGCTACGAGGCGCGGGACCTCGCCCACCGCATGCTCGCGAGCCCGGACCGGCCCACGGCGGTCTTCGCAGCGAGCGACACGCAGGCGCTCGGCGTGATCGCGGCCGCACGTGACCTCGGGCTGCGCGTTCCGGACGATCTCTCGGTCATCGGCTACGACGACATCGAGGCCGCGGACTATGTCGGTCTCACGACGGTCAGCCAGCAGCTGTTCGAGTCGGGCCGCCTCGGCGCCGAGCTGCTCCTGTCCCAGATCCGTGACCGCACCGACCAGCCACCAGTCGTCCGGCTCACGCCGGAGCTCGTCGTCCGGGCGACGACCGCGCGTTCGAAGGAGGGCCGTGGATGACCTTCGTCGCGCCCGTCTGAACCACCCCGATCGTTCGCCCGACGCAGGAGGAGCATCGATGATCAGAATCACCACCCGGCGGCTCCGGGCGTGGAGGTCCACGCGGCCGCTCACCGCTCTGGCGGTCGTCGCGATCCTCGCGACCGCATGTGCGGGTCCCGGCGCGGTCGCGAGCTCGGCTCCGCCCGCATCGCCGAGCTCGGCCGCGTCCGCCGCTGGTGGCGCGAGCGCGTCCCCGGCCGGCAGCGCGACCGCCAGCGGCCCGAGCTGCGGCACCGATCCCGTCGAGCTGAACGCCTACTTCGAGACCGGGTTCGACCTGCCGTTCAAGCTGTCCGACGAGTTCACGAAGCAGTTCCCGAACGTGACCTGGAAGATCAGCCAGGATCAGTTCACGAACCTGATGAACGCCACCCCGCGCCTGCTCTCGGGCGACAACCCACCGGACCTCATCCGGCTCCCCTCGATGGTGTCGCTCGTGAAGGACGGCCTCCTGAAGAACCTGGACGACTACGTCACGGCCTTCGGCTGGGACAAGTTCCCACCTGCCCAGCTCGCCCAGAATCGCGTCGGCACCGATGGGACGCGAGGATCCGGCTCTCTGTACGCAGCCGGCTTGAACTACAGCCTCACCGGCGTCTTCTACAGCAAGAAGCTTGCCGGGCAGATCGGGATGACGGCAGCGCCCAAGACCGTCGCGGAGTTCGAGGACCTGCTGAAGAAGGCCAAGGACGCAGGCCTGCTGCCGATCATGGCCTGGAACGCCACCGCGAGCGGCGGCGGCCTCGCCTTCCCACTCCAGAACCTGATGGCGGCGTATGGTCCGACGGAGCCGATCAACGACTGGATCTTCCAGAAGGCGAACGCGACGATCGACACGCCGACGAACCTGACGGCGGCCCAGCACCTCCAGCAGTGGGTCGAGGCTGGCTACTTCCCGAAGGACGTGAACGCGATCGAATACACCGACGCGAACTCGCGATTCGGCAAGGGCGAAGGCGTGTTCATGTTCAACGGCGACTGGCAGAACGCGGTCTACGACAAGGACCAGCCGGAGGGCGTCGGGTTCTTCGTGTTCCCGCCCGGTGAGGCCGGCGGCAAGGTCGCGGCGATGTCGGCGCCGCTGACGTACGGGATCGGCGCGAAGGCCAAGCACGCGGACTGTGCAGCCTTCTTCCTCAACTGGGTGGCCACGAACGACAAGGCCCGCCAGATCGATGTCGCCGTCGGCGGCTCGAACCCCGGCGGACCGCCGGACCTCCCGGTGCCACAGGCGGCGGCGGGCTCGGTGACCAACGAGACGCTCACCGCAGGGGCACAGGTCGCCAAGGACAACGGCGCGATGGACTTCATCGCGAACGCAACCGGATCGATCTTCGCCCAGGGCTGGACGCCCGAGCTCCAGAAGCTCGTCGGCGGCAAGCAGGACGCCGCCGGGCTCCTCAAGGCCGTCCAGGCCGAGTACGCAAAGGAACTCTCGCGGTGACACCGACCGCCGATCGGACCGGCTCGTCTCGGGCGCTCCCCGACGCTCGTCTCGCCGGTCTGGATCGGCGGTCCAGCCGCCGGATCGCCCGTCTTCGGGCGGTCCGGCGGAACCAGCTCATCGGTTGGCTCTTCGTCCTCCCCGCGCTCGCGTTCTACGTCGTCTTCGTCCTCCAGCCGCTGGCTCTCACGATCGAGTACTCGCTGTACCGCTGGGACGGCGTCGGCCCCGCCGAGTGGGTGGGCCTCCGCAACTACGCCACCGTCATCAGCGATCCCAAGCTCGTCGAGACGCTCCTCAACGCGTTCCGGCTCGTCCTCTTCTTCAGCCTGATCCCGGTCGGCCTGGGACTGGTCACCGCGAGCGTCATCCACCGCGTCGCGCGCGGCCGCCTCGGCGCGGTCTCGCGCACGGTCCTGTTCCTGCCGCAGGTGATCCCGCTCGTCGCGGCCGGGATCATCTGGGGTCGACTCCTGTCGCTGCCCGGGCTCGTGAACCAGGTCCTGACCGCTGTCGGGCTGGGCGACGTGACGCGCGCGTGGCTCGGCGACTTCGACACGGCCCTCGTCGCGGTCGGGATCATCGGCATCTGGGTCCTGCTCGGGTTCTGCACGGTCCTGCTCCTGACCGGGATGACGAAGATCGACGGCGCGCTCTACGAGTCGGCCCGGCTCGATGGAGCCGGCTGGCGGGCCGAGTTCCGCTCGATCACCGTCCCGAGCCTGCGCAACGAGATCGGGGTGTGCCTCACGGTGACGATCATCGCGGCGCTCGCCGCGTTCGACATCGTCTACGTCTCCACGGGCGGCGGCCCCGGCAACGCGACGGCGGTGCCCGGGATCCAGATCTACATCCTCGCCTTCCTCGAGCGGCAGGTCGGCCTCGCCTCGGCGCTCGCCGTGGTCCTCGTGATCCTCGTCCTCCTCGTCATCCTGCCGCTCCAGCGGCTCAGCCGGACGGACGCGGCATGACGGTCGGACGCGGTGAGCTCCTCGCCGGGCGGGCGCTCCTCCTCGCACTGATCGCAATCACGATCCTGCCGTTCATCAGCATCCTGACGACGGCGCTCCACCGATCCGGGAGCTCGCCCGCCGGGATCGCGTGGCCGGCCGACCCGCAGTGGGGCAACTTCGTCGAGGCGTTCAAGGTCGCGAACATGGCCGCGCTCCTCGGCTCGAGCGTGTGGATCGTCGTCGCCGTCGTTCCGATCGCCCTCCTGATCTCGACGATGGCGGGCTTCGGGATCGGCCTCCTCCGGATCCCGGGCGCCCGCTGGCTCCTGCTCCTGTTCGTCTTCGGCCTGACGCTGCCCTTCGAGGGGATCGTCACGCCGCTCTACTTCCTCGCCCGACAGGTCGGGATCCTGAACACCCGGCTCGCGATCGTGCTGCCGCTGATCGGGCTCTTCATGCCGTTCGCGGTGTTCTGGATGCGGGCGCACTTCGTCAACCTGCCCGGCGAGATCACCGAAGCCGCGAGGGTCGACGGCGCGAGCACGTGGGACCTCTTCTGGCGGATCCACGTGCCGTTGGCGCGAGCGCCGATCGCCTCGCTCGGAATCCTGATGTCCGTGTGGGCGTGGAACCAGTTCCTCCTCGCGCTCGTGCTCGTCGAGGATCCGACCCAGCGGACGATGGCGGGCGCGCTCGGCGCGTTCCAGGGCCACTACGCGACCGACATCCCGCTCCTCTGCGCGGGCACGATCCTCATCCTCCTGCCCACGCTCGTCGTCTTCCTGCTCTTCCAGCGGCAGGTGATCGCGGCGCTCCTCCAGGGATCGGTGAAGGGGTGAGCGGCCGACGGGGCGGGACCACCGACCGGCCGCCGGCCGACACGATCGTGGAGCTGTCCGACCGGCGCCGGATCGCCGGCCGAGCGGACGCGGGGTTCGGACCGGTGGTCGACGCGTTCGTCGCGAACTTCACCGAGCGGGGCGACATCGGGGCCGCGTGCTCGGTGATCGCCGACGGGCGCCCCGTCGTCGAGCTCCATGGTGGCTTCGCCGACGCGCGGACGCGCCGGGCCTGGGAATCCGACACGCCGGCCGTGATCTTCTCGTGCTCCAAGGGGCTCCTCACGATCCTCGTCTACCGCCTCGTCGACGACGGTCGCCTCGAGCTCGACGCGCCAGTCGCCCGCTACTGGCCCGAGTTCGCGGCGCATGGCAAGGCGACGATCACCGTCCGCGACGCGCTCACGCACCGAGCGGGCCTCGACGCGCTCGACGCCGACCTCAGCGTCGCCGACATCGCCGCCTGGACGCCGGTGATCCGGGCGATCGAGCGCCAGGCGCCGGCCGACCCGCCCGAGGCCGGGCACCGCTACCACACGATGACGATGGGCTGGATCGTGGGCGAGGTGATCCGGCGGATCAGCGGCCGGACGCCGGGACGGTTCCTGGCCGAGACGATCGCGGGGCCGCTCGGTCTGCGCGCCTGGATCGGCGCGCCGCCGCACGCGATCGCGGCCGTGGCGCGGATGGAGCCGCCGCTCCCCGACGAGGACAGCGAGGCGGCCCGATCGGCGGCCCGGATCGCCGCAGCGGACCCCCGGATCGAGCGGGCGGCGACGATGGGCGGGGCGTTCGCGTTCCCTGCCGACGGCTCCGGCGTGACGTTCAACGATCCCGTCCTGCAGGCCGCCGAGATCCCTGCCGCGAACGGGATCGCGACCGCCGCATCCCTCGCCCGCCTGTACGCCGGCTGCGTGTCCGCGATCGATGCGCCGGCGCTCCTCAGCCCGGCGGCGATCGCCGACGCGCTCCGCCTCCGGTCCGCCGGCGGGCAGCTGTCCGGGATGCCCGACGACGGGACGCAGTGGGGGACCGGCTTCCAGCTCGCATCGCCGCCGTCACAACCGATGCTGGGCTCGGGAAGCTTCGGGCATGCCGGCGCCGGCGGGCAGCTCGCGTTCGGCGACGTCGACCACCGCGTCGGGTTCGCCTGGCTCGGCAACCAGATGGGTGGCTATGGGGACGGCCGCGCGAGGGCCGTCACGGCGGCGCTGGCCCGGGTCCTGGGCGCGTAGCGGCCGCGCCACGAGATGCCACCGGCTCGGATCGCCCCACGACCGCAGCTCCTGACCTATCCCGATTCGCTGGGCGGCGACCTCACGGCGCTCGGTCGGCTCCTCGACGGTCCGCTCGGCGGGCTGTTCGGCGGCGTCCACGTCCTCCCGCCGTTCCCGTCGTCCGGGGATCGCGGGTTCGCCCCGATCACCTACGACGAGATCGACCCGCGGTTCGGCGACTGGGTCGACATTGCCCGGCTGGCCCGCGGCCACGATGTCGTCCTCGACGTCATGATCAACCACATCTCGCGCCGGAGCCCCGCCTTCCGCGAGTTCGCCGAATGGGGCCGCGCCGCCTCGACCGCCGACCTCTTCCTCACCCTCGACAAGGTCTGGCCCGGTGGGGAGCCGTCGGAGGAGGACGTCGCCAGGCTGAAGCTCCGCAAGCCGGGCGGACCGTTCACGACGATCACGATCGAACGGACGGGCGAGACCGAGCGGGTCTGGACGACGTTCGGCTCCGCGGACTGGTCCGAGCAGATCGACCTCGACGTCCGATCCGCCGCGACGCGCGAGCTGATCACCGGCTGGCTGCGCGCGTTCGCGGCACACGGGGTGCGGATCGTCCGGCTGGATGCCGTCGGCTACGTCGCGAAGCGGGCCGGGACGTCGGGCTTCATGGTCGAGCCGGACATCTACGACTTCCTGACCTGGGTCGAAGGAGTCGCGGCCGGCCTCGGCCTCACGCTGCTGCCCGAGGTCCACGACGAATACGCGACCCACGAGCGCCTCGCGTCGCGCGGGTTCTGGACCTACGACTTCGTCCTCCCCGGGCTCGTGCTCCATGCCCTGTCCACGGGCGAGGCGGGTCGGCTCGCCGGCCACCTCGCGCGCTCACCGGAGCGGGTCTTCACGACCCTCGACTGCCACGACGGGATCCCCATCCGCCCGGATCTCGACGGGATCCTCGAACCCGTGGAGATGGTCGCCCTGACGGATCGCGTCGTCGATCGCGGGGGGAACGTGAGCCGGCTCGTGTCAGCCGGTCCCGACGAGGTCGATGCCCACCAGCTGAACATCACCTACTGGTCCGCCCTGGACGCCGACGCGGACCGATACCTCGCCGCCCGTGCCATCCAGCTGTTCGCGAAGGGCGTCCCCCAGATCTATTACGTCGGCCTGCTCGCGGGCGCCAACGATCCGGCGGCCGTCGCGGCCACGATGGACGGCCGGGCGATCAACCGCCACGACTACGTCCAGGCCGAGATCGAGGCGGCCCTCGAGCGACCGGTCGTCCGGAGGCTCGTCGAGCTGATCCGGCTTCGGAACACCCATCCCGCGTTCGACGGAAGGCTCACCGTCGAGACGGACGGGCGGAGCGCGCTCCGGCTCGCGTGGGCGAACGCCGAGGCGGACACGACGTGCGCGCTCGAGGTCGACCTCGCGTCGGGCCGGGCGACGATCCACGACGGGCGGGTGGCCCGGCCCGGCGTGGAGGCCTGACCGCCTCTCAGCCGCTCGCCGCGCTCGGCGGGAGCACGGCGACGTTCAGCCACCGGGCGCCCGTCGCGCGGCGGACGGCGAACACCAGGTCAAACGGCTCGCTGGAGCGGGACACGAGCGCCCCGGCCGCGTCGTACGTCTCGTGCGTCGCCGTGCCGCGACCGTGGAGCCCGAGGCTGAGTCCCGTCTGCGCGCCGAACGGAACGAGGAGCGAGGCGTCGATCGTGTCGAAGCGATAGTGGACGACGGTCGTGGGTCCGCCGGCGGCGATCGCGACGAGCGCCGCCTGCATCTCGGCGAGGCGGTCCCCGTGGTCGACCGCGGCCAGGAGCGGCGCATCGCGCCTGAGGAGCGCCTGGTTCTCGAGCTCGAGGTTCTGCCCGAGGGTCACGACGACGGCGCCGATCCCGGGACCGGTCAGCGTGCTGTCGAAGTCGGTGACGTCCTTGGCGACCGTGATCGCCGGGAGCGTCGCGGGATCGATCGCCGAGGGCGGGCGGTTCAGCGCCTCGACGCTGTTCGGCGGGACGCTGCCGCGAGCCGGCGTTCCGGCGACGACGATCCCCGTTCCCACCGCGAGCACGACGAGGACGGTCCCGACGAGCGAGACCGGGCGTGCGAGCCGGCCGGCGAACCGGCGGAGGTCGTCGGCGGCGGACTTCGGTTCGGGCACGAGCCGGTCGAGGATCGGCCGAGCGGCGCACACGATGACGAGCCCCGACAGGAGGCCGACCTTCGTCCCGAACTCGTCGACCTGTGGCGCCATGAGGAGCGTGCTGACGATCGCGACGAGCAGCCCGAAGACGACCCGTCCGACCTGCCCGGGGGGCGTCGTCTTGGGGTCGGTGATCATGAAGAAGAGGAAGATCATCAGCTCGGGCGACGTGACGATCACCCGCCAGTAGTCGACGCCGCAGACGGGCGAGAACGCCCAGTTCGCGGTCATGCAGTGGCCGCTCGCCGCCAGGATCCCGAGCCCCGCCGCGATCGCGATCCAGAACGTGGCCGCGAGCGCCAGGAGCCTCAGCCGCCTCGTGATCAGGGCGCCGCCCACGAGGATCACGGCGTACGCGAGGACCATCCCGGGATGGAGCGGGGCCCACCAGAAGTCGAGCGGCTCGACCCGGCTCACGCCGAGGACGACGAACGCCGCCACGAGCCCGATGTTCGACGGGTTGAAGACGTGCGTGCCGCGGTACTTGATCGCGTACTTGGACAGGAGGGACAGCCCGGCGATCGTCGCGAACAGCCACCACGAATCGAGCGTCCAGTGGTCGTCCGCACCGGTGCCCACGACGCGCAGGATCAGCGCGACGCCGTTGCCCGTGAGCATCGCGCTGGCCGGCCAGACGAATGCCCGAGCGGTGCGGAACGTGAGCGCGATCTCGATGATGGCGCACGTGAGGATCGCCGCGAGGATCTGCGGGACGCTGACCCGGAAGCCGAGGACGGTCTGACCGAGGACCTGGACCGTGATCAGGACGGCGGCCACATGGAGACGCGGGTCCCGGATGTTCGGGAGGACGAGCGGATAGGCCGTCCCGCCGAGGGTCAGGGTCCGGGCGGCGGCAGGCGCGGTCATCGCGGGCAGCCGGGGGCCGGGAACGGGATCGTGGGATCGGTCGGCATGACGGTGCCCGCTAGGATACGCAGACATCGCCGGGCCCGAGGAGCCCGGCGCGGACGAGGGACCGTCATGGCACGAGACGAGGAGCGGCTGGAACGCGCGGGCGAGGAGCCGATCGTCGGTGGGCTTCCGGACGTCCCGGGCATCGGCGTCGCGATGCGTCTCAAGCCGGAGCTCGGCGTCCACCTTCGCGGGCTCGCGGACGAGCTCCTGGTCCACGACTACCCGGGCGCCACGATCAGCCGGTTCGAGCGCGAGGCGATCGCCACCGCGGTGTCCGCCTCGAACGACTGCTTCTTCTGCATGGACTCGCATGCCGCGCACGCGGCCGCCGTCCTGGAGCGCTCGGGCGAGTCCGAGCGGCACGCCGTGCTCGACGGGATCAAGCTCGGCCGCTCGGACGGCCTGGACGCCAAGATGCGGGCGCTCCTCGCGATCGCGCGCACGGTCGCTCGAGCGCCCCGGACGCTGTCGGCGCGCGACGTCGCGGCCGCCACGGACGCCGGCGCGACCGACGCGGACATCCAGCTGGCCGTCCTCATCGCGTCCGGCTTCGCGATGTACAACCGCCTGTCGACGGGTTCCGGGCGCGAACCGCACCGTCGACCGAGGCCTACCGGGCTCGCGCGAGCGAGATCGCCGAGCACGGGTACAGCCTGCCCGCGGCCGTTCCCGCGCGGTCATGACGGTGGCGGGCGCCGCCGCGTTCGAGGCGTACGTCGCGGCGCAACCGCTCGAGCACGCGCAGCTCCTGCGCGACCTCCGATCGCGCGTCCTCGCGCTCGTGCCGCGGGCGACGGACGCGATCAGCTACGGCATGCCGGCCCTGAAGCTCGACGGCGCCGGCCTCGTCTGGTTCGCCTCGTGGAAGCGCCACTGCAGCGTCTATCCGGTCGGTCCGGCGTTCCTCGCGAGCCACCCCGAGCTCGCCGGTTACGGCCATACCGAGAAGGGCGCCCTCCACTTCACGCGGCGGCAGCCGCTGTCCGAGGCGGTCCTCGCGGATCTCGTCGCCGAGCGGCTCGCGGCGCTTGCCGCGGATGGGGGCCGCTGAGCGGTCAGGCCTCGGGAATCGAGCGACCGGCGCGGATCGCGCCGGTCGGTGACGTTCGCTCGGCCGCCGGATCGGCGCCCCGGATCAGCGGGGCTTCGCCCGGTTCGCGGCCAGATGGGCGGTCCACTCCGACGTCCGGCCGTCCGGCGACGAGCTCTTCCCGTGCCAGCCACACGTGCAAGTGATCGTCTGCGCCTGATGCTTGTACTCGGCGATCACGTGCTTGAACGGCTCGTTGGCGGGCTGCGCCGAGGGGCGCGGCGGACGCATCGTTCCGCTGGACATGGGCTGGACCTCCCCTGAACGCGATCGGCCGACGCAGGCCGGTCCGTCAGGGCCATCGACCTAGCGGGGACGCGCGCTGGATTTGCGCGGACAGCAATTCTATCCCGATCCGGCGATTCCTGCCCGCTGATGGTCCGAGCGGCGGTCCCGAGCCGACACCCGGCTCAGGCCGGAACGGCGGCGTTCCAGACCTCGACCGAGCGTCGGTCCGCCTCCCAGCCGAGCTCGGACAGCGTCGCGGTCCCGAGCTCGAGATGGCCGGCCAGCGCGGGTTGCGCGCCGATCCAGCGGGATGCCAGGACGCGCAGGAAGTGGCCGTGCGAGAAGACCAGGACATCGCCCCGCAATGGCAGCAGCCGGCCGATGACCCGGTCGGCGCGGGCTCCCAGCTCCTCGAGCGACTCCCCGCCCCGGATCGGGCGGGTCCAGACCGTCCAGCCCGGTTCCTCCGCCGCGATCTCGACCCGCGTCCGGCCCTCGTACACGCCGTAATCCCACTCGCGGAGGTCGTCGTCGAAGGCGACCTGGTCCCCGAACCCCGCGAGCCGAGCGGTGTCGGCGGCCCGTGCCAACGGGCTCGACAGGACGCGCGCGAACGAGCGACCGGCCAGCGCACGGCCCAACCGGCGGGCCTGATCGCGTCCGGCGTCGGTCAACGGGATGTCGGTCCGCCCGGTGTGCCGGCCGAGGGCGGACCACTCGGTCTCGCCGTGACGGGCGAGGACGATCCGGACGCTGGACGGCTCGGTCACGGCCGCGCTCCCGGCCCATCGACCAGACCCGGCGGGACCGCGTCGGCGGCCGGCTCGGCGTCGAAGAACGTCCGCATCCTCCAGCCGAAGAGACCCGCGAGCAGCGCACCCGGGACCTGCCCGATCCGCGTGTTGTACCGGTAGACCTGGTCGTTGTAGAGCTCGCGGCGGTCGGCGATGATCCCCTCGATCCGCTCGATCTCCTCCTGCAGCGCGAGCACGTTCGCGGCGGACTTCACGTCCGGGTAGCGCTCGACCGTCGCGAACAGCGAGCGAACCGCGCGGGTCGTCTCGGCCGATGTGGCCGCCTGCTCGGCGACGGGCGCGCCTGGCGAGAAGGCCGCGCGAGCCCGCGTGACCTCGGCCAGGACGTCGCGTTCGAAGGCGAGGACGCCGCGGACCGCATCGACGAGCGCGGGGAGCTGGTCGTGGCGCTGCTGGAGCGCGACCTCGATGTTCGCCCAGGCCTTGTCGATCCGTCGCTCGAGGGCGACCACGTCGTTGTACACGGTGACGACGAGGAACAGGACGATCGCGACGACCAGGCCGACCGCGAACGCCGCGGCGAGCGCGCTGGGATTCACCGGATCGTCCCGTTCAGGACGAGCGCGAGGGTCATCGCCCCGGCGATCGCGACGATCGCTCCGAACAGTCCGACGAGGAACTGCCACTCGCCGCGGGCGGCCACCGCGGTCGGCGCGCCGAGGGCGATCGCGAGCGGCATGTCGTTCGCGCTGCCGAGGACGAGGGTCTCTGGCGCGATCGCGAACGTCGCTTCGGCCCGCGCGGCGGCCTCCGGCGTCCCGAGCGGCAGCGCGTCGGCGCGGGGATCGAGCTCCGGCGTTCGGACCGGTCGGCCGATCCCGAAGCCCGGGATCGCCGCGTTGCCCCACGCCTCCTCGGGCGTGTCCTCGAGGAGGCCGGCAGCCCGCGCCTCGGCGATGTCGCCGGCGATCTCGGGGTCGTCGGCGCCGACCGCGCCGCCATCGAGGACGTTCGCCTCGGTCGGGTCGGACAGGTCCGAGAACGGAAGCGCCCGGCCGATCACGGTGACGATGTCGCCGGGCTCGATCCGCGCCTCGCGGTAGTGCCGCCGGCCGTGAGACGCGCCGAGCGGAACGCCACTCGCGCCGATCAGCGACGCGGCGCCCGGAGCGCGAACCGTGAGGAGCGCGGTGATCCGCGACTCGCGGTCGTCCGGTCCCGGTGCGTAGACGGGCCCGATCCGCGGCCGCAGGCCGGGCGCGTCGCTCAGCGCGTCGGACGTGGCGTCGTAGCGCTCGGGAACGTCGAACCGGGCACCACGCGGGAACACCCGGATCGAGCCACTCGGGTCACGGACCCGGAAGCCGACCGCCCGATCCTCGCGGAAGACGTCCCGCCCGTCCCCCTCGCCCGCCTCCGTGATCAGCGATCGGTAGTACACGCACTCGGCGCTCTGGAGCGGGGACACGAGGAGGACCTCGGCTGCCTCTGCGGCGCCGGTGACAAGGACCTCGCCGCCGGCGATCGACGCAATCCGCGACGCTGCCGTCCCGGTGACCCGGCCGGCGGACCGGTAGCCGGCGAAGCCACGGACGAGCAGTCCGAGTCCGACGACGAGCCCGGCCGCCGCGATCCAGGCAACGATCGTCGGGGGCGGCAGCTCGGCCTGAGCGACGGTGACGAGCTCGACGGCCCCGGCAGCGATCGGGTCAGCCCGCGCAGTCCCTGGCGGGATCGAGCTTCAGGCTCCCCGCGTTGAGATCGACGCTGAGCTCGAGGCGGATCGCCGCCGCGCCGAAGCCCGGGGTCTCCCAGACGTCGTCGTTCTGGACGAGGCCGTGATCGCCCAGGTCGCTCCCGCCGGCGACGCTGTCAAGCTCGATCCGGAGGCCGGCGCCCGTGGGCGCGCACAGGACGAGCGATCCCGCGTTGACGGCGAACGACGCCGACGCGCTGCGTGCCGGGAGATGGACGATCGTCGAGCCGAGGTTCGTGTGGACCTCGAGGTCCGACAGCGCCGCGATCTCGCTGAGATCGACCGTCAGCGTCCCGGCGTTCGTCGCGAACGTCGCGTCGCGGATCGTCGCGCCGTCGAGGACGATCCGGCTCGTCCCGCCGTTCGTCGCGACGTCGAGGTCGAATCCGGCGTCGCGCGGGACGACGACGGTCCAGTCGTTGCTCGCTCCGCCGAACGCGAACGGGCCGCGGTCGGGGTTCTCGATCGAGAGGCCGCCCGCGTCCGTGGAGATCTGCGGGGGACCGCCCTCGGGCGACGACCCGGAGACGGACCAGGTCGTCCCAGCGACCGTGCCGACCTCCAGGCTTCCGCAGCTGATCGCCACCGACACCTGCGCGCCCGGCGTGATCGTGCCGCTCTGTTCGGCGAACGCCGTCCCGTCCCGGTCGCCGCCGCAGGGGCCGAACCCGCCGACGAAGCCGGTCGCAGCGACGCCGCCGAGCATCGCGCCGAGGGTGACCGCCACGAGGAGCCCGCCGAGGACGGCGCCCGGTCGTCCGGCCAGCACGATCGACAGGCCGGCTCCGACGAGGAGGAGCGGCCAGAGCGTCCACGCTCGCTCCGCGATCGCGTCGGGGATGACGCCCTCGCGGGCGGCGAGCATCACCGCGCCCGCTGTGACGAGGAACACTCCCAGCCCCACGAGCCGGCGATCCACCCGCACGCGCTCCTCCAGTGCTCCGAACGGTGCTCCGAACCGTGGTCCGACCCGGCCTCGGCGCGGCCCTCCCGCGCGCGTCGCTGCCGGTCCGTTCCGGGCCGAGCGAGAGCCCCGGCCCCCGGCAACGGTACAGGACTGTGCTAGCCTCGGACGACCCCGAGACGCGTGCCGGAAGCCGCCGGGCGCTCCCTCGCCGGAGCCGGGAGGAGACGATGCGCCTGAGCGAGTGGCGGGCGGCCGGGCCCAGCCGCGACGCCGCCGCGCCGAAGGTCGCCGCCGTCGTGGATCCCGTGCTCCGCGGCTCAGGGCGCTGACGATCCCGATCGTGCCAGCGGCCCGTGCCCGTCGGATCGAGGCGGTGATCTTCGACCTCGACGGGGTCATCGTCGATTCGGAGATCTGGTGGGACGAGGTCCGCCAGCGGTTCGCCCGCGACCACGACCGGACGTGGACGCTCGACGACCGCCACGCGGTCATGGGCGCGAACTCACGCCAGTGGTCCGAAACGATGCGGGACCGGCTGCGGCTCGACGTCTCGCGCGAGACCGTCGAACGGGCCGTCGTCGACGGCGTCGTCGCGCGCTATCGGGCGGGCGGGGCGCCGATGATCGAGGGCGCGGTCGAGGCGGTCCGTCGGATCGCCGCGGCATGGCCGTCGGCGCTGGCCTCGTCGTCCCATCGCGACGTCATCGATGCCAGCCTCGCGGCGACGGGACTCGAGTCCGCCTTCCGGGCGATCGTCTCGTCGGACGAGGTCGCGCACGGGAAGCCGGAGCCCGACGTCTACCTCGAGGCGGCTCGCCGGCTCGGTGCCGACCCGTCGGCGACGCTGGCAATCGAGGACTCCTTCAACGGCCTCCGGGCGGCGAAGGCCGCCGGGATGACGACCGTCCTGGTCCCGAACGCCTCGATCCCGCCCGCCCCCGGATCCGATGGCTACGCCGACGTGATCGTGGATCGGCTGGCGGACGTCGATCCGGCCCGGATCGCGCCACGCCCATGACGACGGACGCGGCGCGGCCCAGCGGTCCGCACGGCACCGACGGACTCCACCCGATCCGCCGGACGATCCGGACCTGGATCTCGCGGATCGGTTCGTGGCTCGTCGCGCGCGCGTACCTCCGGCTGCGGCTGGACGGCCGGGATCGACTTCCGGCGCGACCGGCGATCTACTGCTTCAACCACCTCAGCTGGGCGGACCCGTTCATCCTCATGGCGGTCCTGCCGATGCGGCCGCGGCTCGCGTTCTTCGGTCCTCAGGAGGAGGACATGTCGGTCGGCGGCCGGAACCGGCTGATGACGTGGACGGGAGCGACGATCCCGTACCGGCCGGGCAAGGGCGACCTCCTCGGCGCGACCCGGCGCGTCCACGCGGTGATCGAATCGGGCAGCGTCCTCGCGATCGCGGGGGAGGGGAGGATCCAGCCGTTCGAGTGGCGTGTCGGGCCGCTGAACGACGGCGCCGCGTACTTCGCGCTTCGTGAGCGCGTGCCGCTCGTCCCGATCGCGATCCATGGCACGAGCTGGCTGGGGTTCGGACGCCGGATCCGGGTCGTCGTGGGCGATCCGATCGACGTCGGCGGACGACCCACCCGCGATGCGATCGACGAGCTCACCGCGCGCTGCCACATGCAACTGTCCGAGCTGGTCCGCGGCGAGCCCGAACGGCGACGCCCCGGGCCGATCGGGCGTTGGATCACGGAGCGGTTCAACGAGTGGCCCGAGGGCAGCCGAGCGGCGGCGGAGGCCGTCGCGCGCAGCGCGGACGAGCCTGAGCCCGGGGCCGCGACGGCGTCGTCGTCGGGCTGACCTCTGGCATACTCCGGGCGTTCCCGATGCCTGGAGGAGCCGTGGCGACGACCGGCCTGTCGGCCGACCCCAAGGAATACCGCGACCGTCTCGCCGACCAGAGCGACGACCAGATCGACGCGTGGGTCGCCGAGCTCATGCGCGACATCGTCATCCGGCGCGGGATCGTCAAGGTCGTGGCGGACTTCCGCCGGGCGGCGCGGCTGGACGAACCGAGTTTCGAACGCGTGTTCGCTTCCGGCGGCGGACCGCCCGCGTCGATCGGCCGCGACCGCGACGGGAACCTTGTCGTCCCGACGATCACCCTGTATGCCCTCGTGCCGGGGATCCGGTCCCAGCTCGCCGATGCACGCGCGCGCCTGATCGACTACCTCGTCCAGAGCTTCGACGAGCTCGTCTACGTCTGACGGACCGGCCGCCAGGTCCTTCGCCGACCGGGCGCTGGGCTGGCTCCGGCTCACCCATCCCTTCCCGTCGGTCCTCGACGGTGTCGTGGTCGCAGGCGTCGCGCTGCTCGCCGGCGCGGACGCGGGCCTCGCCGTCCGACTCGGCGTCTCGATGACGCTCCTCCAGCTCGGCATCGGGACGGTCAACGACGTCGTGGACGCCCCGTTCGATGCCGGCCGCAAGCCGCACAAGCCGATCCCCTCCGGATCCGTCGATCCGGCTGCCGCCCGGGCCGTGGCGGTCGCCTGCTTCGTTGCCGGGATCGGGCTCGCGGCGACCGTCAGCGTGCCCGTTGCCGTCCTCGCCGTCGTCGTCGTCGCGATCGGCCTGTCGTACGACCTGCGGCTGAAGGGAACCGCCTGGTCGTGGCTGCCGTTCGCGGTCGGGATCCCGATCCTGTCGGTCTACGGCTGGCTCGGCGCGACCGGAGGGCTGCCCGCGTCGTTCGCTCTGCTCGTGCCTGCGGCCGTCGTTGCCGGAGCGGCGCTCGCCGTCGGGAACAGCCTCGTCGACGTCGAGCGGGACGTCGCCGCCGGCCGGACATCGGTGGCCGCGCGGGTCGGTCCGCGGCGCGCCGCCATCATCGCGGTCGCGCTGTTCGTCCTCGTTGCGCTGGCGGCTGGCGTGTCGGTCGTCGCCTTCGGTGGGGGAGTCGTGGCTGCCCTCGCGACGGCTGGGGCCGGCTTGGTCCCGGTCGTCGCCGCGGCAGCCGCGGCGGGCCCGCCCTCGCCCCGACGCCGGGAGATCGCGTGGCGCGTCGAGGCGATCGGCACCGGGCTCCTCGCGATCGCCTGGATCGGCCTCGCCCTGCGCTAGGGACGGTTCCGGCCGGAGACGGAGAAGCCGGCGCTGGGCGCCGGCTCCCGGTCCGCTTCCTTCGCCGCTACGCCCCGTCGGTGCTCCGAACGACGGCGATGGCGTTCTCGAGCTTGAGCTTCGCGATCGTCAGGTACTTCGCGAGGTTCGCCCGGTCGACGTCCGGCATCGTCCGCATCACGTCAGGGCTGCGGAGGACCGCGACCAGCTCTTCCACCGCATCCGCGAGCTGATGTCGAGCGCTGACGAGCGAGTCGTCGCTGAGGTGGCCGTTGCCGTGGATCGTCGGCGTCCAACCCGCCGCGGCGTCCGGATCCTCCTCGGCGGGCGGCCCTGACTCGAGCGGCTCGTCCGTCGGCAGGTCCGCGACCTCCGCGAGTCGGCGGCGGCCCTCGATCTTCTGGCGGAGCTTGACGAGCGACAGCTCGCCCGACGCGACCTGTGCCGCCAGGCGACGGCGCTTCTTCGGGTCGTCGACCTTCATCAGCTCGTAGGCGTGGGACAGGGTGTCTTTGCGCAAGGACACCAGCTCCCGGATCTCCTCGGGCGCGTCGGCCAGGCGGAGCCGGTTCTCGAGGTAGCCCTTGTCCTTGCCGAGCTTGTCGGCGAGCTTCCGGATGCTGTAGCCGTGGTCGTGGACCATCCGGTCGTACATCGCGGCTTCCTCGAGCGGGTTCAAGTCCTCGCGTTGGAGGTTCTCGATGATCGAGATCTCGAGCGCCGTGTCATCGTCGATCTCTTCGACGAGCGCAGGGATCGTCGCCTGGCCGGCCTCGCGGGACGCTCGCCAGCGGCGCTCGCCGGCGATCAGCTGGTAGCGGTTGTCGCCGAGCGGCCGGACGAGGATCGGCTGGAGGATGCCGTGCTCACGGATCGAGGCCGCGAGCTCGTGAAGCGCGTCCTCGTCGAAGACCATCCGGGGCTGGTCGGGGTTCGGCTCGATCCGGTCGACCGGGATGACCCGGACGCCGACGCTCCGCCCGACCTGCTCGGGCGAGAGAAGGCTGACGATGGCGGGGGAGAGCTCGCGGTCCTCCGACAGGCGGCGGGCCGCGGCGGCGCGGAAATCAGGCCTGGCCAAGGTCGATCACCTCCCGGGCGAGATCGCGGTACGTCCGCGCGGCCTCGGAGCCTCCGGCGTATGCCGTGATCGGCCGGCCGGCCAGCGGCGCCTCGCCGAGCTTCACGGTGTTCCGGACGATGCTGGTGAAGACATGGTGGTCGCCCACGACGCGGAGCTCGTCGAGCATGTCGCGAGCGAGGTTCGTCCGGCTGTCGTAGAACGTCGGGAGGAGGCCGAGGATCCGGAGGTTCCGGTTGAGCTTCATCCGGATCATGTTGATGACCTTGACGAGGTTGTTCAGGCCCTTCATCGCGTAGTACTGGGTCTGGACCGGGATGATCACGCTGTTCGCCGCGACGAGGCCGTTGACCGTCAGGAGGCCCAGGTTCGGCGGGCAGTCGATCAGGACGTAGTCGTACGAACCGACCTGGCCGTCGAGCGCGTCACGGAGCACCTGTTCCCGTCCGAGCGCGGTGAAGAGCTCGCCCTCCGTCGACGCGAGATCGATGTTCGCCGGCGCGACGTCGATGCCGGCGGTCTCGGTCGGCAGGATGACCTCGGCGAGGGTCGAGCGTCCCTCCGCGAGGACGTCGGCCATCGAGCGCTCGACGGTGTTGAGATTCACGCCGAGGCCGGCCGTAAGGTTCGCCTGTGGATCCATGTCGATGCACAGGACGCGGTATCCCGATTCCTCCAACGCCCCGGCGAGATTGATCGCGGTCGTCGTCTTGCCGACCCCGCCCTTCTGGTTCGCGATCGCGATCACCTGCGTCACCGGGGCATCACCTCGAATCGGACATTGCGTCGTGACGGCCGACGCACGGACGGGACCAGCGGGAACCCGGCCATGCTACTCCAGCGATCCGGTGGGCGACCGGCGAGGTTATCCACAGGAAGACCGAGTTGTTCACCGTTTCTGTGGAGAACTCACCGCCCGATATCCAGCCGGCGAACCCCTGGCCGGACGCCGAATCCACCCCGACCGACAACTATCATGTCGCGAAGTCCGCGCCGTCTTTGCGCAAGGACACCCGCGACGGAGTGCGACGTGCCGACGAATAAAGAGCGGACCGAGCGACTGGAGGCGATGCGCCGGCGCGCCCAGCTCGGCGGGGGACAGACGCGGATCGACCAGCAGCACGCCCGCGGCAAGCTGACCGCTCGCGAGCGGATCGAGTTGCTGCTGGACGCAGGGTCGTTCGTCGAGATCGACGCGTTCGTCACCGCGCGAGGCCGCGACGATGACGACGACGCCGTCCTGGGCGATGGCGTCGTCACGGGTCACGGGCTGATCGACGGTCGCGCCGTCTTCGTGTTCAGCCAGGACTTCACGGTGTTCGGCGGGTCACTGTCCGAGGCGTACGCCGCCAAGATCTGCAAGGTGATGGATTTGGCGATGAAGGTCGGCGTGCCGATCGTCGGCCTGAACGATTCCGGAGGCGCGCGGATCCAGGAAGGCGTCGTCTCGCTCGGCGGCTATGCGGACATCTTCCTTCGCAACACGCTCGCGTCCGGTGTCGTCCCCCAGCTGTCGGTGGTCATGGGGCCGTGCGCCGGGGGAGCGGTGTATTCGCCGGCGATCACCGACTTCACCGTCATGGTCGAGGGGACGAGCTACATGTTCGTCACGGGTCCCAACGTCGTGAAGGCGGTGACCCACGAGGACGTCGACTCCGAGCGCCTCGGAGGGGCCACGACCCACACGACGCTGAGTGGCGTCGCGCACGTCGCGGCGCATGACGAGGCCGAGGCGCTGGCGACGACCCGCCGGATCCTGTCGTTCCTTCCGCAGAACAACCTCGGCGAGCCGCCGCGTGTCGCGAGCGACGATCCGGTGGATCGCGCCGACGCCGCCCTCGACGCCGTGATCCCCGACGATCCGGCGCAGCCGTACGACATGCGCGAGGTCATCAACCGAATCGTCGACGGCGGCGAGTTCCTCGAGATCCAGCCCGGCTGGGCGCAGAACGTCATCGTCGGGTTCGCGCGCCTCGGCGGCCGGAGCATCGGCATCGTCGCCCAGCAGCCGTCGGTCCTCGCCGGCGCCCTCGACATCGACGCGTCGACGAAGGCGGCCCGATTCGTTCGGACGTGCGACTGCTTCAACGTCCCGCTCGTGAGCCTCGTGGACGTCCCGGGCTTCCTCCCTGGCGTCGGGCAGGAGCACGGCGGGATCATCCGGCACGGCGCCAAGCTGCTCTACGCGTACTGCGAGGCCACGGTCCCGAAGCTCACGGTCATCACCCGGAAGGCGTATGGCGGCGCCTACGACGTCATGAGCAGCAAGCACATCCGCGGCGACCTGAACCTCGCCTGGCCGACGGCGGAGATCGCGGTCATGGGATCGAGCGGCGCGGTGAACATCCTCCACCGGGACGCTCTCGAATCCGCAAGCGACCCGGACGCAGAGCGCTCGCGACTCGTCAGCGAGTACGAAGAGCGGTTCGCGAATCCGTACATCGCCGCGTCGCGCGGGTACGTCGACGACGTCATCCGCCCGTCCGAGACGCGTCGCCGGTTGATCGCCGGTCTCGAGCTGCTCGCAGACAAGCGAGACACGAACCCGCCGAAGAAGCACGGGAACATCCCCCTGTGACGACGGCGACCCCGTCGTCTTTGCGCAAAGACAGCGGCGACCGGCGCCCGTTCCGGCGCATCCTCATCGCGAATCGCGGCGAGATCGCCGTCCGGATCATCCGGGCCTGTCGCGAGCTCGGGGTCGAGGCCGTTGCCGTCTACAGCGACGCCGACCAGGATGCTGCCCACGTCCGGCTGGCGGACGCGGCCGTACGCCTGGGGCCGGCTCCGGCCGGGGAGTCCTACCTCCGGGCCGACGCGGTCGTCGAGGCCGCCCTCGAGACCGGCGCCGAGGCGATCCATCCCGGCTACGGCTTCCTCGCCGAGCGGGCGTCCTTCGCGCGACGGGTCGAGGACGCCGGGCTCGTGTTCGTCGGGCCGTCGAGCGACGTCATCGCCGCGCTGGGCGACAAGCTCGCCGCCAGGCGGTCGGCCGCGGCGGCGGGCGTGCCGGTCGTTCCGGGGACGCTCGAGCCCGCGCCGGTCGATCGACCGGCGGACCTCGAGGCGATCGCAGCCCAAGCGGCTGAGATCGGGTTCCCGCTGCTCGTCAAGGCCGCGGCCGGGGGAGGCGGACGCGGGATGCGTCGCGTCGCGGCAGCCGCCGGGCTCCCGGCGGCGCTCGCGGCGGGTTCGGCCGAGGCGGCTTCCGCCTTCGGGGACGGCTCGGTGTACCTGGAACGAGAGATCCGGCCGGCCCGCCACATCGAGGTCCAGCTCATCGGCGACGCCGACGGCCAGATCGCCGCGCTCGGCGAGCGCGACTGCTCGCTCCAACGGCGGCACCAGAAGCTCGTCGAGGAGTCACCGGCTCCGGGTCTGGCCCGTGACGAGCGGCTCGCACTCCACGAGCTGGCCGTGCGGGCGGCCCGCTCCGCCGGGTTGCGGAACGCGGCCACGGCCGAGTTCCTGTTCGACCGCGATCGTCGCTTCTGGTTCCTCGAGGTCAACACGCGCCTCCAGGTGGAGCATGGCGTGACCGAGCTCGTGAGCGACGTCGACGTCGTCCGCGAGCAGCTCTGGATCGCGGCCGGTCACCGGCTCTCCGAGCGGGTTCGCGCGGCTGCGGCCCGAGCCGCGGACGCGGACCGCCACGCGATCGAGGTTCGGATCTCGGCCGAGGATCCCGCCCGCGACTTCGCGCCCGCGCCCGGGACGATCGGCCGCTGGGAGCTGCCTTCCGGTCCCGGGATCCGGGTCGACACGGCTGCGGAACGAGGCACGCGCGTCCCGCCCGACTACGACCCGCTGGTCGCCAAGCTGCTCGTCGTCGACGAGACGCGCGATGCGGCGATCGACCGGCTGGCCCGAGCCCTGGACGAGACGACGATCACCGGGATCCAGACCACGCTGCCGTTCCACCGCTTCGTCGCCCGCGACGCCCGGTTCCGAGCCGGCGACCTGGCGATCGACTGGGTCGATACGCAATGGGCGGAGATCGCCGCCGCCGATCGGCGTCGGGCGTTCGAGATCGCGGCCCGCGCTGCGGCCGGCGCCGTCTCGTCGCCCGGAGGCGGGCCGGTCGCGCCACGGCCGTCGGACGAGATGCCCGCCTCGGCGTGGGCATCCGACGGGCGACGACGCGCCGTCGACCGGTGGCCTCGATGACGCGCCGCCTGCGCGTCGCCCCGGCCGACCGAGGGGCACTCCCCGGTGAGTCGGCGCTCGTCGTGGAACCGGGCGGGGCTCACGATTATGCCGGCACCCCGGCCGTCGTGGGCCGGACGACCACGGACCGCCACGGCGTGACCACGCTCGAGGTCGTCGTGGACGGCTGGCGCTTCGAGCTCGCGGTGGAGGATGAGGCCCGGGCAGCGCTCCGGCGAAGGGCGACGCGCGTGCGAGACGCCGCCTCGACGAGCGGGCCGATGGAGATCCGGGCGATCATTCCCGGACGCGTCGCCGCCGTCCGGGTCACGGCCGGCGATCCGGTCGAAGCCGGCGACGGCCTGCTCGTCGTGGAGGCGATGAAGATGCAGAACGAGCTCCGGGCGGCCCGCGCGGGCACGATCGAGCGCGTGGCGGTCGCCGCGGGCGAGACGATCGAGGTCGGCGACGTCCTGATGGTCCTCCGGTGACCGACGCCGAGGATCGTGTCGCGCGCTGGCGGGAGCGAACGCGCGCGAAGGCGATCGCGAGCGCGCCCGAGCGGCGCGAGCGGTTCACGACGAGCTCGGACCTCGACGTCGCGGACGTCTACACCGCGGCCGACCTCGAGGCGCTCGGCTTCGATCCGGACCGCGACCTGGGGCTGCCGGGCGAGCCACCGTTCACTCGCGGTGTCCAGGCGACGATGTACCGGAGCCGGTTCTGGACGATGCGTCAGTACGCCGGCTTCGCGACGGCCGAGGAGACGAACCGCCGCTTCCGCTATCTCCTCGAGCAGGGCCAGACCGGCCTCTCGGTCGCGTTCGACCTGCCGACCCAGATGGGCTACGACTCGGACGCGCCCGAGGCCGAAGGGGAGGTGGGTCGCGTCGGCGTCCCGATCTCGAGCCTCGCCGACATGGAGGTCCTCGTCGACGGCCTGCCGCTCGGCGAGGTCAGCACCTCGATGACGATCAACGCGACGGCGCCGATCCTCCTCGCGCTGTACGTGGCTGCCGCCGAGAAGCACGGGGTCGCGCGCGACCGGATCGCCGGGACGACCCAGAACGACATCCTCAAGGAGTACATCGCGCGGGGCACGTGGATCTATCCGCCCGCCAGCTCGATGCGGCTCGTCACCGACATCTTCGAGTTCTGCGCGCGCGAGTTGCCGCGTTGGAACACGGTGTCGATCTCGGGCTACCACATGCGCGAAGCCGGAGCGACGGCCGCCCAGGAGCTCGCCTTCACGCTCGCCGACGCGATCGCCTACTGCGACGCCGCGGTCGCGCGCGGGCTCGCGATCGACGACTTCGCGCCTCGCCTCTCGTTCTTCTTCGCCGCCTGGTCCGAGCTGTTCGAGGAGGTCGCGAAGTTCCGCGCGGCACGGCGGATGTGGGCGCGGATCATCCGGGACCGGTACGGCTCATCGAACGCCCGTTCGATGGCGTGCCGGTTCCACGTTCAGACGGCGGGCTCGTCGCTCACGGCGCAGTCGATCGACAACAACGTCGTCCGGACGACCGTCCAGGCGCTGTCGGCGGTGCTCGGCGGAGCCCAGAGCCTCCATACGAACGCCCGCGACGAGGCGTTGGCGCTGCCGACCGAGGCATCCGCCCGGCTCGCCCTCCGGACGCAGCAGATCCTCGCCTACGAGAGCGGTGTCACCGAGACGCCGGACCCGCTCGCCGGGAGCTACTTCGTGGAGAGCCTGACGACGCGGCTCGAGGCGGCGGCGAGCGCCTACCTCGAGGAGATCGACGCGATGGGCGGGACGCTCGCAGCGATCGAGGGCGGCTTCCAGCAGCGCCAGATCCAGGAGTCCGCGTACCGGGTCCAGCAGCAGATCGAGCGCGGCGAGCTCGTGGTCGTCGGGGTCAACCGGTTCCGGGACGACGGGGCGGGGGAGGCGAAGGCGCCCCTCCAGCGGATCGATCCCGCGGGCGAGCGCCGTCAGATCGAGCGCGTCCGACGGGTCCGGGCCGAGCGCGACGCGGCCGCCTGGACGGCGGCGCTCGATCGGCTCGAGGACGCCGCCCGCGGCTCCGACAACCTCCTCCCGCCGATCCTCGAAGCCGTCAACGCGTATGCGACAGTCGGCGAGATCAGCGATCGGCTGCGGACCGCGTTCGGGGTCCACCGCGAGCTGATCACCGTCTAGCGGGGCCTCGGGGGCGAGCCGCCGCCGAGCGGGATCCGCCAGCGGAGCCGCCACCGCGCGTCGTCCGGGTCGGTGGCGAGGACGTCCACCGCCGCGGCGCGTCCGCCGAACGGGAGCGCCCGGCGCGCGGCCTCGACGATCGGCTCGAGCGGGTCGCTCACCCGATCCGCGACCGTGAGATGCGGGACGATCTCGGCATGCGCGCCGCCATACGGCGGGAACGCCGGGAACGCGTCGACGATCCGCTCGGTCAGCGTGCGGAACGGTTCCGCGGGCTCGGGTTCGAGGTAGACCGTCGCCGGCCACGTCGCGACGCTCGCGAACGAGACGTCGAACGGCTCGGTGCTCGTGCCGATCCGCGCGAGCGTCCTCCGCACGGATCGATCGAGGGCCCGCGCGGGGAGGAACGGGAAGAGGATCGTGACGTGCGCCGGGACGCCGTCGCGTGCCGACGGATCGTGGGATCGCCGGAGCGCGGCGATCCCCGGTGGGACGCCGATCCGGACGATGATCGCGGACGGTGGCTCGTTCATCGCTCGAC
>DASSMI010000208.1:0-17620 GCA_035688935.1 Candidatus Limnocylindrales bacterium | reverse complement strand
CTGAGCCTCGAGGGCTTCGCCGCCAACCCGTCGATCGTCCATCCCGCGGTCGCGGGCGCCCGCCCCTACCCGGGATTGCGCCGGACGCTCGCCCGCCTGCGCAGACTCCTCGAAGGCTCGGCGATCCACGAGCCGGGGATCGCCCGGAACCTCCAGGATCCGCTCTCCTACCGGAACCTGCCGCAGCTCCACGGCGCCGCCCGCGACGCCCTCGACCATGCCGACGCGGTCCTCGCGATCGAGCTGAACGCGAACCAGGGCAACCCGATCGTCGTCCCCGACGAGCGCCGCCTCGTCTCCGCGGCGAACTTCGAGATCCTCCCGCTCGCGGCGGTCCTCGACTACGTGCGCGTCGTCGTCGCCTCGGTGCTGGGCGCCGCTTCCGAGCGCGTGACGAAGCTGCTCTACCCGGCCTGGTCCGGGCTGCCGACCGGGCTGACGCCGAAACCCGACACGGCCGAGGCCGGCTTGACGTATCTGAGCCTCGCCGCCCAGTCTCTCGCCGTGGAAGCCCGCCTGCTCGCCCAGCCGGTGTCGTTCGAGCTCGTCTCGACTTCGCACGCCGAGGGGATCGAGGACCGGACGACGAGCGCCCCGCTCGCCGCGCGGCGGCTGGCCGAGCAGGTCGCGCTCGGCGAGCGGATCGCCGCGATCGAGTTGGCCGTCGCGACCCAGGCGGTCGAGGTCCGCGGGCTCCGCCCGGGAGCGGGCGCCGAACCGGCGATCGAGATCGTCCGGCGTGCCGTCCCGTTCCTCGCGATGGGCGACCACGTGGCCGACATCGAGCCGCTCGTCGCATCCATCCGGGCCGGCGACTTCGGCGAACTCGTGGGCGATGGCTGGGAGGAGGATCCGGGGACCGGCGATGGCGACCGCCCGTGACCGTCCGCCCGAGGAGGCGGGCGAGGACACCTCGTTCGCCCGCGGGCTGCGGGTCCTGCTCACGATCGCGGACCGCGGGGAGATCCGCGCCGACGAGCTGAGCGCGCTGCTCGGCTCGCCGGTGTCGACGGTCTATCGCTACCTGCGCACGCTGTCCGACTTCGGCTTCGTCGATCGCAGCGGGTCGAGCTACCGGCTCGGGCCGCGGCTGATCATCGGCAGTGGCACGAACGTCACCGCCGAAGAGCTCATCCGGACGTCCGATCCGGTGCTCCGGCTCCTCGAGGAGGAGACCGGCGAGACCGCGCTGATCGTCCGCAGGATCGGGCTCGCCGCGATGTGCCTCCACGAAGTCCCGTCACGACAGCCGCTCCGGGTCACGATCGCCCCGGGCGAGTCGCTCCCGCTCCAGGGCGGCGCCTTCGGCAAGGCCCTGCTCGCCTTCGCGCCGGCCGAGATCCAGGACGAGGTGATGGGGCTCGAGCCCGTCGCCGGCGCGCCGGACGCCGAGCACCTCCGGGCCGACCTCGCCGAGGTGGTGACCAGCGGCGTGGCGCGCTCGGTCGGCGAGGTCCTTTCCGGCACCGTGGCGATCGCGGTTCCCATCTTCCGACACGATGGGATCGTCGCGGCGATCGGCGTCACCGGCCCGGAGGCGCGCTGCGGACTCGCGTGGCGCACGCGGGTCGCCAAGCTCCTGCCAGGCGCCGCGGGATCGATCGTCGGCGCGCTCACGGTGGGACCATCGTCCCAAGACTCTCGATATCCGGAATAGCCCGATCTCAGGATTTGACAATTCTCGGGACCGACCTATGCTCCGCGATCGATGGACGTCCTCGAGCGTCTGGAGCCGGTGTCGGAGCGGTACGCGACCCTGCCCGTCGCGGACGCCTTCACGTGGCCCGACGCCGGCACGGACCTTGGCGACGGTGAGTGGTACCTCGTCGCCTTCCGATCCATCCGCCGCGCCGACGCGGACGAGGCTCGCCTGACGCTCTACGACGAGCTCGCCCACCAGGAGGCCGCCGCGTCCGCCGGCTTCGTCCACTACTTCAAGGGCCCGCGCGCGTCCGACGGGTCGTGCCTGTCGTTCTGCCTGTGGCAGACTCGGGCCGACGCCCGGGCCGCCGCCGGCCGGCCCGCCCACGTCCAGGCGGTGAGCCTCCTCGACGAGATGTACGAGTCGTACACGCTCGAGTTCCATCGGGTGACGCGGACGGCCGGAGGGCCGCTCGCCTTCGAGCCGTACGACCGACCGGGCGTGCCCCAGCACGTCCACGTCAGCGGTCCGGACCTCCACCCGGTCGAGGATCTCCCCGCCGCCCTCCTGCCGGCCACCCGTCCCATCGCGCTCTGAGCGGCGCGGTCGCCGCGGGAGCTGCCGCGGCGGGGCGGTTCGCCCCGGGTCTCCTCGTGGCGATCGCGCTCGCCGCGGTGGCCCGCGTTGTCGCCGGATTCCTGCCGAGGAATCTCGTCTCCGAGGTCACCGTCGCGATCCTGCTCGGCCTGATCGTGGGCCGGCTGCCGGCCATCCGGTCCGCGACCCTCGCGCCCGGCCTGAAGCTCGCCGCCGAGAAGGCCCTGCGTCTCGGGATCGTCCTGATCGGGGCGACCCTGTCGGTCGCGAAGATCGCGGCGATCCTGCCGGCCGTTCCGACGATCCTCGTGACGATGGCCGTGGCGATCACGATCGTGCTGCTCCTCTCACGAGCCGCCTCGATCGATGCCCGGCTCGCGGCGCTCCTGGCCGTGGGGATGGCCGTCTGCGGCAACACGGCGGTGGTGGCGACGTCCCCGGTGATCGGGGCGCGGCCGCGGGACACGGCCTATGCGGTCGCCACGGTGACGCTCTTCGGGACGCTGGCCGTGTTCGCCTATCCCCTGATCGGCCACGCGGCCGGGCTCGCGGATCCGGTCTTCGGGCTCTGGTCGGGGATCGCGATCAACGACACCAGCCAGGTCGTCGCCGCCAGCTCGGCCTATTCGCCAGGAGCGTTCGATGTCGCGACCGTCGTGAAGCTCATCCGGAACGCGATGATGGCGCCGCTGATCGTCGGGATCGCGTGGGAGTGGAGCCGGCGGTTCGGCACGGCCGGGGACACGCGAGCCGGGCTGCGCCGGGCCGTCCCGCTGTTCGTCCTCGGGTTCCTCGCGCTGGCCGCGATCCGCTCGGCCGGCGTGATCGACGCGAACCTCGCGAGCCAGCTCGAGGTCGCTGCCCGGGCGCTGATCCTCGTCGCGCTCGCCGCTGTCGGCTTGAACGTCCGCTTCGAGGACCTCCGGGAGGTCGGTCCCCGGCCGCTGCTCATCGGGCTCGGCGCGGCGCTGATCGTGGGCAGCGCGACGATCCTGGCGATCGTCACGTTCGGGCTCGCGAACGGCCTCGCGGCGCCGGGCTGAGGCCGCCGCCGTGATCCTGCCGAAGGTCCGTGACCCGCGGTTCATCACGATCCGCCGCGGGGGCAGCCTCACCGACGCCGATCACCGCCTCCTGGCGCTCTGGGCCGCGACCTGCGCCGAACACGTCCTCCAGCTCTTCGAGGCCGCGCGGCCGGGCGATCCGCGACCCCGCGAGGCGATCGACCTGGCCCGCGCCTGGGTTCGCGGCGAGGTTCCGATGATGGTCGCGCGAGCCGGCGCCGGACATGCCAACGCCGCCGCGCGCGATCTCAGCGGGGCGCCGCGGTTCGCGGCCTACGCGGCGGCCCAGGCGGCCGCCGTCGCGCATGTCGCCGCGCACGAGCTGGGAGCGGCCGCGTACGCGATCCGGGCGGTCCGGGCGGCCGCGCCCGCGGATGTGGGCGGCGAAGCCGGGCGGCGCGAGTGCCAGTGGCAGCGGGCGCAGCTCCCGGACGAGATCCGCGAGCTCGTCCTCGACGACGAGCGCCTCCGGAACGACATCTGCTGGTTCGTCTTCGACTGCTGACCGCAGGCTGCCGGCCGAGCCCGGGTCAGACGCTCGCCTCGCTCGGCCGCCGGTTCCAGCCGATCCGGTTGAACGCGACCGCGCCGCCAATCGACGTGACCGCGAGGATCATCGCGTGGCTGAGCAGCCCGATCGCGAGCGCGGACTCGCTCGCCAGCCCCACCGTCGTCCCGACGGTCACCGCGGCGAGCTCGAACGTCCCGATGTTCGACGGCGCCGCCGGGATGGCGCTTGCGAGCGCGATCCCGGACGTCATCAGCGCGGCCTGACCCATCGAGAGCTGGACGCCGAGTGCCTGGCCCATCGCCGCGAGGGCGAGGATCGAGCAGGTCCAGGCGGCGCCGCTGGCCAGGAGCGCCTCGGCGAGCGTCCGCGGGCGGGCCGCGACGGACAGCCCGTCCTGGAGGCTCCGAGCCAGGTTCCCGATCTGGGGCCATCGCCCGACGAACCCGCCGATCCGATCGGCGCCGGGCAGGCGATGGGCGACGATCCCCAGGGCGAGGGCCGCGAGGAACAGCCCCGCGACGCCCGCGCCGATGAGCACGGCGCCCGCGACGACGCCCCGGACGCTCAGGATCAGGAGCGCGACCGACGCGATCGCCACGACGGCCACGAGATCGACGACCCGCTCGACGACGACCGTCCCGAGCGCCGAGGCCCGGCTGACGCCCTCGCGATCGCCGAGGTAGTGGCTCCGGACGAGCTCGCCGAGTCGCGCCGGCAGGACGTTGTTCGCGGCGTACCCGATGAGGAGATAGGCGAACATCGGCAGGTACGCGACCGCGGCGATCGGCCGGATCAGGCGTTGCCAGCGCAGGCCGCGGAACGCGAGGTCGGCCGTCGAGAGCGCCGCGCCGAACGCGACCCACCGGAGATCGGCCCCGCGGAGGACGTGGAGGGTCCGGCCCACGTCGACGCTCCGGAGCACGAGCGCGAGCGCGACGACCGAGATGGCGATCCCGACGACCGCTCGGAGGACCGGACCCCGGGTCATGGAGGCATCGGGCGGTTCAGGCGGCCGCGCCGGGCGGTTGCGGGCGCCGCGCGGTCAGCTGGGCGCTGCGGCGCAGCCCGAGCCGGTGGAGCAGGTACCTGGCCACGACCCGGAGCGTGGAGGTGCCGTACACGACGCTCCGGCGGAACCCGACCGACGACGCCTCCTCGAAGTACCGCGTGGGGACGGCGATCTCGCCGATCCGCCGGCCCATCCCCGCGGCGACGACCTGGGCGATGAGCTCCTGATCGAAGACGAAGTCGTTCGAGTTGAGCTCGTACGGGATCGTCTCGAGGAGCCGCCGGCTGTAGGCCCGCAGCCCGGTGTGGTACTCCGACAGGCGGAGCCCGAACGCCACGTTCTCGACGAACGTCAGGAACCGGTTCGAGATGTACTTCCACTTCGGCATGCCGCCGGCGAGCGGATCGCCGAGGAACCGCGAGCCGAGCATCAGGTGCTTCTCGCCGGCCAGGATCGGCGCGATCAGGTCGGGGATCCGCGTGGCGTCGTACTGGTAGTCGGGGTGGAGCATGACGACGACGTCGGCACCCTGCTCCAGGGCGGCCTCGTAGCACGTCTTCTGGTTGCCGCCGTAGCCCAGGTTCTGCTGGTGGATGATCACGTCGAGCCCGAGCTGGCGGGCGACCTCGACGGTCTCGTCCTTCGACACGTCGTCGACGAGGATGATCCGGCTGACGATCTCGTGGGGGATGTCCGCGTAGGTCCGCTCGAGCGTCTTCGCGGCGTTGTACGCCGGCATGACGATGACGACCTGACGGCCGGTGGCCGGCGTGCGCTCGCTCGGGTCGGATCCGGGCGCGCCGATGGCGGCGACGTCGGTTGGGCGGTCCACGAGTCGGAAGCCTACTGGATCGCCCGGGTCCGAGGGGCCCGCGCCGATCGCGCGTCATCGCCGCGACATGGACCGGCGGACCCGATGTGTCACGATGGTCCCAGCCCAAGACCCCTCGGAGACACGATGTTCGAACGCCTCTTCGGCGGCCGGGTGATGGACCCGGACACCGCCGAGCGGATCCCGCCCGGCCAGTACAAGACCGACAAGTTTCCCGTGCTCCACTACGGGTCCGTGCCCAGGACGGACCTCGCGACCTGGGACTTCAAGGTCTACGGCGAGGTCGACAACCCGTTCACGCTGACGTGGGAGCAGTTCAAGGCGCTGCCGCGCAAGACGGTCCACACCGACATCCACTGCGTGACCCGCTGGACGAAGCTCGACACGGACTGGGAGGGCGTCCCGATCCAGGAGATCCTGAAGCTCGCCCAGGTCCGCCCGACCGCGACGCACGTCGTCTCCCACGCCGAGCAGGGCTACACGGCGAACGTGCCCCTGAGCGTCCTCGACGACGACGACGTCCTCCTCGCCGACACGTTCGACGGGCAGCCGCTCGAGCTCGAGCATGGCTGGCCGGTGCGCCTGTTCATCCCGAAGAAGTACTTCTGGAAGAGCTCGAAGTGGGTCCGCGGCCTCGAGTTCCTCGACCACGACCAGCTCGGCTTCTGGGAGCGCTACGGGTACAACAACAGCGCCGACCCCTGGAAGGAAGAGCGCTTCAGCGACTAGAGGCGAGCGCTCACGGGAGGAGCCGCCCGTCGGCCCCGATCCGGACCGTGGTCCGGGTCAGGGCCGCGAGCCACGCCGTCGGGTGCACGACCCGACGTTCCGCGCGCCGCCCCGCGTCAGGGCAGAGCCGCTCCTGGTCTGGCCGGGATCCCGCCGCGGTCGGCACGGACGGCGCTGGCGCCCAGCCAGGCCCAACCCGCGCCGAACACGACGACCAGCGCGGTGAGGACGATCTCGGCGGTGGCCGGCCCAGCGGCACCGCTCGCGCCGATCCCGAGCATCGGGACCACCATCAGCGAGCCCACGAGCAGGACGGTGGCCGCTACCCGGGAGAGCGCCCGGGTGCGCAGGGTCGCGATGGCGAACAGCGCCGACCCGCCGATGAGCCCGACGGTCCCGAGCGCCCAGATGCCCCACGGCGACCAGCCGGCGACGAGGTCGCGATCGCCGACGAAGATCATCCCGAGGATCCCCGCGGTCGAGAGGAGGCCGCCGATCGCGGGGATCGCGAAGGCGGCCCAGACCAGCGTGGGATGCGAGCGGGCCTGGAACGCGCTCAGCCCGATGAGGGCGACGAGCAGGCCAACGTTCCCGGCCACGAACAGGGCGACCCACAGCGGTGACGAATCGATGCTCCCGCTGGATCCGATCAGCGCGACCATCCAGGACAGGCCGCCGACGATCGCGGCAA
This sequence comes from Candidatus Limnocylindrales bacterium, assembly GCA_035688935.1. Lineage (GTDB taxonomy): Bacteria > Chloroflexota > Limnocylindria > Limnocylindrales > CSP1-4 > CF-46. The sequence continues at coordinate 10,545 of DASSMI010000208.1, read as the reverse complement.
CCCCTCCGATGCGGCGAGACATGGCAAATCCTCTTTGGTGTTCGGAGGCGGCACCGAGGCCGCGCAGGTGGAGATGGGCGTCGAGGGCGCCGAGCAGGATGTCGGCGACATCGAACGGGCCGAGCGGACGCTCGTCGAGCACGGCGGCGAACTCGTCGCCGTAGCGCGCGCGCCAGCGGGCCGGATAGCAGCCGATGAGGAGCCGTCTCATCGAGGCGCCTGACCCAGCCGCCGGAGCCCGACCTGGGCGAATGCCGACAGCTGCTGGAGCTGCTCCTCGAGGACGCCCGCGCCGATCGCGGTGAGCCGGTAGGGACGCCGCCGGTCGACAGGCTCGAGCGCCTCGATCAGGCCGCGCTCCTCGAGCCGGGCCAGGGCCGCATAGAGCGTTCCCGGGCCCATCGGCCGGCCGGTGCCGGCCTCGACGTCGGTCATGATCGCGTAGCCGTGCTTCGGACCGTCGCTGAGGCTGACGAGGATGAGGAGCGCCGGCTCGGCGAACCGTCCGAGCTCCGGGATCTGTGGCTTCATCGAGACTCCGTATTCCGTCGCACGATATATCGTGATCCGGAATATACAGCGTCGCGTCGGCCTGTCAACCCCCGATCGTGCGCTCCTTCGACCGCGTCCCGTCCCGTCCGATCGGGCGGGGTCCGTCAGACGCCGTCGGTCTCGTCCTCGGACAGCTTCGCCTCGGTCGTCGCGTGGTATTCCTCGCGGAGCCGCTCGATGTCGGTCGCCGCCGCGTCCGCCTCGGGTGACCCGGGCTTTGCCAGCTCGAGCCGGATCTGCGCCTCGCGCCACAGCGCGAGGACCCGGTCCAGCGGTCTCGGCTGGACCGCGGCGAGCGGTTCGGCTGGGATGTCGCCCCGGGAGACCGCGCTGGCCGACTCGGTCGCGAGCTGCATCTGGAACCCGGACCAGCGGAAGAGGAGGCGGCTCAGGCGCTCCACCTCGGCGGCCATCGAGATGAACTCGGGGCTGCCCAGGGCGACCCCGCGCTTGTCGTGCTCGATCTGGCCCAGCCGCTCGATGATCGCGATCGTGTGATCGCTGGTGGCCCGGATCTCGTGCTCGTCCGCCATCGCGAAGGGATAGCAGCCGAGAGGTCACACGGACGCGGGCGGAGACGGCCGGAAGTTGACGGAGCGTGACAGGGCCGTCACGGCCCGTGCCCGGGACGGGCGGGTCAGACGGCCTCGGCGAGCGGCTCGGCGAACTGGCTCTGGTACAGGTCCGCGTATGCGCCGCCGCGGGCGAGCAGCTCGTCGTGCGTCCCCTGCTCCACGATCGAGCCACGCTCCATGACGAGGATCGTGTCGGCGTCGCGGATCGTCGACAGGCGGTGGGCGATCACGAAGGTCGTCCGGCCCTTCATCAGCCGGGCCATCGCCCGCTGGATCAGGACCTCGGTCCGCGTGTCGACCGAGGACGTAGCCTCGTCGAGGATGAGGATCGGCGGGTCCGCGAGGAACGCGCGGGCGATCGTCAGGAGCTGCTTCTCGCCGGCCGACACGGTCGTCGCGTCGTCGTCGATCACGGTCTCGTAGCCGTCCGGCAGCGTCCGGACGAAGTGCTCGACGTGCGCCGCCTCGGACGCATCGTGGACCTCGTCATCGGTGGCGTCGAGCCGGCCGTACGCGATGTTCTCGCGGATCGTCCCGTGGAACAGCCAGGTGTCCTGGAGGACCATCCCGAAGGCGCGCCGCAGGGCGTCCCGCTGGAGATCGCGCGTGTCGATCCCGTCGATCGTGATCCGGCCGGACTCGATCTCGTAGAAGCGCATGAGGAGATTGACGAGGGTCGTCTTGCCGGCGCCCGTCGGGCCGACGATCGCCACCGTCGCGCCGGCGGGCACCGTGAGATCCAGTCCCTCGATGAGCGGCCGATCCGGCTCGTAGCGGAACGACACGTCATCGAAGACGACGGCGCCGCTCGGCTCGCGGAAGGCGGGCGCGCCCTTGGGATCGGGCTTCTCCTCCTTCTCGTCGAGGAGCTCGAACACGCGCTCGGCCGAGGCGACCGCCGACTGGAGGACGTTGACGACGCCCGCGACCTGGAGGATCGGGAACGTGAATTGGCGCGAGTACTGGATGAATGCGACGACATCGCCGATCGACATCTGGCCCGCCGCGACGCGCAGCCCGCCGATGACGGCGATGGCGACGTAGTTCAGGTTCGAGATGAAGCTCAGCGCGGGCTGGATGATCCCGGAGATGAACTGGGCGCGGCGGCTTGCGTCGTACAGCCGCTCGTTCTCCTCGTCGAAGCGCTCGATCGCCTCGCGCTGCCGGCCGAACGCCTTCACGATCGCGTGGCCGGTGTGCATCTCCTCGACGTGGCCGTTCAGCGCGCCGGTCGAGGACCACTGGGCGACGAACTGCTGCTGCGAGCGACGGACGATCAACATCGTGACGGCGAGCGATGCGGGCACGGCCAGGATCGAGATCGCGGCGAGGACCGGGCTGATCGTGAGCATGAGGATGAGCATCCCGACGATCGTCAGGAGCGATGGGATCAGCTGGGACAGGCTCTGCTGGAGCGACTGGCCGATGTTGTCGATGTCGTTCGTGACGCGGCTCAGGAGATCGCCGCGCGGGACGCTGTCGAAGTAGCGGAGCGGCAGCCGGCCGAGCTTCTCGTCGACATCGAGGCGGAGCCGGTAGACCGTCCGCTGGCTGACCCCGGCCATGAGGAACGCCTGGCCCCAGTTGAACACCGCGCTGGCGAGGTACAGGGCGATGAGCGTGGCGAGGATCCCGCCAAGGACGCCGAACTCGATCCCGGTGCCGGGATGGAGGTGCATCCCCGACAGCATGTCGGCGAGCCGGGTGTCGCCCCCCGCGCGCAGGCCCTCGACGATCTGCTGCTGGGTCGCGCCGGCCGGCATCGACTTGCTGACGGTTCCCTCGACGATCAGGTCGAACGCGTTGCCGATGATCCGCGGCCCGATGACCTGGATGAAGACGCTGACGACCGCAAGGGCGAAGACCGCGGCAAGTCGTGGCGCCTCGGGCCGGAGGTGACCGAACAGGCGCCTGAGCGAGCCTCGGAAGTCCTTCGACTTCTGCGGTGGCAGGCCCATTCCCATGCCGAACATGCCGGGCCCGCCGCCGGGGCGGCCCATCGGCCGCCCACCTGGACCCGCCGGCATGGCGGGCCGGCCGGCCGCGGCAGCCGGACCGGGCGCACCGACGCCGGCGGGGCCGCCACGACCCGCGCCGCCGATCGGGCCGCCGGTGCTCGGTGGAACACCCGCGCCGGGTCCGGAGCCGTTGCCGCCGCTCCGCTCGGTCATGCGACGGCCTCCTGCTCGCTGAGCTGCGAGTACACGATCTCGCGGTACGTCTCGTTGGACGCGAGCAGCTCGCGATGCGTCCCGATGCCGACGACCTCGCCGGCGTCGAGGACGACGATCTGGTCGGCGTTGAGGATCGTCCCGACCCGCTGGGCGACGATGATCTTCGTGGCGCCGGCGAGGTTCCGATCGAGCGCCGACCGGAGGCGCGCGTCGGTCGAGAAGTCGAGGGCGCTGAAGCTGTCGTCGAAGACGTAGATCGAGGCGCCCTTGACGATCGCCCGGGCGATCGCGAGGCGTTGCCGCTGGCCGCCCGAGACGTTCGTGCCGCCCTGCGCGATCGGGGCATCGAGGCGGCCGTCCATCTCCTCGACGAAGTCGCGGCCCTGGGCGATGTCGAGCGCCCGCCACAGCTCGTCCTCGGTCGCGTCCGCCTTGCCGAAGCGCAGGTTCGAGCCGACCGTCCCCGCGAACAGGAACGCCTTCTGCGGGATCATCCCGATCCGGGCCCAGACGTCCTCCCGGTTCATCGCCTTCACGTCCACGCCGTCGACGAGGACCGTCCCGCGCGTCGCGTCGTAGAAGCGCGGGATCAGGTTGATCAGCGTCGACTTGCCCGAGCCGGTGCTGCCGACGATCGCCGTCGTCCGGCCCGGTGCGGCGCGGAACGAGATTCCCTTGAGGACCGGCTCCTCGGCTCCGGGGTACCGGAACTCGACGTCGCGGAACTCGACGACGCCCCGATCGAGGCCGTCGGCGGCCGGCGACACCGGGTGGTCCGGATCGCTGATCGACGGCGCGGTCTCGAGGACCTCCTGGATCCGTGCAGCGGACACGGCCGCGCGCGGGATGAGGATGAACATGAAGGTCGCGGTGAGGACGGCGAACAGGATCTGGGCGAGGTACTGCTGGAACGCCGTCAGATTCCCGATCGACAGCTGGCCGGTGTCGACGCGCAGGGCGCCGAACCAGATCGCCCCAACGGTCGACAGGTTGAAGATCGCCATGATCGTCGGCTGGGTGAACGCGAAGAGCCGGCCGCCGCGGAGCTGCACGTCGTAGAGATCGCGGCTGGCGCGCTCGAAGCGCGCCTCCTCGTGGCGCGTCCGAACGAACGCGCGGATCACGCGTACGCCGGCGAGGCTCTCGCGCATGACCTGGTTGATCCGGTCGAGACGGGTCTGGGTCATCCGGAAGATCGGGATGAGCCGGGTCATCGTGATCCCGATGAGGACGCCCATCGCGGGGATCGCGACGAGGAGCAGCCCGGACAGCTCGACGTCGGTCCGGAGGGCCATGATCACACCGCCGACGATCAGGATCGGCGCGGACACCATCACGGTCAGGGCGACGAACAGGACCTGCTGGACCTGCTGGACGTCGTTCGTGTTCCGGGTGATCAGCGAGGGCGGCCCGAATCGGTTGACCTCGACCTGGCTGAAGGTCTCGACCGTCGAGAACACGCCGCGCCGGACGTCCCGGCCGAAGCCCATCGCGATCCGCGAGCTGAGGTACACCGAGGCGACGGCCGCCGCGCCGATCAGCGCCGTGACGAGGAGCATGAAGCCGCCCACCCGCAGGACGTAGTCGGTGTCGCCGGTGAGCACCCCCTTGTTGATGATCTCGCCGTTCAGCTCGGGCAGGTACAGGTTGCCGATCGCCTGGACGAGCAGGAGCGCGACGACGATCGCGAGCTCGCGGACGTACGGCCGGAGGTAGGTGCGGAGCAGGCGGATCATCCGGCGTCCGTCTCCGTCTCCGTCTGCGTCTCCGTTGACGAGGCTTCGTGGACGGCAGCCCGGGCCGCCCGGACGGCCCGGAGTCCCACGAGGAACGACTCGAGCTCGGTGTCGCTGAGCCGGGCCAGCACGCCGGTCAGGTGCTCCCGGCGCGCGGCCATCATGTCCTTGAAGACCGCGGCGCCGGCCTCGGTCGGGCTGACGAGGACGACCCGGCGGTCGGCCTCGTCGTGGCGACGCTCGACGAGGCCGCGCTCCTCCATCCTGGTCACGATCCCGGTCGCGCTCGCGACCGAGACGTCGAGGGTGTCGGCGAGTCGGGACATCGGCATCGGCCCCTCGGCCTCGAGGACGGTCAGGACATGGAGGTGGATGAGGCTCAACGAGCCCTTCAGCCAGCTGCGGAAGACCTTCTCGCGGTCCTGCGGCTTCCACGACGTCAGCTCGTCGACGACCTCGACGACCATCAGCGTTCGCTGGGCCTCGGTGCCGCCGGCGGCGCCGGGCACCTCGTGGCGGCGGACGCGCAGCCCGGCCGCCGCGGCGGCGGGCGGCGTCACGTCAGGGTCGGCGTCCGGATTGCTCAATGGCACCTAAATAATCTATCGAGCCCATAGGATCCTTGTCAACGACCCGTCTCCGACGAACCGCCGACGGCAGAACATGACGAATGTCACTGTCCGCTCGACCGATCGACCGCGATCGTCGTCCGTGCGCAGCCCCAGTCGCGCGGAACGACCATGACCGCGAGCCCCGGCTCGCCGAGGAGACTCCATGAAGCGCATCGGACCCGGAGCGGCACTCCTGCTCTTCGTCACCCTCTGGGGCTGCGGCAGCCAGCCCGCGCCTACGACCTCGTCGCCACAGCCGTCGACGCCCGTGACATCGACGCCGCCCTCGGCCGACCCGTCGCCATCCGGCCCCTCCGCGCCTGACCCGAGCGTCGCCCCGACGCCCGCGCCGTCCCGCGCCCCCCGCCTCACGATCGACTCGATCGCCAAGGTCGTGACGAACGACCTCCGTATCCGCTCGAAGCCGGAGGTCAGCGACGCGTCGAAGAAGCTCGAGCCATTGCTCGACGCGCCGGCGCTTGTCTACGTCGTCAAGGGGCCGGTGGAGGCCAGCGGCTACACCTGGTACGAGATCGCGCCGATCGGCAACGCCGAGGTCACCGTGGAGCTGCCATTCGGGTGGGTCGCGGTCGCCGACAAGGACGGGACGCCTTGGGTCGCGCCGGCCTCGCCGTCGTGCCCGGCGAAGCCGACGTCGATCGATGACCTCGTCGTCCTCGACAGGCTCCTTGCGCTCGCCTGCTTCGGCGACGAACCGATCAGGATCAACGCCCGCCTCGCCCAGCCCGAAGCGACCTGCGGGGTCGACATCGGCTGGGACGTCGAACCGTCCTGGCTCGGCGGAACCTGCCCGCAGCCGGCGTTCCTCGTCGAGTCGACGGACAGCATGGGTCTGTCGCTGAACTCCGTCATCGATCCGGACCTCGACGTCCGGGGCTTCACGCCCGGTGTCGAGGAGCCGGAGTGGCTGCGCGTCCACCTCACGGGGCGGTTCGATCACCCCGACGCGAAGACCTGCCACGGGGTGGGCACCGGGCAACCGGTTCCGTATCCTCGCGACCAGATCGTCGTCAGCTGCCGGGCGACGTTCGTCATCACGAAGATCGTCAAGGCCTGAGCTCCTGCGCACGAGCCGGCCTCAACTTCGGCGGGGGCCGGCCATCCGGACGTCGGGGCGGAAGAACCGCAGCCGGCGCTGGAGGAGCGTGATCTCCCGATCGATCAGCGTGAGGAGGCCGCGCAGCCGGCGCTCGGTGGTCTCGGCCTCGAGCAATGCCTGGCGCCGCGGCGCCTCGATCTGGAGGATGCCGGCCAGCAGGTAGGACAGGACCGTCGGGTCGTCCGGGATCGCAACGCGGCGCGTGGGGGGAGTTCCCTGCGGATCGCGTCCCTCGCCCTCCGCTCCGGCATCGCTCGTCGCGATCGCCTCGGCCTCCGAGTCCTCCTCGGCCTCGGGATCGTCCTCGGTCTCGACCTCGACCCGGACGTCGATCTCGTCGGCCGTCTCGCCGGATCGGGGCTGGAGGAGCTCGAGATACTTGACGAACCGGCGGGTCGCGGTCATCGCCAGCCGATGGGCGGTGTCCTCGTCGCCGACGTCCTCGGTGAGGACATCCACCTCAGCCATCAGGTACGGCCGGCGGCCGGACAGGACCCGCCGGATCTCGAACCGCTTCGTCCCGACGACGAGCAGGTCGTAGCGGCCGTCCTCGTAGGCGCCGGCGTCGCGGATCTCCGCGATCGTCCCGATCCCGGTGAACGAGATCGCGCCCGTTCCGACCTCGCGTCCCTGCCGGATCAGCACGACCCCGAACGGCGACTGCGATTCGAGGCAGTGGCGGACCATCGCCCGATAGCGGTCCTCGAAGACGTGGAGGGGCAACGCGATGCCCGGGCAGAGGACCGTGTTGAGCGGGAAGAGCGGGAGTTCCATCCGGCGGGCAGTCCGTCCGTCGTCGGGTGGGAGGTGGGGTTCCGCGCGAAGTCTAGAGAATCGAACAGCCGCCGGGTCGGCCCGGCGGCTGGCGGTGTTTCGGTGGGCTTGCGCCCTCAGGGGATCAGTGGGCGCAGGAGCGAGCCGTGCCCGCGTCGTCGGCGGTCCGGAAGCTCGAGCCGCAGCCGCAGGCCGCGACCGCGTTCGGGTTGTTCACGGTGAAGCCGGCGCCCATCAGCGTGTCGACGTAGTCGATCTCGGAGCCCTTCAGGAGGTCGATCGACTTGCCGTCGACGTAGACCTTCACGCCGTTCGCCTCGAGGATGTTGTCGTCGGCGGTGGGCGCGTCTTCGAGCATCATCCCGTAGCGGAAGCCCGAGCAGCCGCCGGAGTAGACGTACACGCGGAGCCCGATCGCCGGATTCGTCTCCTCTTTCGTCAGCTCGCCGAGCTTCGCCGCGGCGGCGTCCGTCAGCGTGACGACGGTGGGCTGCGGGACGGGCGCCTGCTTGGCTGGCGTCTGGGCTTCGAGCATTCGGGTGCTTCCTCCTGAGAGGCGAGTTCGGCGCTCATCGTGGCCGATCCCGGCGCGCGCGTCGATGGGTCCATCGTACGCAGAGCAACGAGTTTCGACAAGCGTGGCGCCGGAATCGGTTGCCCGCCTGGGTGCAACGGGTCCATGAGCATGTCACGGCGATCGCGCGATTGATGTCCACTCGTAGCCCACGGGATGTCCGTTCGATCTGGCTACTTCTCCGGTCGCCCGTGGACTGCCGCGGCAGCAGTCCTACGGAACAGGCCGACTGGAAGTGTGGTGGTCGCGGGCTGGTGCCACCCGCGAGCGTGGCACCCGGAGTCACGACCACGCGACCTCGCCCGCGAACCTCAATCTCGACACGTGTGAGGCAATGGAGCGTCCCGAAGTGTCGCGCCAGTAGTGGCGGGGCCGAAGTCCCAGGCCGAGCTACGTGGGAAGTGAAGCCCCGCGCCAGATTCTGTCGGCCAGCCGACATCCAAGTAGCGACACCAGGTTTAGATTCGCTGTCCTGCGAGACGCCTGAAGAGGCTGAGCCATTGCTAGCAGGAAGGTCGGACCAGAGAGGTGCCTTGTCTCTGCGCTTGACGCCCCGACCGGAGCACCGCGTGACAGTCGTTGTTGTTGGCGATGACCTCGGACTCCGCCCGCATCATCTCGCCCTGGGCCACGGTCTCGTCGACGGTCGAAGGCTGGCCCCGCGCGAGCGCTGGCCGGTGTCAATTGGCGCCGTCGCCGTCGCCGCGGCGCTGGCGATGGCTGGTTGTGTTGGCCCAACCGTTCCGTCCCCGATAACACCTTCGCCCTCGGGTTCTTCCAGCGCAGTGATCCCTTCATCGCAGACGCCGTCAGCGAGCCCGACCGCTGCCGTTCGGTCGCCTGGGCCGCCCGAGGTCCTCGCCACGATTTCGCTCTCGAACGTCGTCGACCTCGCGCCGGCAACGAGAGGGGCCTGGTTCATCGCGGCAGGTCGCGCTCCGAGGGTCGGGCTCTTGAGCGGCGACGCCATCGTCACCAACGTCCCAGCGGGGCCAGCTCCCGCAGCGATCGCTGCTTCGACGAGTTCCGTCTTCGTGGCTGAAGGCGAGCCCGATACCGGACCGCCGGGTCAGCCGCGGACGCAGGTCCTCGAACGACTCGATACGACCTCGCTTGCAGTCGAACGCTCGGTCGCGGCGCCGTCAGTCGTCGACGTCGCGGTGACCCCGGGACTGGTCTGGACGGTAACGAGCAGCGGACTCGTGGTTGCCTACGACGACACCGTGTTGGCAAAGCGATGGTCACTCCAGCTCGACGGGCGTGGTCGAGCTTCGGTGTCGGCCGATTCGAACCACGTCTGGGCCGCGATCGGGAGCATCGATAATGCCGGTTCCGGCCACTATGTCGTGGGACGCATCGATGCCGTGACAGGCGTGGCAATGGAGCCAATTGCGGTTCCCGGCGACGGGGTCGGCCCAACGATCATCGCGGGGGCTCCGGCATGGTTGGCAATCGCCGACGATCCCATCCACGATCGCCTCTACGCGATGAACCTCGATGGATCCCTGCGCGACGTCGGGTCCATTTCGGCGCCGGCGGGGATGTCGAGGAACGACCAGACCGTCTTGTCGCTCGGCGTGGATGGCTCGATCACGATCTTCGACGCATCGAGCGGCGAGGTGATCACGTCTGGGGCGGCCCACAGTTCCGGAGCCGCGGTTGCGGTGAGCGGCGATGCCGCCTACGTCGCGATCGGGGATCAGGTGGATGTCGTGGAGCCACCCCAGAGGTGACCAGATTGAGGCAATGAGCCGCGGAGGGAGGGTCAACGTGCGATTCCGGAAACGATCCGCTGTGGTGGCCTTGGTCACTGCCCTGGTTGGCGCTTTGCCGATCGCCACGCCTGCCGCCGCCTTGCCTATCCGGGCGGCTCGAACTCCTGGTACATGGACACCGTCACCACATCGACGCTCTACGACATGGGCTGCGCTCTTGGGACGGCACGAGCGAACGGATCGGCACCGCAGGACGCGCTCGTCATCCTCGACTACGGACAAGCTCAACTTCGCAGCGGCGTCTACGGGACCTACGACTTTTCGAACCACTATCGGACCGTGACCCAAATTCGTGCGGCGGTGAAGGAATACGCCCACGGCTTCTACTACTGCACGGGCTCAAACACCACGGCTCACGTGCGCATCGGGATCGGGACGAGCAACTACGCCAACTGGTGCACCACGTGCGGGATGACCAACGCCGAGGTCGCGGGCTTCGGGACGGCTTGGGCGAACATGGTCGACGCCACGAGCACGGACATCTACAACGCCGGGTATGGGTCGCAGGTCGATGTTGTTGGGGCTGCGGACATCGAAGTCAGCTGGGGGACGTCGAGTCTCGCGCGAAGCTGGATGAACGCCTACGAGGCGGCCAACAACTGGGCGATGTACGACTTTGGCGATGCCGCCGGATGCCGCACGTCCGGCACGACC
>DASSMI010000207.1:0-2980 GCA_035688935.1 Candidatus Limnocylindrales bacterium | reverse complement strand
TGCCCGCGGCCACCCGTCCCGCGGCGGCTGTTCCGTCGGCGCCGGCGGGCCGGCGCGGCGGTCTCGCTCGGGCCGACCGTCACCGGCTCGACCCGGCGGCGGGCGGTTCCCCACCGTCGACGAGGGCGGCGAGCCCGCCTCGCGCGAGCAGATCGTGGACGAACGCGACGTCACCGGGACCGATCGGGGAGGCCCCTCGGAAGCGCTCCTCGTCGCCGGGACCGAACTCGCCGTACACGGCGCCGGGCCCGACAGCGATCGCCTCATCCTCGTCATCGGCATCGTCCTCGGTGGCGACGACGATCCCGAGCGATTCACTCCGGCAGGCGGGGCAGTGGATCTCGACGAAGGCGATGTCGTCGCGCCGGGCAAGGACCCGGATCCGTTCGTTCGGGACGAGCCCGCCGCAGGCGGCGCAGTCGACGCCGCCGCCGAGCGAGTCGAGGTCATCCCGCGGATCCATCGTCCCGCAGTCTAGCCGGTCGGCGCGCATCCGTGATCAGGCGCCGATCGGCGGACGACGATACTCCCGCCTTGTGAGGCGATACCCCCGGGGGGTATCATTGCCGTCGGAATCGCCCGTCAGCCTCGTCGTTGGAGCCCCGCCGTGCCGACCACCACCGCGCGCCGACCGGCGTCGGAACCGAAACCCGCCCCGAACTTCCGCCACAGCTATTCGAAGGACAAGGCCGGGCTCGTCCGCCGCCTGTCGCGGATGGAGGGCCAGGTCCGCGGGATCGCCCGGATGATCGAGCGCGAGGAGTACTGCGTCGACATCCTCCAGCAGACCGCGGCGCTCCGCGCGGCCGTCGACGCCCTCTCGATTCTCGTGCTCGAGGACCACGTCCAGGGCTGTGTCCGGACGGCGGCCGAGCGGGGTGAGGCCGACGAGTACGTCGACGAGGTGATCGACGTCGTCCGGCGCACGCTGGGCAGGCCGGTTCGGAGCTCCCGCTCGACGTAGGACGGTCGGCCGAACATCGTCCGTCCGCCGCGACCGGTACTTCCGGCTCAGCCCATCGGGGGATGTCGACCGGCGGTGCGTCGAGGCAGCATGGCCCCGATGATCGATCACCGCCAGGACGGGTTGCCGGCGCAGGCGCCGACCGTCTCTGCGCCGCGTCCCTTCGCCGACCGGCGTATCCGCAATCGCCGCGAGGCTGATCGCGTCGCACACCGGGAGACCGTGCTCCTCGCCCGCTCCCTCGACATCCTCGCGTCCGGGGACGACGCCGAGACGCGCCTCGCGGGCGTGCTCCGCCTGCTCGCCCGGACCGCGGGCGCCCGTCGGGCCGCCGTCGTCGCCGACGGTGGCGAGCGGCGCGCGGCGGTGGCGGTCGACCCCGAGGAGGACCCCGAGGAAGCCGCCGAGCTCGCGGCCTGGCTCGACGCGAACGCGCCCCGCCCACGAACGCATCGTGCCGCCGCCGGCGTGGCGCCGATCGCGCTGATCGTCGCCCGCCGGGCACGCGCGACCGAGGAAGAGCCGGACACCACTCCGTTCGAGCCGATCGTCGTTCGAGCGGACGATCCGCCGGCCGCGCCGCGTCCGGGGACCGCGCGGCCTCGCCACTTCGCCGTGCTCCCGATCCCGGCCGCGGGCGACGTCGCCCTCGGCTTCGAGTTCGCCCGGGCCGCCGACGCCAATCGCGTCGGCGAGCGCCTGCCCCCCAACCTCGCCCGCCATGCCGCGGTCGCGCTCGCGCTCGTGACGAGCCAGCTCGCGACCGAGCGCGAGCTGGCGACGCTTCGGGCACGTGAAGAGGAGCGCGCGTCCTTCGTCTCGACGGTCGCCCACGAGCTGCGCACACCCCTGACCGGCCTCCGCGGGTATCTCGAGCTGATCCTGGGCGGCCAGGTGAACGACCCGAACGTCGAGCGCGACTTCCTCGAGCGCAGCCGGTCGATCGTCGGCTCGATGGGCGACCTGGTCGGCGACCTCCTCGAGCTGTCGCGGCTGGAGTCCGGAACGCTGGGACTCGAGATCGGGCCGTTCTCGCTCGCCGAGGCCTGCAGCCAGGTCGCGGCGAGCCTCCTCCCGATCGCGATCGACCGCCGGATCCGGCTGACGACGTCGCTGCCGGTCCGGCTCCGCGTCGCGCGCGCCGATCGCCGCCGCGTCGAACAGATCGTCACGAATCTCGCCGCCAACGCGCTGAAGTTCACGCCGCCCGACGGCAATGTCGAGATCGCCGCGCGGTTCGACGGCCTCGTCGCGATCGTCGTCGTCCGCGACGACGGGGCGGGAATTCCCGCGGAGGATCGCGCGCGGATCTTCGAGCGGTTCCACCGGATGGCCGGCCACGAGCGGATCACCGGGACGGGCCTGGGCCTTCCGATCGCCCGCGACCTCGCGCGGCAGATGACCGGCGACCTCGACGTCGCCTCGGTGCCCGGGGCGGGGTCGGCGTTCGTGCTGGCGCTGCCCGGCCCCGCCGAGGTCCCGCTCGATGTCGTGACCGCCGCGCTCACGGAGGCGGTCGTGCTCGAGGCGCAGGCACTCGAGGAACGAGCCGTGCGCCGCGCGATCGACGCCGGACGCGACGGCGGCCGGAACGAGCCCGGGCGGCACGCGGAACGGCCCACGCGGATCTCGGGCAGCGGCCGGCTTCGCGCGCTGCCGACCCTCCGATCCGAGGCGCCAACCCGGGTCTGAGCCCGATCGCAGATCCGCGACGGTGGACGACCGCCCTCCGCGCGGGCAGTTGTCCACAGGCTGGGGCCCGGAGCGTGGATTCGTGGATAACCCGGTTGACTGGGGTGGACCGGGCCCGTAGTGTCCGGCATCCGCACCGATCCCACCTGGGGACCGCGGCTCGCGAGGGGCACAGGGAAACCTGGCCGCGAACCGGACGAGCAACGGAAGACCGGGGACGAGGCGCGGTGTGACGTACGACGACGCCGGGAGCGGAGCCCGGACGGCCCGCAGGCACGACCGACAGGAGGGGTGCCTGGACCGTCCGCGGGACCCGCTCCCGAC
>DASSMI010000206.1:0-16075 GCA_035688935.1 Candidatus Limnocylindrales bacterium | reverse complement strand
TCCTCGGGGCCGCCTCGCCAGCGGACGCCATGCGCGACAAAACCGTGACTGGCGCCTTGCCAGCGGCGCCGATGCGCGACAACACCGTGACTGGCGCCTTGCCAGCGCCGCCCATGCGCGACAACACGGTGGCTGGCGCCTTGCCAGCGTCGCCCATGCTCGGCGAACGCTGGCGGGCGCCGTGCCCGCGGCGGATCGCTGATGGCACCGCGGGACACGGGCCGCGGCGATCGTCCGTACACTCCGGGCATGAGCCCCAGCTCCGACGACTTCCCGGCGGTCGTGGAGGTCGTCGTCGAGATCCCTCGTGGCAGCCGGAACAAGTACGAGTGGGATGAGCGGGCGGGCGTGTTCCGGCTCGATCGCGTCCTCTTCTCGGCGGTCCACTACAACTTCGACTACGGGTTCATCTCCGAGACGCGCGCGGGCGACGGCGACCACACGGACGCCCTCCTCCTGATCGACGAGCCCACGTTCCCGGGCTGCCGCGTCTGGGCGCGGCCGATCGGCGGGCTCGAGATGCGTGACGACAAGGGCGAGGACTTCAAGGTCCTGTGCGTCGCCGTCGCCGACCCCCACCAGGCCCACGTCGAGGACCTCGACAACGTCCGGCCCCATCGGCTGATCGAGATCGAGCACTTCTTCACGACGTACAAGGAGCTCGAGGACAAGGCGACCGACGTCGTCGGTTGGCGCGACGCTGCCCGAGCCCGCAAGGTGCTCGTCACCGATCGGTCTCGTTGGCAGGCCGAAGACCATCCGGCCGCCGACCCCGTGCGCGCGGCGGATTGACCGCCGAACCGCGCCTGTTCGTCGCCGTCCCGATCGCGGAGTCGGCGCGGGCTCGCATCGCCGAGATCGTCGAGACGATCCGAGCCGGCGAGCCCCCCGGCCGTGGCGTCCGCTGGGTCCGGCTCGACGGCCTCCACGTCACCCTGCGCTTCCTCGGGCCCACGCCGGAAGAACGAATCGCCGGCGTCGCCGAGGCGATCGGACGCACGGCGGCCGGCGTCGAGCCGTTCCGCCTCGTGATCCACGACGCCGGCGCATTCCCGGCCGGCGGCCGGCCCCGAACGCTCTGGCTCGGGATCGACGATGGCCACTCCGGTCTCGCCGATCTCGCCGCCCGGCTCGGTGACGCCCTCGCCGTCGCGGGCTGGCCCGCCGAGGCGCGGCCGTTCCGTGCGCACCTCACGCTAGCCCGCGCGGACGGCGTCCGGGCGGGTCGCGAGACGGCCGCGGCGCTCAAGGATGCCGCCGCCGACCTCTCGCTCGAATCGACCGTCGACCGGCTGATCCTGTTCGAGAGCGTGACGGGCGGAGGGCCGGCGAGGTACGTCGAGCGGGCGGTCGCGCGGCTCGGCTGACCGCGGGCGGGTGCTACCATTCGCGCCGTCCGCGCGTCGGACTCCGGAACCACGCAGGGAGCCCCAAGACGTCGTGACATCCACTCAGCGCGCACGCCTGGTCGTCGCCATGGGGGTGTTGAACCTCATCCTCGCGACCGTCGCGCTGACCGCGGGAGCCGTCGCTCCCAGCCGACCGCCGGCCGAGGTCGCGCGGGCCTCCGCCAGCCCGGCGATCCCCGCCGGATCCGTGCCGACCGGGACCGAGCCGAGCGCGACGGCGACCCCGGCGAGCACGCCGTCCTCCTCGGAGCCCGGGTCCCAGCCGTCGCTCGAACCGTCGGCGGAACCGCCCGCATCATCGACTCCGTCGGAGGGACCGATCGTCGCCGAGGGGCCCACGCCGACGCCCGCGCCGGCGATCGGTGGGGGCAACCCGACGGCGACGCCGACGCCCGCGCGAACGCCGAAACCCACGCGCGAACCGACTCCCGAGCCGACCGCAAAGCCGACCCCCAAGCCGACGCCGAAGGCGACCCCGGAACCGACGCCGGCGCCCGTCGCGCACGAGACGAAGCCGCGTCCACCGTGCCCCGGCGACTCGTCCGGGCCGCCCGGTCACAACAAGACGCTCCCGCCGCCCGGCCGGCCCTGCAACAGCGACGGCCACGGCAAGGGGCAGAACGGGATCGTGTTCGTCCTGCCGTTGGGCCTCGGGCCGTTCGTCGCCGGGATCCGGCGTCGGATCACCGGCCGCCGCCGAACGGGGCACTGACCCGGGGAGGAACGAAGAGCGGACCGCCCCCGGGAGAGGGGAGCGATCCGCTGGGCGGTCACCTGCCCGAGTGACCGGCCGGTCGGCCTGGTGTGGCGAACCCGCATCGCATCGTGCGCCGCCGCGGACCCAGCGACATCCCCCAAGCGACGTAATCACGGCTCACCGGATCGGGCGGCGACGCTGTCTCGTGGGCGACACCGGAACGCGCTGACCGCCGCTACGATGCGCGCGTGCCCAAGCTCGCGTGCTGGTCGTGCGGCCGCCAGATCCACTCCGTGGCGCCGCTCGACGCCCTGTTCGCGGAGGAGCGGCGCTGCCCCCGCTGCGGCGCGTTCCTCCGAGACGACCGACGCACCGAGGAGCGGCGTTCGAAGGCCCGCCGGCAGAACCCGCCGAGCGACCCCGGACCGCCGGAGGGCGAGGAGGAGCGACGGGAGGAGGAGCGGCGGCAGATGCGGCGACGCCGGCTCCAGAACGCCTGACGCGCCGAGGGGCTTACCGCGTCCCTAGCCGGCGACGGCGTCCTCCGGCCGCGGCGGCTCCACGAGCCGGTAGCGGAGCGCGAACGCAACCGCCTCGAGCTTCGAGTGGACCCGCAGCTTGCCCATGATGTTCTGGACGTGCGTCCGGAGCGTATTCGGGGCGATGAACAGCCGCTCGCAGATCTCCGGAGTCGACAGGCCGTCCGTCAGTGCCCGGAGGACCTCGAGCTCGCGCGGGGTGAGCGGCTCGACCATCCGCCGCTCGTCGCCCCGCTCTCGAGCGGCGGCGACGCGCCGGGCGATCTCCACGATCACCGAGCGCGGCAGGAGCGTCTCGCCGGCGTACGCCGCCCGCACGGCCTGGACGACGTCCTCGGCCGCGCGGTCCTTCGTCAGGTAGCCGTCGGCGCCCGCCTGGATCGACTCGAGGACCGTCTCGTCGTCCGTGAGCGCCGTGACCATGACGACGCGCGCGCCGGGCCAGCGGGCCTTGATCGCGCGTGTCGCCTCGGCGCCCGTCCCGTCGGGGAGGTGGTAGTCCATCAGGACGACGTCGAGGCGCTCCTTCAAGAGCGTCTTCGCGTCGGCGACCGTACGCGCGACGCCGACGACCTCGATGTCCGGCTCGCGGCCGAGCATGGCGGCGAGAGCGTCGGCGAGCAGCTGATGGTCCTCGACGAAGAGGACCCGGATCCTCCGGTTCTCCGTGGTCAACCTCGGCTCCCGCGGGTCAGTGGGACGGGTCTCGAGCGCCGCCCCGAGGATACCAGCGGGGGACCGTGCCCTGACATACTCCGTCCCGTGGACCTGGCACTCCTCGGGCTCGGACAGATCGGCGGATCGATCGCTCGAGCGGCGCTCGCGTCGGGGGTCGCCAGCCGGGTCGTCGCCTGGACGCCGAACGGTCGCGGGCCGGCCGCGGCGGAGGCGCACGGCATCGCCTCGACGGCCTCGGCGGCCGAGGCCGTCGCCGCGGGCGACCTGATCGTCCTCGCCGCGCCACCCCTGGCGTGCCTCGCCCTCCTCGGCGAGCTCGCCGGGCCGCTCCGCGAGTCCCTGCGTCCGGACGCCGTGATCACCGACGTCGCGAGCACGAAGGCCGCGATCGTCGAGCGTGCGCGCGAGCTCGGGCTGCGGTTCGTCGGGGGTCACCCGATGGCCGGGCGCGAGGCGTCGGGCTACGAGGCCGCGGACCCGGAGCTCGCCCGCGGCCGGCCGTGGGTCGTGGTCCCGGCCGATCCGGCCGACTCGGCAGCCGCTGCCCTCGTGGAACGCCTGGCGGTCGGCTGCGGCGCCCGCCCCATCCGGATGACCGCCGCCGAGCACGATGCCGCCACCGCGCTCATCAGCCACGCCCCGCTCGTCGTCTCGGCGGCGCTCGTCGAGGCAGCCGCGGGACGGCCCGAGTGGCCGGCGGCGGATTCCATCCGCGCCGGCGGCTGGGCCGGGATGACGCGCCTGGCCCGCGGCGACCCGGCGATGGGCGCCGGGATCCTCGCGACGAACGCCGGACCGACGGCGGCCGCGCTGCGCGCGTTCCGCGACGCCCTCGACGATTGGATCGACGTGCTCGACGGCGCGCCGAGCGGCGAGACGCTCGCCCATCGCCTCGAGCGGGCGCGGGCTCGAGCCGGCGACGGCGAATCGTGACGGACGAGCTCGTCCTCGTCGTCCCGACGGCCGCGGTCGTCGAGCGGCTCGGCGGCGGCGCCGCGTGGCTCGGCATCCGACCGGCCGGCGAGGAGGATCTCGCGGGCCTGATCCGGGACCTGGGAACGTTCCTGCCACGGTCGGAGATGGAAGCGGACCCGGCCTGGAAGCAGGTCATCCCGTACCCGGTGCTCCGCGACGGCGCCGACTGGTTCCTCATGCGGCGGACGAAGGCCGGTGGCGATGCCCGCCTCCACGATCGCTACTCGATCGGCGTGGGCGGACACGTCAATCCCGAGGACGGTGGTCTCGACGGCGACCTGACCGCGGCGCTGGAGCGCGAGTGGCACGAGGAGCTCATCGTCGAGTTCGTGCCGGAGTTCCGATTCGTCGGGCTGCTCAACGACGACACGACGGCGGTCGGCGAGGTCCACCTGGGGCTCGTCTACGAGGGCGACGCGGCCGGGCGTCCCGTCGAGATCCGCGAGGTCGACAAGCTCAGCGGCTCGTTCGTGCCCAGCCGCGAGGTCGCCGCCGTCGCCGACCGCCTCGAGACGTGGAGCCTCCTCGCGTTCGAGTTCATCGAGGGACAACCGGCAGTACGATGACCCACGGAGGTCGTCGGTGAACCACCGTCTCGATCGTGGCCGGTCCGTCATTGCGGCCGCGCTGGCCTTCTCGGGGGTCCTGCTCCTCGCGGTGCCCGCGAGCACGGCCACACGCGACTCGGTCGTCGTCCTGCCGACGACCGGGGTCGTCGACCCGATCATGAAGGAGTACGTGACCGGGGCGCTGAAGAGCGCGGGCGACAACGGCGCTCGTGCCGTGGTCATCCGGCTCAACACGCCGGGTGGCAGCCTCGATGCAACCCAACAGATCGTGTCCGCGATCCTCGAGTCGTCCGTCCCGGTCATCGTCTGGGTCGCGCCGTCGGGCGGGTTCGCGGCGAGTGCCGGCACGTTCATCACGCTCTCGGCGAACCTCGCCTACATGGCGCCGGGCACGCGGATCGGTGCCGCGTCCCCGATCGACTCGTCGGGCCAGGACATCCCGGGCACCCTCGGCGAGAAGGTGAAGAACGACGCGATCGCCTGGGTGACCTCGATCGCCCAGGTCCGGCATCGCCCCGTGGACTGGGCCGTGTCGACGGTCGCCTCGGCACGCTCCTCGCCGGCCAACGAGGCCGTGGCGCTGGGCGCGGTGGACGGGATCGCGTCGACGATCGACGACGTCGTCCGCCAGGCGAACGGCAAGGTGATCCAGGTCAAGGGCGTCGACCGCGTGCTCGACCTGACCGGCGCGCCGATCAGCGAGCAGCCGATCAACCCGTTCCAGGGGATCCTCCACCTCCTCGCCGACCCGAACATCGCCCTGATCCTGTTCACCATCGGCTTCTACGGGCTGTTGTTCGAGGTCCAGAACCCGAACTTCGTCACCGGGATCCTCGGCGCGGTCGCGATCATCCTCGCGTTCATCGGGTTCGGCAGCCTGCCGCTCAACCTCGCGGGGCTGATCCTGATCGGGATCGGGCTGCTCCTGTTCGGGCTGGAACCGACCGTCACCTCGCACGGCCTCCTGACCGTGGGCGGCGTCGTGTGCTTCGTGCTCGGCGCGTCGGCGCTGTACACGGAGTCCGGACCGTTCGAGCCGGACGTGAGCGTCGCCTTCCCGCTGATCGTCGTGATGACGACCACGAGCGCGGCGTTCGCGATCCTCATCACGATCACCGCGATCCGCACCCGACGGATGCCGGCTCCGTCGATGCTCGCGCCGGCCCAGGTCGCGGTCGGGACGCTCGGTCAGGTCCGCCGGCCGCTCGAGCCGTTCGGATCGATCTACGCCGACGGCGAGGAGTGGACCGCCCGCGCCGTCGACGACCGGACGCTGCCGCGAGGCGCGGCCGTCCGCGTCGTGCGGACCGACGGGTTGACGCTCGTCGTCGAGCCCGATCCGAGCGGTCTACCCTGACCTCGTACCGTCAACGAAGGGAGCTCCCGTGGAAGCCGCCGTCCTGCTCGCGATCGCCGCCTTCATCGGCGTCGTCGTGCTCGTCCTCCTCTACCTCTCGATCCGGATCGTCCAGCAGTACGAGAAGATGGTCGTCTTCCGGCTCGGGCGGACGAACGAGTCGATGGTCCGCGATTCGGGCCTGCGGTTCCTGATCCCGGCGGTCGATCGCCCGGTCAAGGTCGACCTTCGGGAGACGCTGACCGAGGTCCCGAGCCAGACGACGATCACGAAGGACAACGCGCCGATCAACGTCGACTTCCTCGTCTACTGGCGGATCGTCGACCCACTGCGGAGCGTCCTCGCGCCGAAGCGCCTCGATTCGATGCTGCTGGGAATCGCCTCGACGACCCTCCGCGCCGTCATCGGCGACATCTCGCTCGACGAGGTCCTGAGCAAGCGCGAGCAGATCAACGAGGTCCTCCGGGCGAAGCTCGACGAGCAGACGGAGCGCTGGGGTGGCAAGGTCACCACGGTCGAGATCCGCGAGATCATCCCGCCGCGCGATGTCCAGGAGGCGATGAACCGCCAGCTCTCCGCGGAGCGGACGCGGCGTGCCGTCATCACCGAGTCGGAAGGCTCGCGCCAGGCGGCGATCAACGTCGCCGAGGGCCAGAAGCAGTCGAACATCCTCCAGGCCGAGGGCGAGCGGCAGGCCGCGATCCTCCGCGCCGAGGGCTACAGCCAGGCGCTGACCCGGATCTTCGGGGCGGCGTCCGCGATCGACCAGAAGACGATGGCGCTCCAGTACCTCGACGCGCTCAAGGCCCTCGGCAACAGCCCCGCGACGAAGTTCGTGATCCCGACCGAGTTCACCCGGCTGCTCGAGCCGATCAGCGGGTTCGTGGAACGCGGCATGTCGCCCGAGGCCGGGCGGGTGGGCGACATGAACGCCGACGCGAGCTCCGGCGGCGCGAACGGGTGAGGCTCGGCCCCTCAGCGCGCCGCATCCTCGACGCACCGCGGGTCGCTCCGGGCGAAGCGGCGCTCAAGCCGGCGATCGACGCGCTTGGCGGCGAGGTCGTCAAGCTCCGCGCTCGTGACGGCCATCGGCTCGGCGGCCGGTGGCTGCCGGCCGAAGCCGGCCCGCTGCCGAGCGGCGCCCGGGACGAATCGGCGGGCGATCCGGGTCTGGAGCGCTGGCGACCGGATCCGTACGAGGCGATCCTGCTGCTCCACGGTTGGACCGGCTCGATCGTCCCGGATCTGGTCGACCTCGGACCGACGCTCCGCCGGACCGCCGGCGTCCTGGGGCTCGACTTCCGCGGCCACGGGACGTCCGACGACGCGCCGTCCACGTTCGGGCTCCACGAGATCGAGGACGTCGCGGGCGCGCTCGCCTGGCTCGGCGAGCGCGGGATCCGCCGGGTGGCCCTCGCTGGGTCGTCCATGGGCGGCGTCGTGGCGATCGCCTCGATCGTCGTCCTGGGCGACGGCTCGTTGACCCAGGCCGATGACGATCCGGCCTCACCGGCGGCCGCGATCGACCCGCCGCGGCCGCGGATCGTGGCGGCCGTCGCCGAGTCGGTCTCGCCCGACCTCCGCATCCCGATCGCGAACCGGATGCCGCTGCCGCTCGGAGGACCGCTCCGGCGCGCGCTCGCCGGCCGGATGTTCGCGGCGGCGAGCCGCCAGGTCGGCGGCGACATCCGAGCGACGGAGCCGGGGCGGATCGTAGGGCTCGTGGAACCGGTGCCCCTGCTGCTGATCCACGGAGCCGCCGACCGAACCGTGCCGCCGTCGGCCGGCCGCCGGCTCGCCCGACTCGCGGGTCCGTCCGCCGAGCACTGGGAGGTCCCCGGCGCGGACCACGGCGCCGCGCACGCGACGGACCCGGCCGAGTGGGACCTTCGGGTGTCTCGATTCCTCCGCCGGGCGTTCGTAGAGTCTCGGGAAGCGTTGCCTATAATCGACTCGTCGGGGGCGCCGACGCCCGAACACGCTCACCCGGGCCCGGAAGGAGACTGATGCCGGCCAAGATCCTCGTCGTCGACGACGACCCGAACGTCCAGCGCCTGCTCCAGTACACCTTGAAGCAGGAAGGCTACGAGGTCGTCGTCGCCTCGGATGGGGCCGAAGGGTTCCGGCTGTGGGGCGCCGAGGCGCCCGATCTGCTCCTCCTCGACGTCATGCTCCCGAAGCTCGACGGCTACCAGGTCGCGACGAAGATCCGGACCGAGGAAGGCACCACGGGCCACGTCCCGATTATCATGCTCACGGCCGAGCGGGAGGTCGAGCAGAAGGTCCGCGGCCTCCGCGCCGGCGCCGACGACTACCTGATCAAGCCGTTCCACCCCGCCGAGCTCATGGCCCGGATCAAGAGCCTCCTCGCTCGGTTCGCGCCGGCCGAGACGCTCGTGGGCCGTCCCCCACTCGGACGGGTGCTCGCGCTGTACGGCGCGAAGGGCGGCGTCGGCACGACGACGATCGCGATCAACGCCGCGATCGCGCTCCATCGCGAGCTCGGCCGGAAGGTCGCCCTCGTCGACGGCAACCTCCAGTTCGGCGACCACCGCGTCTTCCTCGATCTCGGGCTCGACAAGAAGTCGATCGTCGACGTCGTGTCCGCCCCGACGATCGATGCGGACCTCGTCCGCCAGGTCATCGTCAAGCACGACTCGGGCGTCGATCTGCTCCTCGCGCCGCCGTCGCCCGAGACGGCCGAGCTCGTCACGCCCGACCACATGCCCGTCATCCTCGAGCTCCTGCGCGGGATGTACGACTACGTCCTCGTCGACATCGACAAGCGGCTCGACGACGTGAATCTCGGGATCCTCGAGGCGGCCGACACGATGTACGTCGTCATGACGGCCGACCTGTCCTGCCTGAAGAACGTCCGGCTCGTCCTCGAGACGATCGGCCATCTCGGGTACGAGTCGCGGAAGGTCCAGCTCGTCCTCAACCGCTCGAACGCCTTCACCGGGATCAACGTGAAGAACGCCGAGGGCGCCCTGAAGCGGACGATCGACCATCAGATCGTGAACGAGTACCGCGGCGCGATCAGCGCCCTGAACTCCGGCGCGCCGTTCATGTTCACCAAGGCCGATTCGCTCCTCGGCCGGTCGCTCCTCGACTTCGCCCGGATCGTCGACAAGGCGCCGGCTGCCGCCGCAGCGGGGCTGGCCGGCGCACCCGTCCTCGCGCGGGGATAAGCGACTTCCGATCCGGCCCGGCGGCGATAAGCCGCCGGTGATCGTCCGATGCGTCGGGAGTGATCGTCGCTCGATAGGGTCGCGGCGTGCTTGCGACCCTGCTCTCGTCGACGCTGTCCGGGCTCGACGGCCGGATCATCCGCGTCGAGGTCGACGTCGCGCCGGGCCTGCCCGGCTTCACGATCGTCGGATTGGCCGACGCCGCCCTCCAGGAGGCACGCGAGCGCGTCCGCGGCGCGATCCGCAACGCCGGGTTCAGTCATCCGCCCCGGCGGATCACGGTCAACCTGGCGCCCGCGGATCTGAAGAAGGCCGGTGCGTCGCTCGACCTCGCGATCGCGATCGGGATCCTCCTCGGATCCGAGCAGGTGACGGCGGGTCCGGGCCGGATCGCGCTCATCGGGGAGCTGTCGCTGGGCGGAGATGTCGTCAGCGTCCCGGGCGTCCTCCCGATGACCGCGGCGATCGCGCGCCGTGGCGTGCGCCGGCTGATCGTCGCCGCTGATGCGGTGTCCGAGGCCGCCCTCGTCGAGGGAGTCGAGATCGTCGGCGTCGCGACGCTCCGCGAGGCCGCCGACGCGGTGCGCAGGCGGCCGCGACGGTCGGCGCGTCCGATGCCGCCTCGGGTCGAGCTCGCGGCGAGCGCCGGGGGCGATCCGTCGGCGGTCGAGCGACGGGCGGCGGCGTCGGCGACGGCCGTCGAGGTCGCCGTGCCCGACCTGGGGGAGGTCCGCGGCCAGCTCGAGGCTCGGCGGGCGCTCGAGATCGCCCTGGCCGGGAGCCACGGGATGCTCATGGTCGGGCCGCCGGGGTCGGGCAAGACGCTCCTCGCGCGGACGATCCCCGGCCTGCTGCCGCCGCTCGACGACGCCGACGCGCTCGCGGCGACCGTCGTGGCCTCGGCGGCCGGCGAGGGCCCGATCACGGCGCTCCGTCGCGCGGCGCCGTTCCGGTCGCCGCACCACACGCTGTCGTACGCCGCGATGGTCGGCGGTGGGCCGCGGATGTCGCCGGGCGAGGTGACGCTCGCCGACCGCGGCGTCCTGTTCCTCGACGAGCTGCCCGAGTTCGGACGTGACGTCCTCGAGGCGCTCCGCCAGCCGCTCGAGGACGGGTTCGTGTCGATCGCCCGGGTCGGACGGGCGACGCGTTTCCCGGCTCGCGTCCTCGTCGTCGCCGCGATGAATCCGTGTCCCTGCGGCTGGGTCGGCGACCCGTCCGGTCGCTGTCGGTGTCCGCTCGGGGTCGTCGAGCGCTATGCCGGCCGGGTGAGTGGTCCGTTGCGCGACCGGATCGACCTGTGGGTCTCGATGGGTCGACTGCCCCCGGGGGCGCTGGTCGCCGGACGCGAGCCCGAGACGTCGGCGATCGTCGCGGGTCGCGTGGCCCGTGCGCGGGCCTGGCAGCTCCAGCGGCAGGGCGTCCTGAACGGGCGGCTCGCGGGTCGCCGACTTCGGGCGATGTGCCGGCTCGACCCCGAGACGACGAGCCGCGCCATCGCCCTCGCCGATCTCGAGGGGTTGACGGGCCGCGGCACCGAGCGGCTCCTCCGCGTGAGCCGGACGATCGCCGACCTCGCCGGCGCGGACGCCGTGAGCGCGAACCATCTCGACGAGGCGGCCCGGTTCCGGTCCTTCGCGTCACGACTGGCGACGCGGGAGGCGAGCTGATGGCCGCGTACATGGTCGCTCCGCCCACCGAGGCCGAGGCGTCGGCGATCCTGCTGGCGACCCACGATCTCGGCCCGGCCTCGCACGGGGCCCTGCTCCGGACGTTCGGGTCGGCGCTCGCCACGTTCGACGCCGCGCGCGGACGTGGCGCGGCCCGCGTCCTCGGGCAGATCCGCGCGGAGGACGGCACGAGTCCCGCGCTGATGCCGGGCGTCCCGGAGCGGATCGTCGAGGAGCTCGATCGGTTCGACGAGCGGCTCACGGTCCTGCGCGGTGCCGACGTCCGGATCGTGACCGTCGACGACCCGGCGTACCCGTCGCGCCTCCGACGGATCGAGCTGCCTCCGCCACTCCTGTTCGCCCGGGGCACGCTCGACGCGCTCCACGCGGCACACGTCGTTGCCGTCGTGGGGACCCGCCGTCCGAGCGAGCACGGCCGTGCGCTCGCGACGCGGATCGCGGCGATGATCGCGGCGGCCGGCGCGACCGTCGTCTCGGGCTTGGCGCTCGGGATCGACGGCGCATCGCATGCTGCGGCGGTCCACGATTCGGCGCCGACCGTCGCCGTCCTCGGCTCGGGCCACCGCCACCTCGTTCCGACGGCGCACGCCCGGCTCGCCGCGGGCATCCTGGCGACGGGCGGCGCGGTGATCTCCGAGTTCTGGCCGGACGAACATCCGGCGACCTGGACGTTCCCGCGCCGCAACCGGGTCATCAGCGGCCTGGCCGATGCGACGATCGTCGTCGAGGCGGGGGACAAGAGCGGCGCGCTGATCACGGCGAAGCACGCGCTCGAACAAGGTCGCGAGCTGTTCCTCGTCCCCGGCCGGCTCGGCGACCCGCAATCGGCCGGTTGCCTCCTCTGGCTGCGTGACTACGCGGGCGCCGCGCGGATCGTGGCCGGACTGCCGGAGCTCGTGGAGGACCTCGGACTGCTCGGGACGCCGGTTCCCGCTCGGAGGACGAACCGGCCGTCCCTGGAGGCGGTCCTGCTGGAGCTCGGACCCACCGCACGACGGGTCGGGACCGCGCTCGCGATGGGCCATGGCAGCCTCGACGAGCTCGTCCACGTGACGCGCTTCGAGCCGGCGACGGTGCTCGGCGCGATCACCCTGCTCGAGCTCCGCGGACTCGCGATCTCGACGTTCGGCCGCTACCGCGCGGCCGGACAGCTCGCGAGCGCTCCGGTCGTGGCGAACCCGTGACGGTTGCTCCGCGCCGAGACCCCGTGCTAGGGTGGCCGCGGCCGCAGGAGGAACCGGAGCGGCCGGACAGCCCCGAAACGGTGTCTCGTCCCCCAGCGAACACGAGCAGGAGACTGTCGTATTGCGCAAGGTCGCCGCCGCGGCCCTCGCCGTTCCCGTCCTCGCCATCATCTACCTGCCGGTGCTGGCCCGACGCCCCATCGCGGCGCGGCTCGCGCTCGCCGGCAGCGTCGGGATCGTCGTCCTCGTCGCAGCTGTCGGCCTGTCCCGCCCGACGCCGACGCAGGCGGTGCCCCCGGCTCCGCCGATCCAGGCGCTCGCTGACGACGCCTTCCAGTCGATCGGTGCGGCGACCGATCTGCACGCCGCCGTCGACATCCGGTTCAGCGAGGCGATGGACCCGCGCAGCGTCGCGAGCGCCCTGACGATCACGCCCCAGACCACCGTCCGGACCTCGTGGAACGCGACGCATACCGTGCTCACCGTGACGCCGGTCGGCGCCTGGTCCGCCGGCACCTACCACACGCTCACCGTCCAGCCGGGCGCGCTTGCCGCCGGCGGCCGCCCGATGTCGGAGCCGGCCCGGGCCGTCTTCGTGACGCGGCCGGAGACGACCGGCCGGATCGACGTGACGAGCCGGATCGGGACGGTCGCCTCCATCGCGTCGGGGTTCCGGATCACCTTCGATCACCCCGTCTCGATCGACGCGGTTCGCGCGGCCCTGAGGATCCAGCCGGCGGTCTCGGGCCAGCTCGTCGCGGACTCGGGCCATCCGGACGTCACGATGGACGCCGCGACCGGCTTCACCTTCACGCCGGCGACCGTCCTCGCCCCCGGCACCCGCTACCGCGTCAGCCTCGGCAACCTGGTCGACACCGATGGCGCCGCGGTCGCGGCCCTCGGCTCGCTGACGATCCGGACGAGCGCGGCGCCGACGATCGTCCGATTCCGGCCCGCCGACGGCAGTCGAGACATCGACCGCCGGGGCGCGCTGTCGGTTCGGTTCAGCGAGGCGATGGACCACGCGACGACGAAGGCGGCCTTCAAGGTCCTCGTCAACGGCAAGCCGATCAAGGGGACGTATCGCTTCGCCGAGGGCAACACCGTTCTCGTGTTCCAGCCGGCGAAGCCGCTGATCGCGGGCGCGAGGATCACCGTATCGGTCGCCGCGACCGCGACGTCGGCGCACGGGGTCCCGATCGCGGACGCCAAGTCGGTGAAGCTCACGACGCGCCCGAAGCCGACGGCGACGCCGATCCGTTCGACGAGCGGCTCCGGATCCGGAGCAGGGTCCGCCGTCGGCGGCGGCTCGTGGGGCGCGGTCGAGACGTACTACCTCCGCCTGATGAACTGCACCCGGACGGGCGGCTGGGTGACCTCGACGGGGACCTGCAGCAGCCCCGGTGGCCGGAACGTCGCCCCGCTGAAGCTCGACGCGGGGATCTCCACCCACGTGTCGCGGCCCTACGCCAAGAAGCTGGCGGTGAACGGTTGGTGCAACCACTTCATCGGGGGGAACCCGGGCGATCGCCTCCGCGCCGCGGGCTACACGAGCTACATCTGGGCGGAGAACCTCGGCTGCCGGTCCGGCAACCCGTACTCCGCCGTCCTCGGCTCGCACCTCTACTTCCAGAGTGAGAAGCCCTACAACGGCGGTCACTACGTGAACCTGATGAACGCGAAGTACGACCGCTGCGGCATCGGCGTGTGGGTATCGGGCGGACGCGTCCGTCTCGTCGTGGACTTCTACCACCCGCTCTAGCCGGGACGGAAACAGGCGGCACCCCGGACGACCGGGACCATCGGGCGGGGTGACGAGCGCCTCGCGAACGGCCACGATCCGCGCGTGATCAAGAACGCCGTCATCCACATCAACAACGAACAGCCCCTGCTCGCCGACCTCTTCGAGATGCCGGCTCCGTCCGACGTCAGCCTCATCTGCACGAACATCCGGATGCTCGATGGGAAGAAGCCGGTGTTCATCGACCACGCGGACTCGGTCTTCGTGTTCCCCTACCTCGCGATCCGGTTCGTCGAGCTGAGGGCCGGGACGGTTCCCGGGCTCAGCGACGCGCCCGTCGTGACGACCGAGGTCGCGGTGACGAACGGCGTCCACGACGACGGCGCCGATCTCGATCTCGAGCTGGACGAGGACTTCCTCCGTCGCGTCCGCGACGCCTGACGCGGCGGCGACGCGGCCTCGCACGGGACCGGGGTTCAGGGTTCTCATCGGGTTCCCGCGTCGACGACCTCGCGCTACGCTCGCGCCGTGATCCGACTCGTCGTCATCGACGATCACCCCGCCATCGCGACGGCGATCGGAGCCGCGATCCGCGAGCGTCCGACGCCCGAGATCGAGCTCGTCGGCGCGGCGACGACGACCGACGAGGGCCTCGCGCTCGTCGCCGCGACGGCGCCCGACGTCGTGGTCTGCGACCTGTGGATCGACGGCGGGCCGGCCGGTCTCGACGTCCTTGCCGCGCTCACCGCCCGCGGCGCCCGCGGGCCGCGCGTCCTGGTCCTGAGCGGGTTCGAGCAGCCGAGCTTCCTGCGAGCGGCCTTCGAGGGCGGCGCCTCGGGCTACCTCTCGAAGTCCAGCCCCGTCGCGACGATCCTCGACACGATCGCGACGGTCGCCGGCGGCGCGACCGCGTTCCCCGCGGTCACGTTGCGCGCGCTCCGGGACGCGCCGCGACGCCCGAGCGAGCGCGAGCTCGGCGCCATCCGTCTCGTCGCTCGCGGCGCGACGAACGACGAGATCGCGGCCGGCCTCGGGATCAGCATCAAGACCGTCGAGAGCCACCTCCGGCGGCTCTTCGGGCGGTACGGCGTCCTGAGCCGGACGGAGCTCGCGATGCTGGCCGTCCGCGAGGGCTGGCTCGGCACCGATCCGTGAGAGCGGCGATGCGGCTCGCGTTGCCGGTCCGTCCCGTCCGCGTGGGACCGTCGCTCGCGACGGCCGCCCCGACCTTCCTCGTGGCGACGGTCGCGGTCGTCGTCTGGGCCGAGGCGCGCGCGACGGCGCCCGTCGACGTCGTCCCGATCCTGTTCGCGGGTGCGGCGGCGTGCATCCTCGGCCTCACCCGCACGCGCGCGCCGAGCCTCGCCTGGCTGGCGGCGATCGGCGGCATGTTCTCGGCCGCCGCGGTCCCCGTCGCGTTCGCGCGCGGCGCGGACCCTGCCGTCGTCGGTGTCGACGCATGGCTGACGTGGGCGGCACCGGCCGGCGTCGGCGCGTTCGTCGACCTCTGGATCGCCGCGGGCTATGCGACCCGTCCGGACCGCCGGTTCGAGCCCGCATCGCTCGTCGCCGCGGGCACGATCGTCGCGTGGTTCGGGATCTCGGTGGCGGTCACGATCCTGGCGGTCCTGGCCGGCGAGCACGAGGACCCGGCGTTCACCTGGATCGACGTCGCGAGCCTGCCGATCGCCTGGTTTCCCCCGTTCCTCGCGATCCTCGTCGGCCTGGGGGCGCTCGCCGACCTCCGCGACGCGCTCGGCCGTGCGCGCGATCGCCTGCCTCCCGGCGCGAGCGCGTGGGAGCTCGGCAGCGCGACCGTCCGCGAGCTCGTCCCCGGCCAGGCCGCCGCGGAGGAGACGCGAGCGGCCGCCGAGCGGGTCCGGCTCGCCGGCGATCTCCACGCGTCGGTCGTGCCGAGCCTCCGTCGGGCGATCGAGGAAGCGGAGGGGGGCGCCGATCCAGGCGTGGTCCTCCGGCACCTCCGGGCGGCCGACCTGGAGCTCGAGCGGCTGATGGCCGACCGCTGGCCGATCGTCCTGGAGAC
>DASSMI010000205.1:0-8286 GCA_035688935.1 Candidatus Limnocylindrales bacterium | reverse complement strand
CCGCGATGACGTTCGCCAGGGGACCGCGGGGCCGCGGCGAGCCGTTGTCGATCACGTGGGGATCCTTTGAGAACGCGGCAGGGGACAGAGCGGACTCTACGCGTGTTGCCGCGGCCAGGGGCGGCTTCGCCGGTAGTCGGGGACCGCGAGCCGGTCGGCGTCAGCCTCGGCCGTGCCCGACCTCCTCGGGCTCCTCGTACCAGGTCATCCGATCGCCGACTCGGGCGCGGAACCGCCAGCGGGCCGACTTGGGCGCCGCCTCGATCGCGCCCGCGAGCGCGTCCAGCTGCGCCCGGACGTCGTACGGCAGCGGCGCGCCGGTGTCGAGGTCGCCGGGCGCGAGGTCCGACTCGACGAACGAGCGAAGGGCCGCGAGATTGCCCGTCACGGTCCGCCACCAGCCCCAGTCGGCCGAGGTCAGCGCGGTGATCCGCGAGACGTTGACCGCCGCTCGCGCATCGGAGCCCTCCCCGGCCCCGTCGGAGTCCGCCGCCAGCGGGTGGGACGCCAGGAGGATCAGCGCGTCCAGGACGTCCTTGCGGTTGATCTTCACGATCTGGAGCTTGGTCAGGAGGAGCTCGGCCAGCGGCAGTGTCGGCGTCGAGACCGTGAGCCGGTCGCGGAACGCGAACCCGTGGCACATCTCCATCCTGTCCACGAGGACGTCCACCGGTCGGTTCCGCGGCTCGTCGACGAAGTACAGCTGCTTGTGGCCGTACAGCGCGTTGTACTGGCGGTCCGGCGTGTAGCCCTCGGCGACGAGCAGCTCGGACAGCGCCTTGCGGTCGTCGGAGCGGGTCGCCAGGTCGATGTCGCGGCCGGATCGGTCGATCCGGGCCGTCCACGTGGGCGCCTGGGCGTGGAAGGCGAGGCCGCCCATCAGCCGGACCACGATGCCGCGGGACTCGGCGAGGGAGACCAGCCGCAGCGCCTCGGACAGCGGGTCGTCGGGGGTCAACGGTCGCTCATCGGCAGGTGGCGCTGACTATACTTGGCGCCGCCTTCGATCAGCGAAGGCCGCCCGCGCGGAGGGACACGGACGAGGGCCCCGGCGACCGTGACGGCGCGGTTGTTGGCCACGGTCGCGAGCTCGATTGGAGGGCTGGCGTCGCATGGCTTCGTCCACCGGGGAGCGGGCACTCTTCACCCGGAACTCCAGCGGCCTCGTCCGCGAGGTCAGCGTCCTCAACGCGCTCTTCTTCAACACCTCGGCGTTCATCGGCGTCGGGGTGGGCTGGTATCCCACCTTCTACTCGCTCGCGTTCGTCGGGATCGGCACGGTCGGTGCGTTCACGACGTACGGCATCGCGGCGATCCTCATCGGCGCGGCGTGCGTCGTCCTGGCGCTGATCTTCGCGTCGCTGACCTCGGTGATGCCGCGGTCCGGCGGCGACTACGTCTTCACGAGCCGGATCGTGCCCGGCGTGGGTCCGTTCCTGGGCTGGCTCGAGAGCTGGACGCTCGCCTTCGCCTCGATCGCGATCATCGCGTTCGAGGTGCCGGTCTTCATCCGGAACCTCCAGATCACCGGCCGGATCGTCGGCCTGGGGACCGGCAGCGACTTCTTCAACGGCGCGAACACCTGGTTCACCGACGAATCCGGTGCGGTCACCGGCGTGCCCGGCTTCATCGCCGCGGTCCTCGTCCTCGCGCTGATCGCGCTGGTCGTGTTCCAGCCGACCCGGCGGTTCCACCGGATCGTCTCGACCCTCGCCGTCCTGGGCCTGATCGGCATGGTCCTGATGTTCGTCGTGGGGATGATCGCGGTCACGCCCGAGAGCTTCGCGGCGAACCTCCCGACGTACGCGAACGGCACGACGGTCGATCAGCTCGTCGCCGCCGGCACCGACAACGCCGTGATCGGCGACTTCACGCTGGATCCCGCGGTGTTCTCGTTCGTCGCGGGGATCGTCCTGCTGAACTACATCGGCTTCCAGTACAGCGCCTACATCTCGGGCGAGATCCGGGGCAACGTCCGGCGCGGGATCCTCGTCGCGGTCCTCGGCGCGCTCGTCGTCGCGGTGTTCATGAACTCGGTCTACACCGACTTCCTCAGCAACCGCCTGGGCGTCAACGGCCAGATCGGCTGGGGCGTCCTGTACTGGCTCGGCGACCCGTCGCTGCCGCTCGGCCAGCCGAACTCGCTGCCCTTGACGGCCACGATCGCGTCGCCCGGCCTGTGGCCGATCTGGACGCTCGTCTCGCTCTCGGTGACGCTCTTCCCGTTCCTGCTCTGCCCCGTCTACGTCGCGTTCCTCAGCCGGATGCAGCTCGCCTGGAGCCTGGACCGCCAGGTCCCGGAGTGGTTCGGCGCGATCTCCGAGCGGCTCCGGGCGCCGGCGAACGCGATCCTTGCGGCGATCGTCGCCGCCGGCGTCTTCGCGGCGCTCCAGAACTTCCCGATCCTCAAGGCGATCGGCCTGGGCTTCCTCGCGCCGACCGACGGCAAGCTCAACCTCGTCGCGACGCTCTGGTTCAGCATCCTCGCCGCCGGCCTGACCTGGATCATGCCGGGGGTCAACGCGCTGCTCGTCCGCTGGACGCGGCCGGACCTGGTCCGCGACGCGCCGTTCGTGACGTGGCTGCCGATCCTGGGCGCGGTCTGGACGGTGATCATGGTGGTCCTGTACTGGTTCGCCGGGCTGTCCCCGATCCTCAACTTCGTGGGGCGCTCGGAGACCGAGTCACAGCTCGACTACCTCAACCGGACCGGCGTGACCTTCACGTTGCTGATCTTCGCGGCCGGCATCGTGATCTACGTCATCCAGTACGTCCGCAACAACGCCCGCGGGATCAACGTGGGCCTGATGTACAAGGAGCTGCCGCCCGACTGAGCGCGGCGTCCCGTCCGATCCGCCCGTGGCGAAACCGTTCCGGCTCTACGTCTGCTCCGACCTCCACGCCAGCGAGCGCGCCTGGCGGAAGCTCCTCAACGCGACGCGCGCGAACGTCTACGCGGCCGACGCGGTCCTGATCGCCGGCGACCTGACCGGCAAGGCGCTCGTGCCCGTCGTCGAGGATCCGCCCGGGACGTGGTCGGCGACCGTCCTCGGGTCGCGCCGGACGGCGCGGTCGGAGGCGGAGCTCGTCGAGCTCGAGCGGTCGATCGCCGACATCGGCTTCTACGCCGTCCGGGTCACGCCCGCCGAGCGGGCCGCGATGGAGGCCGATCCGGAGCTCGTCCGGCGGCGGTTCGAGGAGCAGATCGTGGCGCGGCTGCGGTCGTGGCTCGCCCTGGCCGAGGAGCGGCTCGACGGGTCGTCGGTGCCGCTCCTCCTCATGCCCGGCAACGACGACGACTTCGCGATCGACGACGTCTTGGCGGAGAGCCGGCGGGCGCGGGACGTCAACGGCCAGGTCGTGGAGCTGACGCCGTGGCACCAGCTCGTCTCGATGGGGTGGTCGTCGCCGACGCCGTGGCGCACGCCGCGGGAGCTGCCCGAGGAGGAGTTCCTCGACAAGCTCTCGGACCTCCTTGCCGGCGTCCGCGATCCCCGCAAGACCGTGCTGATGACGCACGTCCCGCCGTACGACTCCGGCCTGGACACGGCGCCGCTCCTCTCGCCATCCCTCCAGCCCACCGTCACGGCCGGCGACGTCCTCCGTGGCCCCGTGGGATCGCACGGCGTCCGCCGGGCGATCGAGACGTTCCAACCGGTCCTCGGCGTCCATGGCCACATCCACGAGTCGGGCGGGGAGCGGCGGATCGGCCGGACGCTGTGCGTCAACGCCGGCTCCGAGGCGAACCACGGGGTGTTGCGCGGCTACCTCGTCGACCTGGGCGAGAACGGCGTCGAGTCGACGCTCCGCGTGGAGGGCTGACCGGGCAGACAGGCCGCAACGCCCGGTGCACGAACGCACCGGCAATCGTGCCCTGCGAGGCGCGCGCAACGTTTCGTCGGAAACCGATGACCACTCGATTGACCGGGCGGCCGGGACCATACGCCCATGGCCGCGCAGCTCGAACACATCCGCGTCAAGTTCCGAAGCCCGTCGGGGGGGACGACATCGGGCGTCGGGATCGCGGCGGGTGAGATCGCGCTGCGCGGCCTGATCCTCGGCCTCGCCCTGGGGATGATCGTCATCGGTCACGACGCGCAGACCGGGCTCCTCGCGGCGGCGATCCTGGCGCTCGGCGCAACGGTCGTGGGCTGGCGGTCATGAGCGACTCCGTCGACGTCCACCTCGAAGACGGCGGCAACGTCGTCGTCACGTTCGAGGATGCGGACGTCGTGGATCACGTCGGGGACGCGGTCATCGACGTCCTCGTCCACACCTCGGGCGGCGAGCGCGACCTGGAACGAGCGGTCACCGCGACGGTGGAGGGGCTGGGGCTCCAGGTCCGTCCCCACTCCAGCCGACGCCCGACGATCCTCGACATCGAACGCGGCTGACGTCGCGGCGTCGCCGCGGGCGGTCAGACCGCGCGAAGAGAGCGCCGGGAACGTCCTCGCCGCAACGGTCGGAAGCACCTCCCGCTGATATGCGGATGCAATGTGGCGGACCGCTTCTGACAGGCCCGTGCATGGCTCGATCGGCTTGGGTGCGCACGAGCACCACCCCCGCCACGCCATGAGGGACGCACTTGGAGCCACGGCCGCTGTCCGCCCTGCCCAGGAACGACGCGCTCGAAGCGCTCGTCGGCGAGCCGATGCTCGAGTCGGTGCCCGGAGTCGGCGCCAGCCTGGCCGTCACCCAGACGCGCGTGATCCTCGTCCGCGACGGATCGGAACGCCGGCCCAAGACGGGGCTCCGCGCGTGGGACCACGGCACGGTCGACGCGCGGATGGAGCCGCCTCGCGGTGGGAACGGCCGGATCGTCCTCGGGACCGGCACGAACCCCTATGCGGCGGTCAGCCTGTTCGTCCCGGCGGCGTGGTGGCCGACGGCCGTCCGGACCGTGGAGCGGATCCGGACCGAGGCCCGTCGCGCCCGTCGCGCCGCGAGGGCAACCGCACCGGGCCGGTCGAGGGCCCGCACCTCCGAGATCTGACCCGACCTCATCGGTCGTTCGGGTTCGCCGGGCACCCCGATCGGACGCAGTCGTCCGGCATGATGTCCGCGTGGAGTCCGTCACCCACCGGGTCACCGTCGACGAGATCGCGCGCCGGCTCGGGGTGCCGTCCGAGCTCGTCGACCGGCTGACCGAGACCGGCGTCCTGGAGCTCGATGCCGACGGCCGGCTCGATCCCGGCGACGTCCACCGCGTCCGCCTCCTGGCCGGCTTCGACTCGGCCGGGGTCCCGCTCGAGGCGCTGGTGGCGGCCGATCGCGCCGGCCGGATCAGCCTGCGCTACTACGACGAGCTCCACCCGCCGCCCGCTCCCCTGTCCGGCCGGACCTACGCCGAGTTCGCGGCGACCCTGGGTGATGCCGCCGCGCATCTACCCGGCCTGTTCGCCGCGTTCGGGCTCGCCGAACCCGCGGCGGACACGCTCCTCGACGTCGACGCCGAGGACCTGGCCCGTGAGCTCATCGACATCGTCGAGGCGATCGGGCAGCCCGACCTCGCCCTGCGCGCGATCCGGGTGTTCGGTGACTCCGCCCGCCGGGCGACCGATGGCGCCCTGGCGACCTATGCCGAGGCGGTCGCACGATCCGACGTCGACGTCGCCGGGCTGCCGATCGAGGAGGCGTACCGAAGCGTGCTCTGGCCCTGGTCGCGGTTCGCCCAGCAGAGCACCCGGCTCGCGGCATGGCTGGCCGGCCGCCACCTGACGCGGGCGATCGACGCGTACAGCGTGAACCAGACCGAGGAGATCCTGGAGGCGGACGGCTTCGTGGCGCCTCGACCGGCGATCCCGCCGGCGATCGCCTTCGTCGACGTCACCGGGTTCACCAAGCTGACCGAGGAGCGCGGCGACGAGGCGGCCGCGGCGGTCGCGCTGCGCCTGGGCGAGCTCGCGTCCGACGCGGTGCGCGACCACCGCGGGCGGCTCGTGAAGGTCCTCGGCGATGGCGTGCTGCTCCGGTTCGACGATCTTGGCGGCGCCGTCGCCGCCACGCTCAACCTCTTGGCCGCGATGCCGAAGGCCGGTCTCCCGACCGGCCACGCGGGGATCGCCGCGGGCTACGTGATCGATCGCGACAACGACGTGTTCGGACGGACGGTCAACCTCGCGGCACGGATCGGCGACGCGGCGGCGGACGGACAGCTGCTGCTCACGCATGCCGACGCGGAGGCGCTCCCGGGCGACGCGGGGTACGCGAGCGAGGCGCTCGAACCGGTCCCCCTCCAGGGGATCGGGCTCGTGGAGGTCGTCGCGATCCGGCGCTGAAACCTGGGTAAATCTGGGTATCACCGCGGCGTACCATCGGGGGACCGTCGAGGGAACGTCATCTGCAGGAGGTGGGTGCCGATGGGTTCCTCACGAATTCGCGCCGTCGTCGTGGCGGCCGTCCTCGCGATCGCCGCTCTCGGCGTCTCGACCGGCGTGGCCGCGGCCTACGGGAGGGCCGAACAGCCGCTCGCCCAGATCGAGTTCTCGGGCAACTGCAACAACCCGGACTTCTTCCTCTGTGCGCCGCCCCCGAACGGGTTCGGCCTCGGCGGGATCTGGCTCTGGATCGAGATCGACGCCGGCGGCACCGGTGATGTCGCGGGCGCCGGCTGCGGCCACGACCGCGCCGGAAGCGGCGGCGCCGGACCGATTCGCGGCGAGATCACGTGGTGGGCGAGCGTGGGCCCGCAGGGCGAAGCCTTCGCGGTCGACCCGACGAACCACTACTACAACGTCTCGCTCGGCGACGGCGGCCCGCCGCTGTCGTTCCCGCAGACCGTTGGTCACTATTCGTTCATGCCGGCGCCGGGTGTCGCCGTGCAGCTCCAGGTCGCTCCCTGACATCGCCGCGGTCGCACCGCGGCACGGGAATCGAACGAGCCCGGGCCGGCAGATGCCGGACCCGGGCTCGACTTCGACTTCGGACCGTGACTACTTCCGGAGCGATCCCGTGTACGTGTCGATGATCCCGTCCGTGACGTACGTTCCGACGAGGTTGCCGCCGCCGCTGAGCGTGGCATAGGCGCCCGTCCCCGAGAGGACGCCCCAGCCGCCCTGGTCGCCCGGGCTGCCGAACACGGTCGCGGCGTCGACCTCGATCGTGAAGCTGCCCGAGCCGTCGGTGCAGACGAGGGTCTTCGTCAGGTGGAACGAGCCGGCCGCACCGGCTCCCGTCACGCTCCCGCCGAACTTCCGGAAGTCGGTCGTCGCGGTGCCCGACGGGCAGACGACGCCGCCGGTCGCGGTGAACGTCTCGCCCGACGACAGGCTGTTGAGGGTGATGACGGTCTGGCCACCGGCCGCCGCCGTCGCGACGCCCGTTGCGAGCAGGAGGCCGGTCAGGATCGTCGAGATCCCAATCAGCCGGGAATGACGCGAGGACACGGTCCACCTCCGATCGAGGGCAACGCCCCTCTCTGTTCGGCGCCGCCGGCCCGGTCCCCGGTTCGATCTTCACGAGCCGCTGGGCGGTTGTCCCACGTGGTGTACCGCCGCTCCGTTCGTGGAGCGTCTCGCCGACCGGCACACGAAGACGAGGCGGCCCCGGGGGACCGCCTCGCCGGAGCGTCGGGGATGCCGGGCTAGCGGCGGCTGCCCATGAGCCGCTGCGCCGCCATCGCGGTGATCCCGAGGAGCGCGGCCTTCGCGGCCGGGTTCGAGAACATCCCGCCCGGGGCGAACATCTGCTGGAGCAGGTTCGGCTGCTGGGCGTGGACGTCGCCGACCGCGTTCGCGAGCGAATCCGGATCGGCCCCGACGTTCCGCGTCGCCGGCGTCGTCACGCCCTGCTGAGGCGCCTGGTTCTGCAGCTCGCGGGCGAGCTGCTCGCGCTGCTCCGGCGTCAGCTTCTGGAACGCCTCGCGGGCCGCGTCCACGTACTGGTCCTGCGGCAGCTGGCTGGCCACCCGGCCGTACGAGTCGTGGACCTCGGTATCGGACATCTGGTCGGGCTGACCGGGCCCGAAGCTCGACAGGATCGAATCGAGGTTGCCGCCGCCGATGCGGCTGAGGATGTTCTGCAGGTCGGTCATGGGGCGCCTCCTTCTGTGGAGACACAGCCTCACCCGTGCCCGGGAGCAGCCGGGTCGAACCGGCCCGGAAGCCTGTTACACCTGCCTGTCGTTCGCCCGCGGCTCGGGGCGGCTCGCTCGGTCCCGCGACGCGCCGAACGCGGAACGAGGCGGGCCGCCGGAGCCCGCCTCGTCGACGTCCCGTGCGAGGGCATCCGCCGCTCGCGTGCGGCGGCCGTCAGCCGCCGGGCTTGACCTCGTACAGCGTGTGCGCC
>DASSMI010000204.1:0-8826 GCA_035688935.1 Candidatus Limnocylindrales bacterium | reverse complement strand
CTCGTCCTCGGTCAGGCGGTCGCCGCCCGCCTCCATGACGCCGTTCAGCTCCGAGATCAGGTCGTCGCCCGGCTGCCGGCGTCGCGCCCGGACGAGATCGCGGAGGTAGGCCTCGAAGGCCGCGCTGGCCTCGGTCGCCTTCCGCTGCATCTCGGGCGACGGGTTGAGCTCGAACATCAGCGTCATGTCCGCCGACCACGGCCGGAGCAGGTGGCGGTCGTCCTCGGGGATCCCGAGCAGCTCGGCGATCACGGTCACGGGAACGAGCTCGAGGAGATCCGCGATCAGGTCGAAGTCCCGCAGCTCGCGCGCGTGGGCGACGATGATCCCGACGATGTCCTCGATCCGCGGCCGGAGCGCCTCGACCGTCCGCGGGGTGAACGCCTTCGTGACGAGCCGCCGGAGCCGCGTGTGGTCGGGCGGCTCCATGTCGATCATCTGGAGGTCGAGGAGGTCCCAGAACGCCGCCTGGTCGGCGGGCGGCGGTGTCCGGCCCCATTGCTCGTGCGTCGCGACGTGGGTGTAGCGGCGGCCGAGCCGGCGGTCGCGCAGCGCGGCGTTGACGTCGGCGTGGCGCGAGACCAGCCACTGGTTCGTCCGCTCGTCGTAGACGACCGGAGCCTCGTCGCGGAGCCGCGCGAGGGCCGGGTACGGGTCGGCGACGAACGCCGCGCTCCAGGGGTCGTACCCCAGCTCGGCAGGGGAAGGCCCGCGCGCGGGTCGGATCGTCGTCGCCATCGAGGCGATCCTACGCGAACCGCGCGACGGCCTCGACGACGAGGTCGACGAACGCCGGCCGGTCGACGTGCACGAGCACCTCGGCGTTCGGTGCCCGGCCGGCCACCCCGCGCTCGTCGCCGACCGTCCGGCCGCGGGTCAGCCCGTCGCCCGTCTGGACGGCGACGAACAGGGAGCGCCGCTCGAGGAGCCACGGCGCGACGAGGACCGCGACCGCGACCGCGTCGTGGACGGGCGGTCCCGCCCAGCCGTACTTCGCGGCGTGGTGGAGGCCGAAGAACCGCATGAGGTCCGCGAAGACGCGGCCCGTCCGCGTCCCGAGCCCCTCGAGCCGCGCGACGTCATCGGGCAGGACGAGCGCCTGGTGGGTGACGTCGAGACCGGCCATGAGGATCGGGATGCCCGACTCGAAGACGATCGCCGCGGCCTCCGGGTCGTGCCAGATGTTGAACTCGGCGGAGGCGGTGGTGTTGCCGACGCCGAGCGCCCCGCCCATCAGCGAGATCGCCCCGATCCGGTCGCGGATCGCCGGGAACGCCCGGAGGAGCAGCGCGATGTTCGTCAGCGGGCCGGTCGGGACGAGCGTGACGGGCGAGGCAGCGCGCCGGAGGAGCTCGACCTGGAGCTCGATCGCCGCCTCCGGTCGGAGCGCCACCGTGGGCTCGGGAAGATCGGCCCCGTCGAGACCCGACGCACCGTGGACATGGCTCGGAACCCACGGCTCGTGGACGAGCGGTCGGTCGGCGCCCGCGGCGACGGGGATGTCCTCACGCCCCAGGAGCGCGAGGACCCGCCGCGCATTCCGGGTCGTCAGCTCGAGCGGGGCGTTGCCCGCGACGGTGGTGAGCGCGAGGACCTCGAGCTCGGGCGACGCGCAGGCCAGGGCGATGGCGAGCGCGTCGTCGTGGCCGGGGTCGCAGTCAAGGATGATCGGCCGGGACCGGCCCGGCGGTGGCGCACCGGGAAGCGCGGAGAGCGCCGCTGCGTGGTCGGGATGATCGGTCTCGAGCTCGGGTCGCTTCGCCGCCACCCGCTAGGTCGTCGCTTCCCGCTCGTACGGCCGGCCGTCGGCGGCCGGCGGCGTGCTCCGTCCGATCAGCCCAGCGAGGACGACGATCGTGGCGACGTACGGCAACGCGCTGAACGCCTGCGACGGGATGGCCTTGACGATCACGCCCAGGTCGCCCGTCGGGGTGGCGATGCCGTTCGGGCCCATCAGGTCGCCGAGCACGCTGAAAAGCGCGAAGAAGAGCGCCGCGCCGTAGGCGCCGATCGGGGTCCAGCGTCCGACGATCATCGCGGCGAGGGCGATGAACCCGCGGCCGATCGTCATCCCGGCCTGGAACGAGCCCGTGACCTCCATCGACAGCCACGCTCCGCCGAGGCCGGCGAAGAGCCCGGCGATGATCACGTTCCGGTAGCGGAGGCGGATGACGTCGATGCCGACGGTCTCGGCCGCCTTGGGATGCTCGCCGACGGCCCGCGTTCGAAGGCCCCACCGGGATCGGAACAGGAAGAGCTGGACGAGGATGACCGCGGCGAACAGGCTGAGCGTGATCGGCCCGTGCTCGAACATCGCCGCGAAGAGCCAGCCCACGAACGGCAGCGACGTGATCGACTCGGGCAGAGTGATCGCCTCGAACGTGCCGGCGCTGGTGGGCGACTGGCTGGCGATGACGTTGTTCAGGTAGCCGGTCACGCCGAACGCGATGATGTTGATGATCGTGCCGCTGATGATCTGATCGACCCGCAGGCTGATCGACATCCAGGCGTGGAGGAGCGAGATCAGCACGGCGGACAGCAACGCGCAGGCCAGGCCCACGAGCAGCGCCGGCGTGATCCCGAACGGGCCGGGCTCACCCGGCCCGAGGATCGCGACGGCCGCGATCGCGCTGATCCAGCCGGTGAACGCGGCGGTGAGCATCGTCCCCTCGATGCCGATGTTCACGACGCCCGAGCGCTCGCAGATCACGCCGCACAGCGCACCGAACCCGAGCGGCGTGGCCACGGCGACGATGCCCGGTCCCGCGTCGGGGATGTGCTCCACGAGATAGCCCAGGAACTGGATGATCACCCCGATGACGGGGATCGCGTAGATGTCCATCAGGATCCAGCCGACTCGCTGGCGCCGCCGGCGGCGTAGGACGCCGTGACGGTCTGGGCCTCCGCCGGGACGACCTTCGCGCCGCGCCCGCCCATCGCCCGGGCGATGACCGGGAGCGCGACGAGGACGATGAGGATCACGCCCTGGAGGACGTCGACGAGCTCGCGCGGCGTCTTGGCCACGACCTGCATCGGCCCGGCGCCCGCCCGCATCGCCCCGAAGAGGAGCGCGGCGGGGATGATCGCGATCGGGTTGGATCGGGCGAGGAGCGCGACGGCGATCGCGTCGAAGCCGACGTTCGTGGCGTAGCTCGTCTGGGTCTTGTGGAGCACGCCGAGGAGCTCTCCCGCTCCGGCCATGCCCGCCAGGCCTCCGGAGATCGCCATCGTCAGCGCGACGAGCCGGCGCGGCCGCATCCCGGCGTAGCGAGCCGCGTCGGGGTTCACGCCGGCCGTCCGGATCTCGAACCCGAGCGTCGTCCGTTGGAGGAGGAACCAGATCACGACCACCGCGAGGACCGCGACGATCAACCCGACGTGGCCGGTCTTCCCGAGGAAGATCGGCAGCGCCGAGTGGCCGACGTCGAACGTCACGGGCGCCGGCGCGCGGGGCACCCGGAGGGGTCCGGCCACGAACGCCGCCAGGACGTCGGCGGCGATGAAGTTCAGC
This sequence comes from Candidatus Limnocylindrales bacterium, assembly GCA_035688935.1. GTDB lineage: Bacteria > Chloroflexota > Limnocylindria > Limnocylindrales > CSP1-4 > CF-46. The sequence goes on along the minus strand of DASSMI010000204.1, from coordinate 5,315 downwards.
ATGATCGTGGTCACGACCTCGTGGGCGCCGGTCCGCGCCTTGAGGAAGCCGGCCAGCCACCCGGTGGCAGCGCCGGCCAGGGTGCCGGCGAGGAACGCCAGGGTCGCCCCGACGATCGTGGGCTGGTCGGCCAGGGCGACGCCGACCGCGACGCTCGCCGTCACGCCCATGAGCAGCTGGCCCAGGACGCCGATGTTGAAGAGACCCGCCTTGAAGCCGATCGCGACCGCGAGGCCGCCGAACACGAGCGGCGAGGTGAAGACGAGCGTGCTCACGATCGCGTCGAAGCTGAGGAGCGACCCGTCGATCAGCGCGCCGTACGCCTTGAGGGGCTGTCCGAGCTCGATCTGGCCGTCCTTGATCCAGGCGGCGGCCCACACGAAGAGCGAGCCGATGATCACCGCCATGACGAGGGCGATGAGCGGAAGGATGATCGCCGTCCGGAGCGAGGTGCCCTCCGGATCCTGTCCGCGGCGACTGCGCCGCAGGGTGTCGAGGAACCCGCTCATGCCGCCGGCCCCGCGGCGCCGTCCGTGTCGCCCGCGTCGGGCGTGTCGGGCGTCTCGGTCGTCTCGGCCGCGGCCGCCGCGGCGGCCTCCTCGGCCGTGATCTGGCCACTTGCGACGGCCGCCTCCTGGCGGACGCCGGTCGCCATGAGGATGCCGACCTCGTTCCGATCGGCGGTCCGGCCATCGACGATCGCCACGATCTGGCCGCGGTACATGACGGCGACCCGGTCGCTGAGCTCGAGGACCTCGTCGAGCTCGGCGGACACGAGGAGGACGGCCGTCCCGGCATCGCGCTTGCGGATCGCCCGGCGATGGATGAACTCGATGCTCCCGACGTCGAGGCCGCGAGTCGGCTGATCGAGCACGAGCAGGCGGAGATCGCCGTCCATCTCGCGGGCGACGACGACCTTCTGCTGATTCCCGCCCGACAGCGTCCCGGCGTTGACCTCGGCCGACGGCGTCCGGATGTCGTACTCCGCGATGGCGCTCTTGCCCCGCTCGGCGACCGCGTCCTCGTCCCGAAGGAAGCCACGGGCATACGGAGCCCGGTAATAGTCGGTGAGGACGAGGTTGTCGGCGACGGTGAAGTTCAGCACGAGCCCGAACCGGTGGCGGTCCGCGGGCACGTAGCCCACCCCGAGATTCGTCATCGCGCGCGTCGTCAGGTTCGTGACGTCGCGCCCGTCCAGGGTCACCGTTCCGGCGCTCGGCTGGCGGAGGCCGACGATCGCCTCCACGAGCTCGTCCTGGCCGTTGCCCGCCACACCGGCGATCCCGAAGATCTCGCCCGAGCGGACGTCGAAGTCGACGCCGCGGACGACCTCCGTTCCCCGGTCGTCGGCCACGTGGAGCCCCGACACCGTGAGACGCGCATCCGTCGGGTTCGACTCGCCGCGGTCGACGACGAGCTGGACGTCGCGACCGACCATGAGCGCCGCCAGGTCCTCCTCGTTCGTCTCCTTCGGGATCCGCTGGCCCACCACGCGGCCGCGTCGGATGACCGTGATCCGATCGGCGATCTCGAGGACCTCGTACAGCTTGTGGCTGATGAAGACGATGCTGTGCCCGTTCTCGGCCAGGCGTCGGAGGACGGCGAAGATCTCCAGCGTCTCCTGCGGGGTCAGGACCGCGGTCGGCTCGTCGAGGACGAGGACCCGGGCGTTCCGGTAGAGGGCCTTCAGGATCTCGACGCGCTGCTGCCAGCCGACCGACAGCTCGCCGACCTTGACGTCGGGGTCGATCTCGAACCCGAACCGCTGTCCCAGCTCCACGATCCTCCGCTTCGACTCGCGGCGATCGAGGAACCACGGGTTGGCCATCGTCTCCTCGCCGAGGAGGATGTTCTCGGCGACGGTCATCACCGGCACGAGCATGAAGTGCTGGTGGACCATGTTGATCCCGCGCGAGATCGCGTCCGTCGGGTCCGCGATGCGGACGGCCGTCCCGTCGATGAGGATCTCGCCCTCGTCCGGGCGGGCCAGCCCGTAGAGGATGTTCATCAGGGTCGTCTTGCCGGCGCCGTTCTCGCCGAGCAGGGCGTGGATCTCGCCCGGCCGGACGTCGAGGTCGATGTGGTCGTTGGCGATCACGCCGGGATAGCGCTTCGTGATGCCGCGCATCTCGAGGGCGGGCGCACGAACCTCGTCGACGGCAAGGTCAGGGGCGCTCATCACCACGATCGGAGCTCCTCCCGCTGGCGCCGGACCGGGGGTCTGGGCCCCGCTGACGCCACGACCCACAGGGTACAGAAACGCGGACCGGCCGAATGGCCGGTCCGCGTCGGATGGCGAGGGTGGCGGGCTACCGCAGGGTTACTGCAGCGAGCCGCACTTGTCCGGGCAGGTCTTGAGGGACCCGTCCTTCATGCCCGCGAGCGCCGCGTTCAGCTTGTCCTGGGTCCCGGCGGCCCACTTGTCGCCGAGGTTGTGGCCCTGGGACACGCCGATCCCGTTGTTCTTCGCGTCGTACAGGACGTCGCCCGGCGTGGCCGAGCCGGCGGCGACGGACTTGAGCGCGTCCGAGACCGCGAGCTGGAGATGCTTCTCCGCGCTCGTGAGCAGGCACGCATCAGCGGCCGGGTACGACGGGAACTGGTCGACGTCGACGCCGATCGCCATGATCTTCTTCTCGCAGGCGGAGTCGAGGACGCCGTTGCCCGTGAGGCCGGCGACCTGGAACAGGACGTCGACGTTCTTGTGCTGCTTGAGGAAGTTGTCGGCGAACGTCTTGCCGCCGGCCTGGTCCTGGAACGCCTTCGCGCTGAAGTCGTTCGTGACGTAGGCGCTGTCGACCTTGATGTTCGGGTTGACCGACTTGGCGCCGAGCTCGTAGCCCTGGATGTAGCGGACACACGGAGCGCAGATGCTCGTGCCGCCGATCGCGCCGATCTCACCGGTCTTGCTCGCGCCCGCGGCGACGATGCCCGCGAGGTAGCCGGCCTGGTCTTCCTGGAAGTTGATCGAGATGTACTTCGGCAGCAGCGTCTTCGCGTCGCCCTTGCAGGCGAAGCTGCTGTCCGGGAGGCCTTCCTCGGTCACGCAGATCGGGCTCTGGTCGACGCCGATGAACCACGTGTCCTTGTTGTCGTGGGCCGCCTGGACCGTCGCCGAGGCGAGGTTGAAGCCGACCGTGATGATCACGTCGTACTTCTGGTCGACGAACGACTTGATGCCGGGCCCGTAGTCCGACGCGCTGGTCGGGACGAAGGACGTCGGAGCCGCGGCGCCGATCGCCGCCGCGCCTTCCTGGGCGCCCTTGAACGAGTACTCGTTGTAGTTCTTGTCGTTCAGGGTCCCGATGTCGGTGACGACGCCGATCTTCAGGTCCGACTGGGCGGCCGTCGAGGGCGAGGCGCCGCCGGACGCGGATGCCTCGGCCGAGGCCGACGCAGCGGGCGTGGACGGCGAGGCCGGCTGCGACGCGGACGCGCTCGGAGACGCGGCCGGCGAACACGCAGCGACGAGGATGGCCAGACCGCCGAACACGGTCAGGCCAAGCGAGCGCTTGTGCATGTGTCCTCCTCCAGGATCGAGGGCCGCCCGGCCGTGCTCTTCCGTGGTCCGGGGCAGTCTCGATGAACGTTCGCCCCGCAGGGCGACCATCGGCGCATCGTAGCGACGAGGGTCCGGCCGGGCAAGACCCGGCGACGCGCCGGACACAGGTCCGGACCCACGTCCTCGACGGTGGCGCCAGGCCGCAAGCATAGGGCCCGCGGTGAGCCCGTGCATACTGCCGGGGATGCACGCCGAAGAGACCCGCCTCGTGCCCGGTGGCCGCAGCCGGACCGGGATCGCCTACGACGACGAGGGATCGGGACCGCCGATCGCGCTCGTCCACGCCGGCGTCGCCGATCGCCGGATGTGGACGGACCTGGTGCGGGCGCTCGAGGGACGCTACCGGTTGATCCGTCACGACGTCCGCGGCGTCGGCGAGTCGCTTCCGCCGACGGGGCCGTGGGCCCATCACACCGACCTCCTCGACCTCCTCGACGAGCTCCTCGTCGGGCGGGTCCACCTCCTCGGCGCGTCGATGGGGGCAGGCATCGCGGCCGAGGCGGCCCTCGCGCGACCGGGCCTCGCGGCGTCCCTCACGCTCGTCGCTCCGGGCGGGGCGCTGCTCGGAGAGGCGCCCGACTCGTTCCGGCCGATCTGGGCGGCCGAGGTCGACGCGCTCGATCGGGGCGATCTCGACGGGGCGGTCGACATCAACCTGCGAGCGTGGGTCGACGGACCGCGTCGCGGGCCCGAAGCCGTGGCGCCCGAAGTCCGCGCGTTCGTCGGCCGGATGCAGCGCGAGGCCTTCGAGATCCCGGAATGGGACCCCGAGGAGGCGCCGGAGCACGAGCTCGCGCCACCGGCATCGAAGCGCCTGGCGGAGCTGACGTGCCCGGTGCTCGTCGTCGTCGGCGAGGCGGACGATCCGGCGATCGTCGCGGTCGCCGAGCGGATCGTCGCCGAGGTCCCCGACGGTCGCCTCGTGGTCTGGCCCGACGTCGGTCACATGCTGCCGCTCGAACGGCCCGCGTCGTTCGCCGAGCTCGTCGCGTCGTTCGTCGCGAGCGTCGGCTGACGGCGGCGTGCCCCGTCCGCTCCGGTACGTCGCGCTCGGCGACAGCTACACGATCGGGACGGCGCTCGACGATCCGGCGCAGCGCTGGCCGGATCAGCTCGTGCGCGCGCTCGGTGGCGAGCCGCCGGCGCTCGAGCTCGTCGCCAATCTCGGCGTCAACGGCTCCACGTCCGGCGACGTCGTGGGCGCCCAGCTCCCACAGCTCGACGGCTTGCACCCGGACCTCGTCAGTCTGCTCGTGGGCGTGAACGACGTCGTCAGACGCATTCCCGCGTTCGTCTACCCGACGAACATCCGGAACATCCTGGATCACGTCCTGGCCCGGCTGCCCGCCGATCGGATCGTGACGGTCGCGACGCCCGACTACACCGTCACACCGGCGGGCGCCGACTACGGCGACCCTGCCGAGCAGGCCGCCGGGATCCGGCGGAACAACGACGTCGTGCGCGAGCTGGCCGAGCGGCTCGGCGTCGCGTTCGTCGACATCCACGACCTGTCGCTGCGAGCTGCCACGGACCGCTCGCTCGTGGCCGACGACGGACTCCATCCGTCGGGCGCGCAGTACGCGCTCTGGGTCGAGCGGATCGCGCCGGTGGTCGCCCGTCTGATCGGGCGGACGGCCGGTCGCGCCTGACACCCGCTTGTTACACGCGGCTCGGGGAGGCCGGGCCGCGGTGACCCGACGGCGGGAGGCTTGGACCAGCCCCCAACCCCAGGTCGCCGCCCCCGCGACCGCGC
>DASSMI010000203.1:0-5019 GCA_035688935.1 Candidatus Limnocylindrales bacterium | reverse complement strand
ATCGCCAGATCGCTCGTCGTCGAGACGCGGCCAAGGATCGCGTCTCGCTCCCGGGCATCGAGGCGGCGCTTCGCGACGGACCGATCGAGGTTGCCCGCGATCCGGTCGCGCCCGGCCTCGGCGCGCGCCAGCTCGGGCTCGTACAGGACGACGGTTCGGCCGGTCCCGGCCAGAACTTGAGCGATGCCGTGGCCCATGAGGCCCGCGCCGGCCACGAGCGCGCGTCCGGTTGTCATGAGCCGAGCGTAGCGGGACGGGCCGCGACCGGCGTCAACGGTCGAGCCGCTCGAGAAGCCGGTCGGCGGCGGCGTAGGGGTCGAGCCGATGCCCGGCGACATCGCCGATGATCGAGTCCGTGGCGTCCGCCTCGGCGGGACTCCGCAACCGATCGTTCAGCCGGTCAGTGACGATTGCCCAGACCTGAGCCTCGGCGCGAGCGATCCGGGCCGGCGAAGGCCCGTCGCCGGCCCCGGTCACCCTCGAGCGATGTCGATCGAGCGCCGCGAGCAGCTCCGGGACACCCGCCCCGGTCGCAGCCGTCGTGATCAGGACCTCGGGTCGCTTCGGCTGACGCGTCGTCGGCGCGCCGTCGCTGGGGTCATGGCCCGCGACGAGCATCGCCCGGAGCTGCGACGCCGTTCGCTGGGCGCCGGGCTTGTCGCCCTTGTTCACGACGACCAGATCCGCGACTTCGAGGAGGCCGGCCTTGATCGCCTGGACCTCGTCGCCCATCTCGGGCGCCTCGAGCACGACGGTCGTGTCCGCGGCGGCCGCGACCTCGACCTCGCTCTGGCCCGTCCCGACGGTCTCGACGAGGATCAGGTCGAACCCCGCGGCGTCGAGCACCGCCGTGGCGGCGCCCGTTGTCGACGCGAGCCCACCGGCGTGGCCGCGGGCGGCCATCGAGCGGATGAACACGTCGCGGTCGCCCGCGTACGACTGCATCCGGACCCGGTCGCCGAGGAGCGCGCCACCGGTGATCGGCGACGACGGATCGACCGCGACCACGGCCACGGGCCGCCCCGCCGCGCGAACCTCGCCGATCAGCGCCGCGACGAGCGTCGATTTCCCGGCGCCCGGCGGCCCGGTGATCCCGACGATGTGGGCACGGCCGGCCGCGGGGTACAGCTCGCGCAGCGCCGGCTCGGCGATCGCGGTCCGGTTCTCGACCGCCGTCAGCAGCCTCGCGAGCGCTCGCCGGTCGCCGCCCGTCGCTTGCGCGACGAGGTCATGGGCGCGCTCGGCAACATCGGACGCTGGCGCCACGCTAGTCGCGCGGCCGGGCGTTGGTCCGCAGGTAGTCGGCGACCTCGCCGATCGTCGTCCCGGGCCCGAAGACGCGCGAAACGCCCGCTTCGGCAAGGGCCGGGACATCGTCGTCGGGGATGATCCCGCCGGCCGTCACGAGGACGTCGTCGAGACCCTGGTCCTTGAGCAGCTTCGTGATCCGCGGCAGGAGGGTCATGTGGGCGCCCGACAGGATCGACAGGCCGACGACGTCGACATCCTCCTGGAGCGCCGCCGTCGCGATCATCTCGGGCGTCTGGCGCAGTCCCGTGTAGACGACCTCGAAGCCCTCGTCACGCAGGCCACGGGCGAGGACCTTCGCCCCGCGGTCGTGGCCGTCGAGGCCGGGCTTGGCGATCAGGACCTTGATCGGGCGGTCGGGCATGGCCGGATTGTGCCACCATCGGGACGTGCCACAGGACGCCACCACCAGCCCGTCGAGGTGCGCCTAGAGGTCCCGCCGGGAATCCGAACGCCGGCGCTCCCCAGAACGCCCGCGTCGGGATGGAGGAGAGCGCAGTTACGCGTTCGCCCGGGTGAACGAGCGTCCGGCGAACCGGACTGCCAGGACGGCGAGGACCGCCGTCACCGCCGCGCCGATCAGGATCTCGCGATCGCCCCACTGACCGTTGAAGATCGCCCGAACGGCATCGACCGCATGGGTGAGCGGGTTGATCGTGCTCAGGAACCGGAGCCAGTCCGGCGCGAGCGCCATGGGCAGGAGGATCCCCGAGAGGAGCAGGAGCGGCATGGTCACGCCCTGGACGAGCGGGGCGAACGCATCCTCGCTCTTCAGGACCAGCGCCGCGGCATATGAGGCCGGCGCCATCACGAGCGCGATCAGGGCGAGCATCCCGAAGGTCGCAAGGATCCCGACCGGATCGAGATGGAGCCCGAACGGCACGGCCAGCACGATCATGATCAGGGCCTGGACGAGCAGCATGACGACGTCGCGCAGCGAGCGCCCCAGGAGCATCGCGGTCCGGCTCATCGGCGTCACGCGCATCCGCTCGACGACGCCGTAGCGGAGCTCGGCGATCAGGCCGAACCCGACGAAGGCCGACCCGAACAGGGCGACCTGGACGAGGAGTCCCGGGACGAACCAGTTCGTGGCACTGACGCCGCCGCCGGCGGCGCCCACGGCCTTGTCGAGCAGCGGGCCGAACAGGACGAGGTACAGAACGGGATACATGATCCCGAACAGGAGCCAGGTCGGCTGGCGGAGGGTGAGGATCACCGACCGGCGGAAGATCAGCCAGGTGTCGCTGAGCGCACGCATGCGGGGAGTCCTTTCGGTGGTCGCGGTGGCAGCCGGATGGGTCGAGACGGCGCCGGCGGTCATGCCGCTTCCTCGCGGAGCGACCGCCCGGTCTGGCGCAGGAAGACGTCGTCCAGGCTCGGCTTGTTGAGCGAGATCGAGCGCGGCGCGTAGCCGGCCGCGTCGAGCGTTCGGAGGAGATGCGGAACGGCGGTCTCGCCCTTGTCGACGTACAGCCGGACGAGGCCGGTCTCGTCGTCCTGTGATGCCTCGCGGACGAACGGCAGCGCCTCCACCAGCCGGAGGACGCTCGCACCCCCGCCGTCGACGCCGATCGTCACGACGTCTCCGGCCACCGCCTGCTTCAGCTCATCGGACGTGCCCTCGGCGACGATCAGCCCGTGGTCGATGATCGCGAGACGGTCGCACAGGGCGTCCGCCTCCTCGAGGTAGTGGGTCGTGAGGAACACGGTCGTCCCGAGCTCGCGGAGCTTCCGGATCTCGTCCCACATCCGGGCCCGCGCCTGGGGATCGAGACCCGTCGTGGGCTCGTCGAGGAACAGGACCTGGGGTCGATGGACGATCCCGAGCCCGACGTCGAGCCGGCGACGCATCCCGCCCGAGTACGTGCCGGTCGTCCGATCGGCGGCGGCTTCGAGATCGAGCGCGGCGAGGACCTCCGCGGCCCGGGCCTTGGCGTCCGACGCGCTGAGCCCGTACAGCCGCCCCTGGAGCGTGAGCTCGCCACGACCGGTCTCGGCCGGGTCGGTGGATCCGCCCTGCGGGACATAGCCGATCCGGCGGCGGACCTCGCCGGGCTCCGTCCGGAGATCGGCACCGGCGACGGTCGCCTCGCCCGCGGTCGGGGTGATGAGGGTCGCGAGCATCCGGAGCGTCGTGGTCTTCCCGGCTCCGTTCGGGCCGAGGAACCCGAAGATCTCGCCCGACTGGACGCGGAGGTCGACGCCGCGCACGGCCTCGACCGTCCCGCCCCGGGTCTTGAACGTCCGGGCCAGTCCACGCGTCGCGATCATCGTCGCGCCGAGCCTGGTCGGTTCCGTACTGGCCATGTTGACCTCCTGCGTGTCAGGCCCGATGCTGGCGACGGCGCTCCTTGCACTGTTCAGCAACATGGGTCAATATCTGCGCAGTGCAGATATTCTTCATCGCAGGAGCCATTGTCAAGCCATGACCCGCGACAACGTCACCTCCGTCCTCCGGGCGCTTCGGCGCGTGAATCTCCAAGGCTCGTTCTTCGGCCAGACGGTCGCGATCCGGTTCGGGCTGTCCGAGAGCGACATCGAGACCCTCGAGCAGCTGATCGACATGGGCGCGACGACGGCCGGCAAGCTGTCCGAGATCACCGGGCTGACGTCCGGGGCGGTGACCCGGGTCGTCGACCGGCTGGAGCAGGCCGGCTTCGTCCGCCGGGTCCCCGACCCGGTCGACCGGCGGCGCGTGATCGTCGAGGTCGTTCCCGAGAAGGTCGCGTCGGTCCAGTCGACGCTCGATCGGATCGGGACCGCCTCGGCCAAGGAGATCGGCCGGTACACCGACCAGCAGCTCGCCCTGATCACCGACTTCCTCACGCGCATGGAGCAGGTCACCCGCGACGAGGCGACGACGCTCCGCGAGACCCCCGGCGAGGCGGCCGCCGACGCCTCGACCGTGAGCTCGCATCGTGCCCCGCTCGGCGGCCTGACCGAGGCGCGGCTCCACATCCGCTCCGGGCTCTCGGGGCTCCGACTCCGTCCCGGGACTGACCCGCTCGATCTCTACCGGGCGACCTTCGAGGGAGCGACGCCGCAGGTCCGCCTGCGCGACGGCCGGGTCTTCGTGGGCTATCGCGGACTGCCGTTCGACTGGCGGAAGCGGGTCGCGTCGTTCGAGCTGAACACGACGATCCCGTGGTCGATCGAGATCGTCGGCGGGATCCAACGGGTGGAAGCGGATCTCCGTTCCGTGGCCGTGCGGCGCGTCGAGATCACCGGCGGCATGGAGCGCGTCCAGCTGGAGCTGGGCCCGCCCCCCGGCGAGACCGGGATCCGCCTGGTCGGCGGCGCCCGGACGATCCGCCTGGAGCGGCCGGCCGACGTGCCGGTCCGCGTCACCTCACAGGGTGGTGCCGCGAGCTTCGTCCTCGACGGGACGCGGGTCGGGAAGCAGGGCGGCCAGGCGACGCTCGAATCGCCGGGTTGGTCGCGGACCGGGAACCGCTACCAGGTCGAGGTGGTCGGCGGGACGCAGTCGATCGAGGTCGTCGGGCGCCCGTAGCTCCGCGGCATGGCCGCGGCAACGCGGCGCGCCGGCGCGCCGTCAGGCGCCCGGCGCGGCGCGGTCGAGGTGGGCGAAGAACTCGGCGCGCGTCCGATCCCGCGTCCGGAACAGGCCGAGCACCGCGGACGTGGTCATGATCGTCCCCGGCTTGCGGACGCCGCGCATCACGGCGCACAGGTGGGTCGCCTCCAGGACGA
>DASSMI010000202.1:0-4627 GCA_035688935.1 Candidatus Limnocylindrales bacterium | reverse complement strand
TTCGGGTTCGTGCAGATGACCATCACGGTGCCGTGGCGACGGATGACCTTGCAGTTGTCGCAGCGCGCCTTGACGGAAGCTCTGACTTTCAACGGATCCTCGACTCGTGTGCTCGGCGCCGGCCGAGCCGGACGCAGGTCTGCTACTTCAGGCGGTAGGTGATCCGACCGCGGGTGAGGTCGTACGGCGACAGCTCCACCCGGACGCGGTCTCCCGGCAGGATCCGGATGAAGTTCATCCGAAGCTTGCCGCTGATGTGGGCAAGGACGCGGTGGCCGTTCTCCAGCTCGACGGCGAACATCGTGTTCGGGAGCGGCTCGATGACCGTGCCCTCCACTTCGATCGCATCACGCTTGGCCACAGGCGCCCAGGTGTCCCTTTCTCACGACGAGTGCCGGTCCGGGGCGGACCGACACACGAACGCGTAGCGTATCAAACGAGCACGATCGGGTCAAAACCTCTTCGTGGCCGTGGCGCGCGGTCATGCGATCCTCGTGAGGATCTCGGGGCCGTCTTCCGTCACCGCGATCGTGTGCTCGAAATGAGCCGCGAGCGAGCCGTCCCGCGTCACCACCGTCCAGCCGTCGGGCTTCACGACGACCTCGTGGCTCCCGAGCGTCAGCATCGGCTCGATCGCGAGGCAGATCCCGGGCACGAGCTTCATCCCGCGGACGCCGGTGCGGTAGTTCGGGAGCTGCGGCTCCTGATGCATCTCGGTGCCGATCCCGTGGCCCACGAACTGGCGGACGATCCCGTATCCGCCGGGCGTGGCGGCGTCCTCGATCGCGCCCGAGACGTCGCCGAGCGTCGCCCCGGGGACCGCGGCCGCGATCCCGGCCATCATCGCGAGCCGGGTCGTGTCGACGAGCTCGGAGATCTCCTCCGGCGGCTGGCCCACGAAGAACGTCCGGGCGCCGTCGCCGTGCCAGCCGTCGTAGATCGCGCCGGCGTCGACGGACACGATCTGGCCGTCTCGGATCGTCCGGTCGCCGGGGATGCCGTGGACGACCTCGTCGTCGATCGAGATGCACAGGCTGCCCGGGAACGGATTGCTCCGGTGGCCGTAGCCCTTGAACGAGGGCACCGCGCCGGACGAGCGGATGTGGCGCTCGGCGAGGCGGTCGAGATGGCCGGTCGAGACCCCCGGCCGCAGCTCGGACTCGACCAGCGCGAGGACCTCGGCGACGATCCGCCCGGCCACCCGCATCTTCTCGATCTCCTTGCGCGACTTGCGGGTGACCATCAGGCGACCGTCCCTTCGAATGCGCCGACGATCGCTGCGCTGACGTCGTCGATCGATGCCGTGCCGTCGACGGTGACGAGGTTCCCGGCCGAGCGGTAGTGGTCGACGACGTCGAGCAGCGGCCCGAGCTGCTGGGTCATCCGTGCGCGCACGGTCGCCTCTTCGTCGTCCGGCCGCTGGGTGAGCTCGGACCCGTCGATGTCGCACACGCCCGGCCGCACGGGCGGGTTCGTCGCAAGGTTGAACACGTGCCCGTTCGCCGCGCAGATCCGGCGGTTCGCCATCCGGTCGATCAGGTCCTCGGTCGGGACGTCGATGAAGATCGCCCGGTCGACCCGCCGCCCGGCCTCGGCGAGTGCGACGTCGAGCGCGGCCGCCTGGACGCGTGTCCGCGGGAAGCCGTCGAGGATCGCGCCGCCGGTCGCATCGGCCTGCTCGAGCCGGTCGAGGAACACGCGGACGATCGTCTCATCCGGGACGAGCTGGCCGCGGGACATGAACCGATCCGCCTCGCGGCCGAGCTTCGTCCCGTTGGCGACGGCGGCCCGGAGGAGCGCGCCGGACGCCAGGATCGGGACGCCGAGATGCTCGGCGAGGATCGGCGCCTGCGTGCCTTTTCCCGCTCCAGGTGCGCCGAGGAGGACCACCACCGTCATCGTCGGTGACGCCCTACCGGATGAACCCTTCGTAGTTCCGCATCAGGAGCTGGGCCTCGATCTGCTTCATCGTCTCGACGATCACGCTGACGACGATCAGGAGGCCGGTGCCGCCCAGGGCGATGTTCTGGAGCTGCGGGAACGCGAGCCCGAGCAGGGTCGGCAGCGTCGCCACGATGCCCAGGAACAGGGCGCCGGCGATCGTGATCCGGGTGACGACCCGGGCGAGGTAGTCGGCGGTCGGGCGGCCGGGCCGGATGCCCGGGATGAACCCGCCGTTCTTGCGGAGCTGCTCGGCGGTGTCGTCGGGCTTGAACGTGAACGCGGTGTAGAAGTACGTGAAGCCCACGGTCAGGACGAAGTAGAGGATCACGTACGGCACGGAACGGACGTTGAAGAAGCCCACGATCCCGTCGGCGATCGCCTTCACCCAGCCCACCTCGGAGCCCGTGAAGTACGAGGCGATCTGCTGCGGGAACAGGAGGATGCTGATCGCGAAGATGATCGGGATGACACCGGCCTGGTTGACCCGGAGCGGCAGGAACGTCTGACCGCCCTGGTACATCCGCCGGCCGCGGACCCGGCTCGCGTACTGGATCGGGATCCGGCGCTGGCCTTCCTGGATGTAGATGATCACCGCGACCGAGACGACCGCGATGATCGCGAACCCGATGAGGAGCGGCGGGTTCGGCGTGGAGATGAACCCGCCGATCGCGTTCGGGGCGCGGCTCACGATGCCGGCGAAGATGATGAAGCTGATGCCGTTGCCGATCCCCTTCTCGGTGATCAGCTCGCCGAGCCACATCAGGGTCATCGAGCCCGCGGTCAGGGTCGCGATCTGGGTCAGCGTCGCGCCGTTCGCGAGGTCGAACCCCGACGACAGGATGCCCTGCGAGTTGAGGAGCGCGAGGAACCCGTACGACTGGAGGAGGGCCATGGGCACGGCCAGGTAGCGGGTGTACTGGTTGATCTTGTTGCGACCGTACTCGCCCTCACGCGAGAGGTTCTGGAGCGACGGGATGACGCCCGTCATCAGCTGCATGATGATCGAGGCGTTGATGTACGGGTTCACGCCGAGCGCGACGACCGAGAAGCTCGACAGTCCGCCGCCGGACAGCAGGTCCAGCACGCTGAAGAGCGTGTTGTTCTGGAGGTACTGCTGGAGGGATGCCTGGTTGACGCCCGGGACCGGGACGTGGGCCAGGAAGCGGAAGACGATCAGGATCCCGAGGACGTAGAGCAACCGGCGCCGGATGTCCGGCGCTCGGAAGGCGTTCAGCAGCGACTCGAACACCGGTCGCTACGCGCTTTCGTCGGTGCTGGTGTCGGTCTCGGAATCGTCGCTCGCGTCGGTGGCGTCGGCGCCGTCGGCCGGGCCGGCGTCGCTGTCGGCGGTCACCGCCTCGATCGACTCGCCGGCCTCGGTGGCGTCGTCCGAGGCCGCCTCGTCGGCCGTCACCGCCTCGTCGGCGGGGTCGGCGGCGTCCGCGGTCGCCTCGATCGGTGCGGCGGCATCGGTCGTGCCGGCCGGCTCCTCGGAAGCGGTCGCCTTCGCCGAGTTCGGGGTGCGGGCGGCCCTGGCGGGTTTCGCGGTCGGCTCCTCAGCGCTGGCGTCGGCGCCAGCGTTGGTCGTCTTCGGCGCCTTCGGGGCGGCCGGAGCGGGCGTCGACGAGGCCTCGGCCGCGGGAGCCGCGCCATCGACCCCGAGGGCCGGCCGCGACTCCGCGGGGACCTCGAGGACGTTGACCGAGCCGCCCGCGGCCTGGATCTTCTCGGCCGCGGACTTCGTGAACGCATCGGCGACGACGAACAGGGCCGCGCTCAGCTCCCCGTTGCCGAGGATCTTCAGCGGCTTCTTCACGTCGCGGACGAGCCCGACGGCGCGGAGGATGTCCGCGTTGACCGTCATCGGCTCGCCCTTCTTGGGCGTTGTGCCGGAGGCGGCGAACGCGCCGGCCTCGATCCGTGCGGCGATGTCGCCGACGTTGACGACCTCGTAGACGACCTTCGCCCGGTTCCGGAAGCCGCGGAGCTTCGGGATGCGCATGTGGAGCGGCGTCTGGCCGCCCTCGAACCAGGGCGGGATCGAGCCGCCGGCCCGAGCCTTCTGGCCCTTCGTGCCGCGGCCCGCCGTCTTGCCCTTGCCCGCCGCGATCCCGCGACCGACCCGGGTCTTCGAGCGATGAGCGCCCTCGGCGGGCGCGAGATCGTGCAGCTTCATTCCTTGGCTCCGGAGTCGGATGCGACCTCCTCGACGGAGACGAGGAAGCGGACCTGGCGGACCATGCCGCGGGTCGCGGGGTTGTCGGGGATCTCGACGGTGTGGCCGATCCGCTTCAGCCCGAGAGCGCGAACCGTCGCGCGGTTGCGGGCGATGTGGCTGATCGTGCTCTTCGTCTGGGTCACGCGGAGCTTACCGGGCATCGGCGGTCTCCAGCGTGGGCGCCGGCTGGCCCGAGATCCGGCTGACGAGCTTGACGCCGCGGCGGGCGCTCAGCTCCTCGGCCGAGTGGAGGCTCCGGAGCGCCTCGATCGTCGCCCGGGTCACGTTGACCGGGTTCGTCGAGCCGAGTGTCTTGGCGAGGATGTCGTGGATCCCGGCCGCCTCGACGACGGCGCGCACCGCGCCGCCGGCGATGACGCCGGTGCCCTGGGACGCCGGCTTCAGCATGACCCGCGAGGCCGAGTAGACCTGGCGGACCTCGTGCGGGATCGTCGTCCCGACCAT
>DASSMI010000201.1:0-11908 GCA_035688935.1 Candidatus Limnocylindrales bacterium | reverse complement strand
GACGTGGCCGGGAGTCTCGACGTCGAGATCCGCGCCGGTATCCACACCGGCGAGATCGAGCACCGCGAGACGGGCGTGAGCGGGATCGCCGTCCACATCGCGGCGCGGCTCCTCAGCCAGGCCGATCCCGGGCAGGTCGTCGTCACGAAGACCGTCCGCGACCTCGTGACCGGGACGGACCTGGCCTTCAGCCCGCGCGGTTCGGCGTCGCTCCGGGGCGTGCCGGGTCAGTGGGAGATCTTCGCGGCGGGGACGTCCGAGGCGGGCGACGGCGGATCGACGGCGCCGACCGACCGAACGACGAAGCGCGGTTGACGCTCCCGAGCGTGGCCGACCGCGAGCGCTCCGAGCGCCTCGGCCGGAGCCCGTGGTCTCGACATCGGGTACCCGGTAGGGGCCTGCAACCTTGACGCACGCCAGCGTCGCGGAGCCGTGACGCCGGCTCACCTACGGTCGACCGTGCCCCCAGGACTCGATCGCGGGAGATGCCTCCATGCCCACAACGACCATCCAGACCTGGGGAGACGCCGTCTTCCTGTCGCTCTCGAACGCGCTGAACGCGTTCCTGAACGCGATTCCCCTGGTGATCGGCGCCCTGATCATCATCATCATCGGCTGGCTGATCGCCTCCGCGGTCGCCCGCCTCGTGACCGAACTCCTCCGGCGCGCCGGCGCCGACCGGCTCTTCGCCGAACATGGCGGGAGCGTCTACGGTGAACGAACGCGCCAGATCAAGCCGAGCATCGTCGCCGGCGAGCTCGTGAAATGGCTGATCCGGCTGGTCTTCCTCGTCGCAGCGGCCAACGTCCTGGGCATGACCCAGGTGAGCGAGCTGCTCAACGACGTCCTGCTGTGGATCCCGAACCTCATCGTCGCCGCCGTCATCCTCCTCGTTGCCCCGCTGCTCGCGCGGTTCGTGCGCGGCGCGATCGAAGTGGGCGCCGGCGAGATGGGCTTCACGAATGCGCCGTTGCTGGGCCGGATCGCCGAGATCGCGATCGTGGCGTTCGCGGTGGTGATCGCGATCAATCAGATCGGGATCGCCGCGAATCTCGTCAACACCCTGTTCATCGGTCTCGTCGCAGCGCTCGCGCTGGCGTTCGGGCTCGCGTTCGGCCTGGGCGGCCGCGACGTTGCGGCCCAGTTGACGCAATCCTGGTACGACCAGTCCCGCGCGACGGCCGAGCGGGTCCGCGCCCGAGCCGAGGCCGCCGACGCCGCGTCGTCGTCCCGCGAGGACATCGCGCCGCGCTCGAGCTCGGCGCCAGGTCCGGTGGGCACCCCCTCCCCCGCTCCAGGCCGAGCCACCCCGGCACCCTGAATCGAATCGAGCCGACCGAACACGAGCCCCGGCCTTCCGCCGGGGCTCGTCCGTTCGCGATCCCCAGCGTCTAGCGTCGATCCGGGCTGTGTCGCGACCGGAACGCGGCCATGTACTCGTCGCGGACCCGCTCGAACTCGGCGAACAGGCTCACGGCCTCGGGCGTCCCCGGCTCGACCTCGTCGAGCCGCCGCTCGATCGCCCGCCACCGTTCGAGGATCGTCGCGAGTGACGGCGCGTTGTCCGAGTCCTCGACCGTCGGGATGTCGGTTCGCCCGTCGGTCGCGATCCGGGCCCATTGCTCTTCGGCCTCGGTGAACTCGGCCAGGGCCTGGGCCACGACGCGGACGGATCGCGCGATCTCGTCGAACCGAGGCTCGCCCGGCGGGATGTTCCGCTTGTGCCGCTCGAGCTGACTGGTCTCGGTCAGCAGGAGGAGGATCGCGTCCGAGGCGGCCCGGAGGTGTTCGGCGATCTCGGGTGCGTCGCTGCCCATCGGTCTTGCCTCTGGCTCTGATGGCGGCGGAATCGCGGCTCGTCGGACGAGTCTCGCACACGCCGAGACCGGCGGGGCAATCGATGGCGCGGGCGCTCAGGCTCCGCCGACCGGACTCGGATAGCCGCGCACCTCGAGCCCGACGGTTCCCGGGACGGCATGGAGGTCGTCGAAGGTCAGGTCGCCGTGCATCGTCTGGATGATCCCCTCGCCGATGTCGTTCGGCGGGACGTCACCCCACGACGCGGTGAGCCGGTGGCGCTTCCCGATGCTCCGAGCATCGATCGTGACCGCCGACGCGAGCGGCTTCACGCCGATGATCGCGTTCACGTTGCCGACGAGCTCCTCGCGCCGACCCACGTCGGTCGTCCACAGGAGCGACGCAGGTGTCGGCATCGGGGCACGCCCGAACAGTCGCGTCCGGACGGCGAAGACGCCCTCGACCCGTCGGTGGGGGTGGCCCTCGAACTGCGTCGCCGACAGCCAGACCCAGCGATCCGGGAGGCGCCGCCCCCAGTAGTGGTAGACGGTTCCGGGAAGCTCGCCGACGTCGAACCGCTCGTCGCCCACGGTCACGGACCCGCTGAAGATCGCGTCGGGCCAGACGACGATCGTCGTGTCGAACGGCTGGACGCGGGCGACCAGGCCGCGCAGCGCCGAGAGGACGCGGCCGGGGGTCCAGGTGAGGTCCCACGAGATGTCCTCGGCCGAGCCGACGGAGCGACCCTGCCGGAGCGTGGTCTCGCCGATCCGGATCTCCGCGTCGCTCGCGGACCACTCCGCCATCTCGCAGTGGACGACCCGACCGGTGCCGCGCAGCCACTGGCTCACGCGGACCTCCGCCGTCCTGGCCCCCCGCCGGATGATCAGGTCGACGAGGAATGCCAGGTCGCCGACGTGGAACTTCCAGAACCAGTAATCGAGGCGGGCCTTGTCCCGCGGGCTGAACGGGTCCATCGGTCATCCCCTCGTGTGGCGGAGCGCGGAGCGCTCGATAGCATGCGCTCGCGCCATGGCCGCCGCGTTGCCCCCCGTCGCCCGCCCCGCCCTGGAGGACCGTCTACGGCGCTTGGGCCGATCCGGCCGAGGTCCACGACGTTGGCGGCGCCCCGGCGGCGGAGCGGGCTAGGAGCTCCGCTTCCCGAAGCCGGGGATCGCGGCGGCCTGTCGCATCCACGACGCGACCTGGTCCGCGTCGAGGTCGTCCGGGGATTGGAGCTCGACGCCACGCGAGGTCTTGCCCATCCCGATCGGGGTCATGGGCGGCTCCGGCGTGAGCGACGTTCCGCGCCCGAACACGAGCTTCACGTGGCCGGCGAAGCCGCCACAGGCGAAGCACCAGCCGTCGCCCACGCCGTACCACGCGATGCCCCACTTCACGCTGCGCTCCAGGTTCGGAAGCGTCGCGGCGGCCAGGGCGTCGACCCGCTCGGCGATCGAGCGCTGGGGCTCCGGCAGGCTCGCGATGTAGTCGAACACCGGCCTGTCGCCAACGGCGGCCTTCGCCGGGCTCGCCCTCCCGGTCATCGCCGCTGGGAGGTCCGTCTCGGTGAGCTTCTTCATGGGACTGGCGCCGGGTTCGGCTCGATGAGGAGCACGTCGAGCCACGGGAACGACGCGCGGAGACCTTGTTCCATGCCGGGGATCGTCACCTCCATCGCCGCCGGCATGGTCTCGCCGCGAGGTCGTTTCCGCAAGGCCCGAGCGCGCCGGTGGCTATCCGACCGGAACCGGCTCCATGAGCGTCGCCGCGATCGACTTCGCCCATGCCTCGATCGCGGGCCAGTCGCGGAAGTCGCCCTCGGGCAGGACGCGCGTCGCGATCGGCATGATCCGGACGACGCGCTCGGCCAGCGTCGCGGGCGGATCGGTCCGATCGAAGGCGCCGGTGAACACCTTGTGGTCCCTGGGTCCGATCGGAGCCGCGGCGGCCTCGAGCTTGCGCCGCCCGCCGCTGCCCGGGCCCTCGGCAGGTCCGAGCGCGATCTCCAGCGGGTCGGCGGTCGGGTTCTTCGGCTCCATGCTCGACCCCGGGAGCGGGCCGCTGCTGAACAGCCAGACCGGCTTCGTGGCGAGCACGGGCCCGTAGCGCTCGAGGTACTTGATCCCGTCGTCGACCCAACTGCCCATGTAGACGCCGGCGCCAACGATGCACGCGTCGAACGTCCGGGGGTCCGGCAGGTCGCGCGCCCGGCCGACGACGGTGTCGAGCCCGGCCTCCTCGAGGACCTGGCCGATCCGCTCCGCGATTCCGGCCGAGCCGCCGTGGCGGCTTGCATGGACGATCAAGACTCTGGACATGACGTGGCTCCTTTCGCGACCCCACGCTAGGTCGGCGATCCGACCGTCGCCAGAGCCGGAAGTCCCGAGCTCACGCCCGGCTGGCGGTCCAATCCGTCACCGCTCGAGGCTCGTACTGCGGACAACGGTGACCGCTGCGCGATCGCGCGTGCGCCGCGCCACGCGTGCCGCCCGACCGACCCTGGAGGCGATGTGATCGAAGCCACGATTCCTCGACAGCAGCCCGATTCGGGCGAGACCGAAGCGGCCATCCGCGAGTGGCTCGAGCACTGGGCGACCGGCCCGACGCGCACGCGCTGGACCGAGCTGCCGCCCCAGGCCGGCGACGGTGCGCCGTCGCGGACGCTGGTGGATGCGCGCTCGGGCGCCGCGGTCGACCTGTCGTCGACGTGGACCGACCAGCCGGGGCTGCTCCTGTTCTGGCGCCATTTCGGCTGCTCGTGCGGACGCGACCGGGCCGCGCGGCTTCGCGACGAGCACGACGCGTACGTCGCCGCCGGCGCGCGGATCGTCCTGATCGGTCAGGGTGAGCCCGAGCGCGCGCTCGTCTATGCCGCCGCGAACGGGATCGCCGAGGACGTGGTCCTCCTGTGCGATCCCGACGAGCGCGCCTACCGCGCCTTCGGGCTCCTCGAGGGCGGCCCGATCGAGGTCCTCTTCGACGCACCGGACGGCTACCTCCGCTGCGAGCCCCAGCTGGGCCGCGAGATGTCGGACGCGCGCCGGGCGGCCGGACGGCCCAACGTCGACAACCCGTGGCTGCTGCCGGGCGAGTTCGTGGTCGGGACGGACGGCCGGATCGTCAGCGCGTATCGCTTCGGCTACTGCGAGCACTGGATCGATCCGCGCGTCAACGTGGCGGCGATCCGGTTCGCGACGGGCGAGTTGCGCGCCACCTTCGGGTGAAGGCCGCGCCGGGATCTGCGCTCGCCCTTCCGCGCACACGCCCGGCGCCACGGCTCCGACGGCGCTGCTGGACGCGGGCCTCATCGGGCGGGCCCGGTGCTCGAGGAGCCCGCGTCAGTCGATCGTCAGGACGACGTTCCCGGCCTTGTGCCAGCCCTCGACGTAGCGGTGGGCGTCGGCGACCTGCGCCATCGGGTACATCCGATCGATCACCGGCCGGTACTCGCCCGACTCGATGAGGCCCTTCAGCAGCTCGATGTCCTCTCGGCTTCGGCGTCCGGAGCCGAACCGGAGTCGCTTCCGCCGGAAGAGCCGCATCGCCGCCCACGTCACGACGTTCTCGAGGCCGTCGGTGGCGACGAAGACGCCTTCGGGCGCGAGCGCTCGCCGGGCACGGCGGAAGGTCGTCTTGCCCACCGCATCGATGACGGCGTCGTAGCGAACGCCGCGCCTCGTGAAATCCTCGCGGGTGTAGTCGATGACCTCGTCAGCGCCGAGCGATCGGACGAGGTCCACGTGGGACGTGCTCGTGACGCCCGTCACGTGCGCGCCGAAATGCTTCGCGAGCTGCACCGCTGCCGTGCCGAGCGAGCCGGATGCGCCGTGGATCAGCAGCCTCTGTCCGGGCTTGACGTCCGCCTGGCGCAGGGTCGACAGGGCCTGCGAGCCACCGTCATAGACCGCGGCTGCCTCCTCGAACGTCAACGCATCGGGCTTCCGCGCGATCGCCCGGCCCGTCGTCGTGCAGACGTACTGCGCATGGCAACCGAGGTACGACGACGGGCTCCCGAAGACGGCGTCGCCGACCTCGAACTCGGTCACCGCGGAGCCGACCGCCTCGACCTCCCCGGCAAGGTCGACCCCGAGCGTTCGCCACTTCGGCCGCCGGAACCCGCCGATGATCCGCCAGAAGAACGGATGGGCCGCGCGGACATGCGTGTCCGTCTGCGAGACCGTGCTCGCGCGCACGCGGATGAGGATCTGGTCCGGCTCGGGCACCGGCTTCTCCACGTCCTCGATCCGGAGAACGTCGGGCGGGCCGTAGCGGTCCTGGACCACGGCTCTCATCGCCGTCATCATCCGCCGCCGGTCGAGCCGGCGCTTGACATGTCCGTATGCTGCGCGTGTTCCGGCGATGGGCGCGCCAGAGGGAGGGTTGGACCCGATGCGAACGTCTCGCGGGCGGATCCGGCTTGCGATCGTGGCAGCGGTCGTCGTCCTGGCGGCCGGCTGCGGCGGCACGCCCGCTCCATCGGCTCCCGCGGCGTCCGCGATCGCGAGCGCGGCTTCTCCGACCGGTCCCGTCGGCGCGGCCGATTGGCCCGCCCCGGCCGATCCGATGGCGCGCGCCGTCCAGGCGGGTCTCAAGCCCGGGCCCAAGGAGTTCGGCGTCAACCACGTCCACGCCCACCTCGACGTGTTCGTCGATGGGACGCCGGTGACCGTCCCCGCCGGGATCGGGATCAACATCGCCGATCCCGCGGTGAGGACGTTCGACCTCCCCGACGGCTCGAAGGAGTACGGCGGGATCGAGCTCTGCAACGACCCGTGCATCTCGCCACTTCACACGCACAACAACAGCGGGGTCCTGCACACCGAGTCGGCGACCGCGACACCCAACACACTCGGGGAGTTCTTCGTCGAGTGGGGCGTCCCGCTCGACCTGTCATGCGTGTCGACGTACTGCAGCCCGACGACGAAGATCGCGATCTACGTCGATGGCGACCTGTCGACCGGAGACCCGCGCGCGATCGAGCTGACCGATCTCCGCGAGATCGCCGTCGTCATCGGAACGCCGCCGGCAACGATCCCGAAGACCGGCGACTTCTCGAACGCCTGACGCGGGACGCCTGAGGTCCTTGGGGGCGCTCGGCGCCTACTCCGACGGCTCGTAGACGCCGAGGATGTTCCCGAACGGGTCCGCGAACATGAAGCGCCGGCCGCCCGGGTAGTCGTGCATCTCGGTCGTCACGCGACCGCCGGCGGCCTGGATGTTCGCCAGCGCCTCGTCCGCATCCGGCGTCCGGATGAGGGCCAGGACGCCGTCGCCACGCGACTTCGCCGGGACCGGGTTCAGGCCGCCGACTTCCTGGCCGGGGTTCCGTGGATCCTGGATTCCCGCATACTCGCCGCCGTAGTCGTTGAAGCTCCAGCCGAGCGCCTTCGTGTAGAAGGCCTTGGCCGCCTCGAGGTCGTCCACCGCCAGCTCGATGTAGTCGATCACGTTCGCCATGAGCCTAGGGTACGCCCGCGCGCCCTCATGCCCGAGCCCGATCTCTGATCCAGCGGGCGAATTCCCGGTACGCAAGCCGACGTCGCGCTACGCGTCCCGTGCGCCGGCTCCAGTCCGGAATGTCCGTCTGAGTTGCGTCCCGGAAGCGCCGACCCCGGATCTGCTCCTGCGCCGCGCGGAACGCGAGCTTGGTTTGCGATCCGGACTTCTCCGGCCCACGGCCGCCAGCTCGCCGATGAGTCGGGCCGCCCCGCGTCGTCTACCGTTCGACGAACACCTGCACCGGAGCGACGGCCATGAAGCTCACCGCAACGATGATGATCACCCTCGACGGCGTGTACCAGGGACCCGGTGGGCCCGACGAGGACCGGCGCGGCGGGTTCGAGCGCGGCGGCTGGACCGCGTCGCACACCGACGCGGAGATGTGGCCGTTCCTGCTCGAGTGGTTCGGGCGCGCGGATGCGCTGCTCCTCGGACGGAAGACGTGGGAGATCTGGGAGCGCTACTGGCCGCATCACGACGGCGGCGACGCCGTGTCCCACGGGATCAATGTGCTGCCCAAGTACGTGCCCTCGACGACGCTCAAGGATCCGGCGTGGCAGAACACGCACGTCCTGTCGGGTGACGTGGAGGCGGCGATCCGCGAGCTGAAGGCGAAGCCCGGCGGCGAGCTCCAGCTCCACGGGAGCGGCGTGCTCCTCCGCTGGCTGCTGGAGCGCGACCTGGTCGACGAGCTGAACCTCCGGATCTCGCCGGTGGTCGTCGGTGACGGATTGCGGCTCTTCCCCGAGCACGGCCAGACCCACGACATGGAGCTGCTGGAGTCGCGCGCGCTGCCGTCGGGCGTGATGATCCAGACCTACCGCCCGAACGGTCGCGTCACCTTCGGCAACGCCGGCGAGTGACCCGCTACGCCGTCCTCCTGCGCGGGATCAACGTCGGCGGCAAGAACAAGGTCCCGATGGCGGAGCTCCGGGGACTGCTCGTGGACCTGGGCTTCTCGGACGTCTCGACGTACATCGCGAGCGGGAACGTGCTGCTGAGCTCGGATCGTCCCGCGGCCGACATCAAGAAGGAGATCGAGGACGCCCTGCCCAGGACGTTCCGCCTCGACAGCGACCTCGTCTCCGTCCTCGTCCTCTCGCACGCCGAGCTCCGAGCGGTGATCGACGGGCGGCCGCGCGGCTTCGGCGATGATCCCGCGACCTACCACAGCGACGCCGTCTTCCTGATGGGCATCGATGCGGCCAGCGCGATGCGGGCGTTCGACCCGCGACCCGGCGTCGACACCGTCTGGCCAGGCCAGGGCGTCATCTACTCCCAGCGCCTGAGCGCCGAGCGCACGAAGAGCCGCCTCAACAAGGTGATGAGCAGCCCTGCCTACCAGTCGATGACGATCCGGAACTGGGCGACGACCACCGCCCTGCTCCGTCTCCTCGATGAGGCCGAAGCAGAGCGGCGGTAGCGTCGCTCGCCGGTCAGATCACCCCGGCAGGGTGGTGAACCGGATCGAGTCGAGAATCGCGTGCAGTTCGGCGAGGTCGCCGCTGTGGCGAGTCGGGTTCGCCGCGACCCCCGCCTCGAGCTCCGTCGGCGTGGTCTGCGCGAAATCGGTGGTGCGGATGACCAGCAGTCCGTTGCCGGTGTCGACGATCTCGAACGTTCCGGGGTCTCGAGCCCCGGAAGCGATCATCGGATAGACGTTCATCGCCCCGCCCGACGTCGTTCGCCACAGGGTCCCCGACGCGTTGCATGCGCTCGGCGCGGTCGAGGACAGCTGGAGCTTCAGCCCGTTTCGGCCGTCGACCTTGACGGGCTGTGGGCTCGTCGCGGTGAACTTCGGCCACGCGGCCATCGCGGCGGCGAGCTTCTGCGGCGTGTTGACCTGGGCCGCGGGGATCACGCCCTTCGCCAGATCGCAGGGATCCCGGGACACGTCGCCAACCGTTGCGAACAGAACGCCCCAACCGGAGCCACCGCGTGCCTCGGGACCGCCATCCACGAGCGCGGCGTCCATCCCCGCTGCAGCGTCCCAGTCGAACCAGCCGGCCGGGAGCTGAATCGTGACCCGGACGGGCCACGTGTTCGGGCCGGGCCAGTTGTTGAGCTGGTAGGTCCCGGCCGCGACGCAGGTCGTCGGACCGACGTCTGTTGAGTCGCAGGCAGCGATCGGCGCGGCCTTGAGCGTCAGCGGCTCGGCCGGCCCGCTTTCCGTGACGGATGGTGATGGCAAGCTCGTCGCGCTCGATCCGGTGCTCGGTGCCGACAGCGAGCTCGGGCTCGGCGTGGGCGCGGCGCCGGGACCGCCGACTCTGCTTCCGTTCGTGTTGAGGACTGCGGCGCCCAGCACTGCGGCGAGGACGACCGCCGCCGCGGCCACTCCCAATCGGGCTCCGGCCGGAACGTTGGACAACATCGTGTAGAACCTCAGGAGGCCCGTGCGCGGTCTGACCTGCCGGGCGGATGGCAGCTCGGCACGGATCGCGTCGCGGACGCGATCGGGCAACGGCGTCGCGCCATCGAACGCCTCGAAGTAGTCCTCGAGCTGAGCGATGAAGTCGTCGTTGTGGGTCATGCCGTGCTCTTGTTCGTCTCGAATCGCGCGTCGGCCTCGACCGACGCGCGCAGCTGCTTGAGGGCGTAGTGCAGGCGCGACCGCACGGTGCCCACGGGCGTCCCCATGGCGTCGGCGGCCTCGCTCGCGGAAAGACCGAGGTAATGGATCAGTACGACCACCGTCCGGTGCTCGACACCGAGCTCGCGGAACGCCTGGTCGATCTGCTGCTGCGTCGCGAGGTGTGCGCTCGAGTCGTGGATCACCGGCTCGTCGGACTCCAGCAGGCGGAGGTTCGCGCGATGACGTCGTTCGCGACGCGCCTCGGCATGACAGGCGTTGACGAGCAATCGATAGAGCCAGGCCTCGAACCGGTCGGGATCTCGCAGCCGGGGGAGGTAGCGCCACGCCTCGAGCAAGGCCTGCTGCGTCGCGTCCTCGGCCAGATACGGGTCGCGCAGGATCCGGCGCGCGACCGAATGGAGCTGATCGCCGACGCGTCCGATCAATGCGTCGAACGCCGCTTCGTCGCCGTGCATCGCTCGCTCGACGAGCTTCTGCTCCATTGCGATCCTCTACCCGGCCCGTCTCGGAGGGCCGGCTCGGCGAGTATGAGTCGAGGTCGCACGGATCCGTTCAAATCCGGCGGCCGCGCCTACCGGCTCGCCGCCGGGGCGGCCGCCACACTCAGCCTCAGCCGCGCTCCAGCGCCTGCCGCAGACGACGGAAGTCGCCGGTTTCCCGATCGCGGGTGAGGAGCTTCATCAGGCGGCTCGCGACGGCATCGACGCCCGGACCGGGCAGGCGCGGCGTCCGAACGGTCAGCGTCACCAGCGCCGCGCCGTCATCGGTCGGTTCGACGCGGATCGAGGTCCGGATTCGAACGCCTTCGATCACCTGGAACGCGACGTGCCTGGGCGGATCCCACTCGGCGACCTCCGCCACGAACTCCCAGTCGCGGCCCCAGAGGTGCCCATGCTGACGACCGCGCCGCCCGAGTGCGGTCGGCGGTGGATCGATCCAGCGCGTCTCGCGGACGTGCGCGTGCCACGCCGGGTTGTTCTCCGCGTCGGCCACGAACGCGAACACGTCCTCGGCTCGTGCCCGGACGCGGCCGGTGTACGTGATCGTCGGCACGGCGCTCCTCTCGATCGGCTCACCCGGACAGTACGGCGCGGCGATAGGTGCCGATCGTGCGGGTCCGCCGCGGTACGCTCTCGATCGATGGACGGCTTCAATCGGTTCGCCGCAGGGCTGCTCGATCGGGCGGCCCGGGTCGGCGCCGATCCCGACGACAGCGACGAGATCCGGCTGCGCAAGGCGCTCCTCGTCCTCGTCTGCATCCTCATCATGCCCATCTCGCTCGCCTGGGGCGCGATCTATCTGGCCCTCGGCTCCATGGCCGGGCTGCTCGCGTGGCTCTACCTGACGATCTCGGTCGTGGCGATCCTCGTGTTCGCGCGGACGCGGAACGTGGACTGGCTGCTCCGCGTGGAGCTCCTCGACATCGCCATCGCGCCGACGATCTCGATGGCGTTCGTCGGGGGCTTCGTGGGATCGGGCGCCGTGGGCCTGTGGGGGATCCTCGCGCCGCTGGGTGCCCTGGTCTTCGACGGCGCGCGGGCCGGCATGCGCTGGTTCGCCGCCTTCGTGGCGCTGTTCCTCGGATCGGGCTTCGCGGGCGAGCTCGCGGGCGGGCGCTCGATCCTCCCCGACTGGTTCGAAAGCACGATGGTCGCGCTCAACGTCACGATCGGCGGCGCGGTCGTGTTCATGCTCCTGGTCCTGTTCGTCCGCCAGCGCGAGGACGCCCTCGCGGCCCTCCGGGTGGAGCAGGACAAGGCCGAGAACCTGCTCCTGAACATCCTCCCCCGCTCGATCGCCGACAAGCTCAAGGCCGACACGCATACGATCGCGGACCAGTTCGCCGAGGCGTCGATCCTCTTCGCCGACGTGGTCGACTTCACGAAGCTGTCGGGCCGTCTCCAGCCGGCCGAGGTGGTCGACATCCTCGACCATCTCTTCACCCACTTCGACGACCTCGCCGAGCGCTACGACGTCGAGAAGATCAAGACGATCGGCGACTGCTACATGGTC
>DASSMI010000200.1:0-2008 GCA_035688935.1 Candidatus Limnocylindrales bacterium | reverse complement strand
CCGTCGAGGTCCCGCAGCGTCGTCCGCCGGAGGCTGAAGTCCTCGACCGTGCCGCTGACGCCGGCGATCGAGACGACGTCGCCCTTGCTGTACTGGTTCTCGATGAGGATCAGCGCGCCGTTGAGGTAGTCCCGGACGAGGCTCTGCGCCCCGAAGCCCACCGCGATCCCGACGACACCGAGGCCGGCGATCGCCGGTCCGACGTTGAGCTCGAGCGCGCTCAACACCATGATGCCCGCGATGATCACGACGAAGAACCGGACGACCCGCGTGCCGAGCTCGTCGAGCGTGTCCATCCGCTTCTGGACCTCGATCGCCGAGAGCTCCTGGGCGGTCCCCTCCGTGGCCTCGCGATCGAGCAGGGCCTTGACGATCCCATGGATGAGGAGCGTCGAGACGCGGATCGCGATGATCGCGACGACGACGATGACGGCGATGTGCAGCCCGTTCGAGAGCAGCACGTCGACGACGGTGCTCAGCGGCGGCTTGTCGAAGTCCATCGCGCCCGATGGTAGCGGGCGTCAGGCGCCCGTCGCGATCACGCCGAGGCGCCGACCTCCTCCGGGATCTCGTCGAGCGGCGTCGAGCTCACCGGGGTCGGGAGGCTGACCGGCTCGCTCGCCGCGATCGACGAGTTCGTCAGCGCCTGGGCGAGCGTCGGCTGCGCGGCGGTGGAGGTCCCGGTGCCGCCGAGCCGGATCGAGATCGCGGCCGCAGCCTCGCGAGCCTGCGCGGCAAGCTCGGGGATCCGGCGCGGCGTGAGCCGGAACGCGGGTCCCCAGATGTCGACCGCGGCGATCACGTTGCCGCGCGCGTCGTGGACGGGCGCCGACACGGCGTTCAGGCCCATCTCGAACTCGCCGAGGGCCGTCGCGTAGCCCCGCCGCCGGATCCGGGCGAGCTCCTCGAGGAGCGGCTCGAGCTCGGTGATCGTGCGCTCTGTGTAGCTGACCAGGCCGCGTCGGACGATCCGGAGCACTTCGCGCTCGGCGACGGACGACAGCAGGACCTTCCCAGACGCGACGCAGTGGAGCGGCGTCGACCGGCCGGTCCAGTCGCCGACGGCGATCAGGTTGGGCCCGTCGGCCTGGGCGACGGTCAGCAGGGTGTCGCCATCGAG
Organism: Candidatus Limnocylindrales bacterium; assembly: GCA_035688935.1. Lineage (GTDB taxonomy): Bacteria > Chloroflexota > Limnocylindria > Limnocylindrales > CSP1-4 > CF-46. The sequence goes on along the minus strand of DASSMI010000200.1, from coordinate 888 downwards.
GATCCCGAGCCCGGTCGTCTCGTGGGTCAGCCGGGCAAGCCGCTCCAGCTCGGGCATCGCGATCCCGCGCAGATCGAGCGTCCGTTCGGCGCGCTCCGCGAGCCGGATGACAACGAGACCGAGCCGGTACTTGCCCGTCTCCTCGTCCTGCTCGACGAGGCCGCGCCGCTGGAGCGTCGCCAGTAGCCGCGAGGCCGTGGACTTGTGGAGGCCGAGCCGCCGAGCGAGCTCGGTGACGCCGGCCTCACCCTGCGACTCGCCGAGGGCGAGCAGAAGAGCTGCCGCTCGGTCGACCGAGCGAACCGCGTTGCCGTCGAGGACCATCGATCGTTGCCCCTCGTGTGCTCGTGCCCGGTTCGCGGACCGGGCGGTACCGGGCCGGGGTCAGCCGGCCGTTGGGTGCGCCTGAGCGCCCTGGGGATGCTCGCCGACCTCGCCCTTGGTGCGCCCCTCGAGCGCGGAGTGGAGCGAGTCCTCGAAGATCGACACGATCCGGTCGACCGTGTCGCCCTCGGCGTGGGCTTCGCACATGAACCACGGCTCCCGGCTGTCCGGCTCGGGCATCGCGCCGCGCGCATGCATCCCGAACGCGACGGCGTCGTAGAGCTCGTGATCGGAGTTCGCCCAGTCGCGATATTCGGTGGGCGCCGTCTCGGTGAACATGATCCCGAACATCGACGGATGCCCCGTGAACACGTACGGGATCCCGGTGGGGTTGAGGACCTCGCGCAGGCCGTCCTGGACGCGTCGGCCCGTCGCGTGGATCGTCTCGAGCGCCGGCGTGTCGCGCAGGATCTGGAGGGTCGCGACCGCGGCCGCCGCGGCGACGCGGTTGCCGGCGTACGTCCCGCCGTGGCTGACCTTGTCGGGCAGGACCTCCATGACCTC
>DASSMI010000199.1:0-8205 GCA_035688935.1 Candidatus Limnocylindrales bacterium | reverse complement strand
TCGTCGCTGACCATCAGCCTCGCGGCCGTCGGCATCCTGTTGTCGATCTCGCGGGAGACCGTCGAACGAGGAACCTGGAACGATGCGGCTGCTGATCGCCGGGGGCGGGACGGGCGGGCATATCTACCCGGCGCTCGCCGTGGCGCGCTCGCTCCTCGACCGTCCCGATCGCCCGAGCGCGCCTGACCTCGTCTGGGTCGGCGGCCACCGCGGGCTCGAGGCGGAGATCGTCCGCGACGCCGGGATCCGGTGTCGACGGCTCGTCCTGCGATCGCTCCGGACGGTGGACCTGTCGGTCCATGCCGCGCTCGACCCCGTCCGCCTGGCGCTGTCGATCCCGCAGGCGGCCGCGATCCTCGCCGCGGAACGGCCGGCCGCGATCCTGACCACCGGCGGCTACGTGTCGGTGCCGGTCCTCATGGCGGCCGAGCCGCTCCGGATCCCGGTCGTCCTCTGGGAGGGCAACGCGATCCCCGGCCGAGCGGTGCGCGCGACGGCGCGGCTGGCCGATGCGCTCGCCGTCTCGTACGAGGCCGGTGCCCGCGCGCTCGCGTCCGCGCACAAGCCGACATACGTCACCGGGACGCCGATCCGCGACGTCCGCGCGATCACCCGCACGGACGCCCGCGCGCGGCTCGACCTGCCGCCGGACGCCCCGACGATCCTGATCTTCGGCGGCTCCCAGGCCGTCCGCCGGTTCAACGCCGCGGTGGCGGCCGCGCTCCCGCGGCTCGTCGAACGGGTCCATGTCCTGCACGTCACCGGCGAGACCGGCTACGCCGCTGCGCTGGCCGGCCGCGAGCGACTGCCGGCCGACGTCCGGAGCCGCTACCGGCCCTATCCGTTCCTCCGCGACGACATGCTGCCGGCGCTCGTCGCGACCGACCTCGTCGTCGGCCGGGCCGGCTCCTCGACCGTTGCCGAGGTCACCGCGCTCGGCATCCCGTCGGTCATCGTCCCGTACCCACACGCGGCGGGCCACCAGGGTGCGAACGCCGACGTCCTCGAGGCGGCCGGCGCCGCTCGGATCGTGGCCGACGAGGCGTTCGACGCCGACGCGCTCGTGGCGGCGACGGATCTCCTGTTCGACGAGCCGGCACGCGCGGCGATGGCGGCTGCTGCGCGCGGGTTCGGGCGGCCGGGCGCCGCCGACGCGGTCGCGTCCATCGTCCTCGCGCTCGCGGACCGCCGGCCGTTGCCGCCGCCGGAGGTGATCGAGGGGATCGCCGCCGGAGCCGGCCGATGACCGAGCCCGGCGCCGCGGCGGCCGCCGCCGAGCCGCTCGACCCCGTCGCGCTCGGGACGGCGATCCAGCGCCGGATCGGCGTGAAGACGTCGCGCGACGAGCCGCTCGCGCGCTTCACGACGATGCGGGTCGGCGGTCCGGCGGATCTGTTCGCGACGGTCCACAACGTCCACGAGCTGCGGGCGATCGTGCGGTTCGCGCGGGCGCGCGCGATCCCGCTGACGATCCTGGGCAGGGGGAGCGACGTGGTGATCAGCGACCGCGGGATCCGCGGCCTCGTGGTCCAGAACCGGGCCGAGGGCTCGCGGATCGAGGGCGATCGCTACGTGGCCGAGTCGGGCGTCCCGATGGCCCGGGCGGCGACCGAGACCCAGAAGGCCGGCCTGACCGGGCTCGAGTTCGGGCTCGCGATCCCGGGGACGGTCGGAGGAGCGGTCTGGGCGAACGCCGGCGCCCACGACAACGACGTGGCCGCGGTCCTCGAGAGCGCCGACCTCCTCCTGGCCGACGGCACCGAGGAGACCGTCCCGGCCAAGGACCTCGACCTCCGCTACCGCGACTCGAGGCTCAAGCACGCTCCGGCGGAGGTCGTCCTCGGGGCGACGTTCCGCCTCGCGCCCGCCGGGCCCGACGTGATCGCCGGCCGCCTCGACGAGATCCGCCGCTGGCGACGCGAGCACCAGCCGCTCGGGATCCCGTCGGCCGGGTCGACGTTCCGCAACCCGCCCGGCGACTCGGCCGGCCGGCTCATCGACGCGATCGGCTGGAAGGGCCGGACGCGCGGCGGCGCGACGGTGAGTGAGAAGCACGCGAACTTCATCGTCAACGACCGGAAGGGCACGGCCGCCGACGTCCGCGGCCTGATCGACGACGTCGCCGCGGCGGTCGCAGCCGAGACGGGCGTGCGCCTCGAGGAGGAGGTCGTGTTCCTCGGCGATTGGGAGGGGGGCTCGTGACGGTGTCGGAGCCGCGTCCGCATCCGCCGATCGTCGTCCTCCTCGGCGGCCCGTCGGCCGAGCACGACGTCTCGATCGTGTCCGGGACCGCGATCGCCGATGCCCTTCGCGAGGGTGGCGACGAGGTCCGCGAGGTGCTCATCGACCTGGACGGCGGCTGGTGGTGGCTCCCGGCGGACCACCGCCGGGACGGCCGGCCCCAGGCGGCCTACGACGACCCGGCCACCCTCGGGGCCGAGGGTCCGCTGACGGCGGGCGCCGCGATCGACCGCCTCGCGTCCGCGACCCCTCTCCCGCTCGTGTTCATCGCGCTCCACGGCCCGTTCGGCGAGGACGGGACCGTCCAGGCCCTCCTGGAGGGCGCGGATCTCGCGTACACGGGCGCCGGCGTCACGGCCTCGGCGATCGGGATGGACAAGGCGATCTTCAAGCGGCTCGTCCGCGGGCTCGGCCTGCCCGTCGCCGACTGGATCGAGGTGCGTGCCGAACGCTGGCGAGCGGATCGCGATGGCGTGCTCGGGCAGACCGCAGCGTTCGCCGCCGGCACGGGCGACCAGCGGCTGATCGTCAAGCCGTCCGGCCTGGGGTCGTCGGTGGGGATCACGCTCGTCCACGGTCCGGACGAGCTGCCCGGCGCGCTCGACGCGGCGTTCCGCTACGACGACGTCGCGCTCGTCGAGGCGTACGTCGCGAACGCCCGCGAGCTCGAGGTCAGCGTGATCGGCAACGACCACGCCCGACTCGAGCTGTTCGGACCCGGCGAGATCCTCGCCGGCCACGAGTTCTACGACTACGCCGCGAAGTACACGCCCGGCCTGTCCGAGACCTCGACCCGCGCCGAGATCCCCGAGGCGGTGCGCCAGACGATCCTGAAGATCGCGCGCGACGCCTACCGGGCGATCGGCGCCGAAGGCTTCGCCCGGGTCGACTTCCTTCTCGCCGGCGACCGGCCGTTCCTGTCCGAGGTGAACACGATCCCGGGGTTCACGCCGATCAGCCTGTTCCCGACGATGCCGGCCGCCGGCGACTACACGTTCGGTGACGTCTGCCGCAAGGTCGTCGACCTGGCGCTCGAGCGGCACGCCGAGCGGACCCGCCGCCGGCTGACCGCCGCGGACCTGCCGCGCTGAGCCCGGTGACCGCCCGATCGCCGCGCCGCTACCGGACCGCGGCCGGGACGCCGCGCCGGCAGCCGCGGGTCCGCCGCGCCTCTGGTGGACTCTCGCCGGTCCGGGCCTCGGCGCTCCTCGCCCTGCTCATCTCGGCAGGTGCGATCTTCGGCCTGTCGACCACGTCGGCGTTCGGGTTCTCGCAGCTCGACGTGCGCGGCGCGGTGCTGACGCCGGTCGAGGCGATCCGCGGCGCGGCGGGGGTCGATCCCGGCACGAACCTCGTGAGCCTGTGGACGGAGCCGATCCTCGTCCGGGTCCGCGGGATCACCTCGGTCCGCGACGCGACGGCGGCGATCGGTCTGCCCGGGACGCTCGAGCTGACGATCTCCGAGCGTCGCCCGATCGTCGTGTGGCAGGTGGGCTCCGAGCGGTACGCCGTCGACGACGGCGGCCTCCTCTTCGCGCGCGTCACGAGCGATCCGACCGGCGCGACGGCGTCGATCCCGATCGTCGTCGACGAGCGCCGCGAGGCGTCGAGCCTCGGCGTCCGGAGCACCCTCGATCCGATCGTCCTCGACGCGGCGACCCGGATCGGGTCGCTCACGCCGAGCCAGGTCGGGAGCCATGCCGATGGGTTCCGGGTCCGCGTGACCGACGAGCGTGGGTTCACCCTGTCGAGCGGCCCCGACGGCTGGCTCGCGGTGTTCGGGTTCTACGGGCGGAGTCAGCGGACGCCGGCCCTCATCCCGGGCCAGGTCCAGCTCCTCGGGGCGCTGATCGCCGGTCGCGAGGATGGGATCCAGACCGTGATCCTCGCCGACGACAAGGACGGGACGTTCATCCCGAAGCCCACCCCGAAGCCGTCGGCCGAGCCGTCCGCGAGCCCGGCGCCGTGACGAGGGTCGGCGCGTCGGGTAGCCTTGCCGAAACGAACCGGATCGAGGGCGGCGACGCGTGTTCCTCCCCTTTGTGGGTCTCCTCGTGGGCGTCGCGGCCGGCGTCATCGCCACGCTCGCCTTCAACTTCAGCGTCGGAATCGAGTTCACGCGGTACACGGCCGTGGCGATCCTCGCCGCGCTCGATTCGGTCCTGGGAGCGGTGCGTGCCGAGCTCGACGGCGTCTACGACAATCGGATCTTCATCAGCGGATTCATCACGAACGCGATCGTGGCCGTCATCCTGACCTTCATCGGCGACCGGCTGAGCCTCGATCTGTACCTGGTGGCCCTGATCAACTTCGGGTTCCGGATCTTCAACAACGTGGCGCTCATCCGGCGCCACTTCGTGTAGCCAACGCTTGGGAGGACGGACGACGACGGTGGAGAGAGAAGCGGTCCTGGTCGGGATCGATGTCGGCACGTCGAAGGTCTGCACCTTGATCGGCGAGGTCAGCCGCGACGGCCGGATCACGGTCATGGGCCACGGCACCGTCCCGTCGAACGGGTTGAAGAAGGGCGTCGTCGTCAACATCGACCAGACGGTCCGGTCGATCGCGGAGTCGGTCGAGAAGGCCGAGCGGCTGTCCGGCTGGAAGATCGACCGGGCCTTCGTGGCGGTCGGCGGACAGCACGTCGAGAGCCTGAACTCGCCGGGTCAGGTCGCCGTCAGCGGCCCGCGCAAGGAGGTCTCGCGCGAGGACGTGAACCGGGCGGTCGAGGTGGCCCGGGCGGTCTCGATCCCCGGCAACCAGGTCGTCCTCCACGTCGAGCGGCGCGGGTTCAAGGTCGACGGCCAGGAGGGCGTCAAGGACCCGCTCGGGATGAGCGCGCTCCGGCTCGAGGTCGAGGTCCACATCGTGACCGGCGCGGCGACCGCGGTCCAGAACCTGTCGAAGTGCGTCAACGCTGCCGGCGTGAAGATCGACGAGCTCGTCGCCTCGGGCCTCGGCTCGGCCGAGGCGGTCCTGTCCGAGACGGAGAAGGAGCTCGGCGTGGCGGTCGCGGACATCGGCGCCGGGACGATCGACCTGGCGATGTTCGCCGACGGCTCGCCGTTCCGGACGGCCGTCCTGCCGATCGGCGGGAACAACGTCACGAACGACGTTGCGCTCGGCCTGAAGACGAGCCTCCAGGTCGCCGAGGAGCTGAAGATCCAGCACGGGACGTGCAACCTCGCCGCGGTCGACGACGACGAGGAGATCACCGTCACCGTCCTCGGCGAGGAGGCCGGCCGGACGATCCGCCGGCGCGAGGTCTGCGAGATCATCGAGGCCCGGATGCGCGAGACGTTCGAGCTGATCCGCGGCGAGATGGCCCGCGGCGGGCCGGGGATGCTGCCCGCCGGCGTGATCCTGACCGGCGGCGCGGCGCAGCTCGCGGGCACGGCCGAGCTGGGCCGCGAGGTCCTCGGGATGCCGGTCCGGATCGCCGGCCCGTCGGGGATCGGCGGGCTCGTCGACACGATCCTTGCGCCGGGCTACTCGACGGCCGTCGGCCTGCTCGTCTGGGGCGCCTCGACGCTCGACGAGGACGAGCCGCTCCGTTACGAGTCCGCCCCGGCGATGGGCGGCCTCGGCCGGCTCCGGGACGCGCTCCGCTCGATCTTCCCGTAGCCGTGGAGACCGTCCGCCTGACGGTCCGGACCGGCTCGGAGCGCGGCTTCACCGATCTCACCGCCGCGTGCCGCCGGTTCCTGGCGGAACGGGCCGGCGGAGCCGACGGGTTGCTCAGCGTGTTCGTCCCCCACGCGACGGCGGGCGTCGTGATCCTGGAGCTGGGCGCGGGCTCCGACGACGACGCCCTGGCGACGCTCGACCGGCTCCTGCCGCGCGACGATCGCTGGGTCCATCGCCACGGCTCGCCGGGTCACGGCGCGGATCACGTCGTGCCCCTCCTCGCGGGGCCGTCGGTCACGGTCCCGGTCGTCGGCGGCGAGCTCGTCCTCGGAACGTGGCAGTCGATCGCGCTGCTCGATCCGAACCAGGACAACGCCGAGCGGTCGATCGTGTTGAGCTTCCTCGCGGGGTAGTCGCGCCCCGCGGGGTGGCGGGCCGCCACGTCGCGCGCCGCCACGTCGCCCGCCCGCACGCGCAGGCCCGTGAACCGGCCCGAGTCGCGCCCGCGACTCATGACCGGCGCGCGAGGACTCAGCGCGAGCGGCCGGCCCGCCGCCGAGGCAGGAGGAACGCCGAGACGAGGACGACCCCGGCCAGGAACCCCAGCGTCAGCGCCGCTCCGAGCCGGTCGGAGCCCGCCGCCGGCGCCGCGCCTGAGTCGGTCGGGGGTGGGGTCCGCTCGGAGCCGCCGCCGGCACCGCTGTTCCCGCCGGTGCTCCCGCCGCCCGGCGTGCCGGTCGTGCCGCACACCTCGCCGAGGAGCGTCGTCGTCGCCGTCACGGTGAGCGGATCGGGCGCGGCCTCCGCCAGCGCGAGCTCGCGCGCGTCGGACACCGTGACGCCCCATGTCTGCGTGCACGAACCGCCGATGACGTCGATCTCCTGGTCCGGGTCCGTCGCGATCGTGACGCTCGCCGGCGCCGCGGCCGTCCCCCACGCGTAGAGATCCGCCCCGAACGACCCATCGGAGCCGGTCGTCAGCGGGAATGCCGCGATGCCGCCATCGGGCGGCAGCTCCTCGACGATCGTCAGGTGGACGCCGGCCAACGCGGACCCGGCGCCGTCGACGAGGTGGCCCGCGACGGAGACGGTGCCGGGATCGGCGGCCAGCGCCGAGGCCATGCCGGTCATCCCGCCGGATCCGACGGCGGCCGCGACCACGAGGGCGGTGGCCCCCGCCCGGATCGATCGGTACCTGAGTCCCACGCGCGCTCTCCCCGGTCGTACCAGTGCCGGTACGGGTCGGCAGGATCGCAGCGGCGCTCCGACCGTGTCCATAGGGCGCATGCCGTATCGCGCGCCGTCGCGAGACCGATCCGCATCGGTGCGCCGCCGCACCAGGGATGTCGCCGGCCGTGTCGTCAGGGCGACGCTCCGACCGTCGATCCCGGGGTGTCCCGCGCCGATGACCCGGTGGTAGACTCCCGAGAACCCGTCGGGCCCTGAGGAACGCACCCAGGTGTGGGGTCCGGCGCCACGCTCGCGCATACCACCTGACGACCGCCGTCCGAGCGAAGCGGCTCGTCGTCGCAGCCACGATGGAGCCCCGGAGGAAGGCGATGCCGCTGCGGTCCGATTCCGAGAACTTCGCGCTCATCCGCGTCATCGGCGTCGGTGGGGGCGGCAGCAACGCCGTCAACCGGATGATCCGGGCCGAGATGATGGGCGTCGAGTTCATCGCCTGCAACACCGACGCGCAGGCGCTCCTCCAGTCCGACGCCCCGCACAAGATCCGGATCGGCGACAAGATCACCCGCGGGCTCGGCGCCGGCGGCGACAGCTCGATCGGAGCACGATCGGCCGAGGAGGACTCCGAGAAGATCGCCGGCGCGCTCGAAGACTCCGACATGGTCTTCATCACCGCCGGTCTCGGCGGCGGGACCGGGTCGGGCGCCGCGCCGATCGTCGCTCAGCTCGCGAAGGAGGCCGGCGCGCTCACGATCGGCGTCGTGACGAAGCCGTTCGCGTTCGAGGGCGCCAAGCGGAAGCTCGTCGCGGAGAAGGCCGCCGAGGAGCTCAAGGCCCAGGTCGACACGCTGATCACGATCCCGAACGACCGGCTCAAGGACGTCGTCCAGAAGAACACGTCCCTGATCGATGCGTTCCGGGTCGTGGACGACGTGCTCCGCCAGGGCGTCCAGGGCATCAGCGACATCATCACGATGCCCGGGCTGATCAACCTCGACTTCGCGGACGTCCGGGCGATCATGAAGGACGCCGGGTCGGCGCTGATGGGGATCGGCCGCGCGACGGGCGAGAACCGCGCCGTCGAGGCCGCCCGCCAGGCGATCGCCAGCCCGCTCCTCGAGGTCAACATCTCGGGCGCCCAGGGCATCC
>DASSMI010000198.1:0-23266 GCA_035688935.1 Candidatus Limnocylindrales bacterium | reverse complement strand
CGGCGGCGGGACGGAGGTCGGGTTCCGGCTGCCGGCGGTGCCGCCGGAGGCCGAGATCCCGGGCGACTAGCAGATCGCCCTCGTCACCGCGCCGTCATCGCATCCGGTGCGACCGCGAGTAGGATCAGGTCCATGCAGTTCCTGTTCCGCTCTCCGAGCATGCCCACCGAAGCCGACGCGCTGCCGGGTCGATTGACCCCGATCCTCGAGCCCAAGGACCACACCGTCCTCGGGACCCCGATCGCCGGGCCCTATCCGGATGGATTCCAGATCGCCGAGTTCGCGCTCGGCTGCTTCTGGGGCGAGGAGAAGGCGTTCTGGGAGCAGCCCGGGGTCTGGACGACCGCGGTCGGCTACCAGGGCGGCTTCACCCCGAACCCCACCTACAAGGAGTCGTGCACCGGCCGCACCGGACACGCCGAGACCGTTCGGGTGGTCTTCGATCCCGCCAAGACGAGCTACGAGCGCCTCCTGAAGGTGTTCTGGGAGAGCCACGATCCGACGCAGGGGATGCGCCAGGGCAACGACATCGGGTCGCATTACCGCTCCGCGATCTTCGTCCACGACGACGAGCAGCGTCGCCTCGCCGAGATGAGCCGCGATGCCTACCAGAAGATGCTCACGGCGTCGGGCTACGGCGAGATCACGACCGAGATCGTGGGGCCGCCCGCACCGCCCTTCTACTTCGCCGAGGACTACCACCAGCAGTACCTCGACAAGGTCCCGAACGGCTACTGCCCGGTCCACGCGACCGGCGTGAAGCTGCCGGACGACTTCGTGGTGACGCCGCTCCAGTACGTGGATTGACTTCAGCCCGTCGGCCGTCAAGCCAGCTTGGCGTCCTCTGCGTACTGGCACACCTCGCAGAGCCCACGGTCATCGACGCGGAGCCGCCCCAGCATCTCCAGCATAGGGCGGTTCCAGAAGCGTTCGGGCGTATCAGCGCGAAGGCCGGCGCGGCCACACCCGAGACACCGGACCATCCACTTGCGGCTGCCCGGGTCTCGCGCCAGTGCCTCGGGAAAGTCGGCCCAATGCCGACTCAATCCGCCCTTGCTCACTGGCTCACGTTCATCGAAATGGCCGCCAAACGCAATGGCCCGAGTCGGGCGAAGGCGTGAACCTGCTTGCGGACTTCGTGGTGACGCCGCTGCGGTTCCTCGATCAGCGACGAGCCCCTCTGGCGCCGTCGCTCCGCTGAAAGACGTCGAGCAACCCGGCAGACACGGACCCGTCCGAACGGCCGGGCTGGCCCGTGACCCGCTCAGAACGCGTTCGCGAACGATTCGGTCAGGCTCTCGTACAGGTCACCCAGGTCGGCCCCGTCGACGTACACGTGGTTGACCAGCACGCCCACCGGCACGATCGAGCGGCCGTCCTCCTCACGGAAGCGACCGAAGGCGATCTCGGGCTGGCCCTGCAGCGGGTCGGGCAGCGCGACGTGGGTGAAGCTGGTGAACGGCACCTTCGGCAGAGCCGTGTAATACGCGTAATTGGGCGTCTCTTCTCCGGACAGGTCGACGTGCGTCTTCGCCCGCTCCATCCGCTCGGCCGCGTGCGACAGGAAGCGAGGCGGCTCGGGATCCCAGTCGAGCGGAGCGAACGTGAACGTCCGGTCGGGAGCGGGCAGGGCGATCCCGATCTGCAGCGTGTCGAAGAGCACGACGTCTTCGCCCAGGAGCCGCGTGCGGAACGCGTCGATGCCGATGAGCGCGCGATGGAAGGTCCAGATCAGGGCGGCATAGGTCGATGCGTCGAGCGCGCGGGCACGCTCACGAACGCGCGTGGCGTCGAGATCGAAGCTGACCCCGTAGAACGGGTTCGGGTTCCCTCGATAGAACTCGAGATGAGGCCGACGGGGATAGCGGTCGAGGACGCGGTAGCCCATCGGCGAAGACTAGCGCCGGGCCGGCGGGTCAGAAGTGGTTCGTGTACGAGAGGAACCGCCAGCCGGCGTCCGTCGCGAGGAGGTGGTAGGTGGTCCGAGAGTCGCGGGCGACGCCGCCGGCACCGTCCAGCGCGTGCCACCGAACCGTGACGAACGCGGCTCGCTCGCCGAGGTCGCGCGGGTCCAGCTCCACCGGCGTGAACCTGGCGTAGCCCGCGGCCTGGTACGCGTCCATCGCCTGGCCGAAATGGTCGACCACGGCCGCACGGTCGGGGAGGTGGATCGTCCGTCCCTCGCGGACCGCCAGGAAGGGGACGTGGCACAGGTCGGCGACCCCTTCCGCATCGTGCGCCACGTATCGGCGCGTGTACTCCTCGATCAGGCCGTTGATCGTGGTCGCCATCCGCGTTCCTCACATGGGACGGTTCGAATCCGTTGCCTCGGATCCGGATCGAGGGGTAGACGGTACAACCCAGAGTGACGAACGGGGACTGCCCCGTCCGGATGCCCGCTGATCCGCCCGGGCGGCCGAGGTTCGGACCGGCTATCGTCGGCGGCGTGGACGCCGGGCTCGAGCGAGAGCCGCGATCCGGGCCGCCGGCGGACGGGCCGGCAGCACGACTGCGAACGCTCCGCGACCGGTTCTTCCTCCAGCAGCTCCAGCGATATCCCGTCGTCTCGACGTTCCTCGGCGGCGACGGCTGGCAGGAAGGGCTCGACGAGGCCAACGGCCGGCTCCGCGACACGTCGCCCGAGGCGATCCAGGCAGAGCTGGCCGAGGACCGCGATCTCGAGGCGGAGCTCGCGACGATCGATGTCGATCATCTCGACCCCCAGAGCCGGGTCGACGCCCGCCTGATCCAGGCGCAGCTCGCCTTCCTGATCCACCAGCTGGGGGAGCTGCGGTACCACGAGCGGGCGGTCGACACGTACGTCGCCGAGCCGTTCCGAGGCATCGACTGGCAGCTCCAGCAGATGCAGCCGATGGGCTCGGACGGCGGAGACGCGCCTGGCCCGACCGGGACGGACGACGAGTGGCAGCGCCTCGTCTCGCGCGTTCGTGCGGTGCCCGAATACGTCGATCGAGCGGTCGCGAACCTCGAACGCGGGCTGGCAGCGGGCAACGCCCCCGACCACCGGCTCGTGCACCGCGATGGCATCGCCGGCAGCGAGGCGAACGCCGCGTACTTCCGGGGCGAGCTGCCGGGGATCGCTGCCGAGCGGCTCGGCGGCTCGTCGTCGCGGGGCCGACTGATGGCCGAGATCGACGCCGCGGCGAGGGAGGCGGCCGAGGCGTTCGACCGCTTGGCAGCCTTCCTCCGCGCGGCGCCGTGGCCGGGGGACGACCGGTATGCCATCTGCGAAGCCGAGTACCACTGGCGCGCGCGGAACAACCTCGGCCTGGATCAGACCGTCGACGACCTGTGGACCCGTGGCGGCTCGGAGGTCGCCGCCTACCACGATGAGCTGTTCCGGGTGGCGGGCGACATCGGCCGCCGGGCGGGTCTCGGCCTCCGATTCGGCACCGCGAACGACCGGGCCGAATCGGTCGCGGCGGTGGTGCGGGAGCTCGGACGGGACGCCCCGGCGGACGACGACGAGCGACTGGCCTGGTACGTCGCCACGGGTCGTCGAGCCATCGAGTACGGCCGAGAGCAGGCGTTGTTCGCGATCCCGGACGACTACCGGCTCGATGTCGTCCCGACCCCGCCCTTGCTGCGCCAGACGCTCGAGGCGGCGTACTACCCGGCCGCCCCGCTCAAGCCCGGCGGCGTGGGGCGGTTCTATCTCACCCCGACCGGCAACGATCCGGCGGCGCTCGCCATGAACGGGCGCGCGTCGATCGCGACGGTCGCCGTGCACGAAGGATTCCCGGGTCACGATTGGCACTACCGGACGCTGGCTGCCCGCGGCCCGGCCATCTCGCCCGTCCGGTGGCTGACACCGGGCGCGGTCGAGGATTCCTCGTCGATGTGGTCCGACTCGATGTCGATCGAGGGCTGGGGGCTCTACAGCGAGCAGCTGATGGGAGAGCCCGCCGACGATCGGCCACACGGCTTCTTCACGCTCGACGAGCAGTTCTACTACCTCTATTGGAACCTCCGTCGCGCGATGCGGGTTCGGGTCGACGTCGGGCTCCACACCGGCCGGATGACCTACGACGAGGCCGTGGACTGGTGGGTCGCGAACCAGGACTTCGTCCCGGACGCCCGAGCGCGCGCCGCGGCGGAGCCGGCCGCCAAGGCCGTCCTCGATGCGGCCGAACGCAACATCTACCGCTACACGAAGTGGCCGACGCAGGCGATCACCTACAACATCGGACGGGCGTCGATCCGTGAGCTCCGCGCGGCATTCCTCGGCGCCCGGCCGGGGACGACGCCGCGCGACTTCCACGAGTGGTACCTGGGCCAGGGAACCGTGCCCGCCAGCTACCTCCGGGAGCTCCTCTGAGCCGGCGGGCCGATGTCCTTCCTCCGTCAAGCGGAGAGCACGAACCCCACGAACGTGTTGACGTTGCCGGTCGGCGGGTTCGGCACGGTCGATCCGAGGCCGCTGCCGCGCAGGCTCGCGTAGTCATCGGTCCCGCCGAGGACGACCCAGCTGAACGTCTCGATCCCTGTGTCGAAGTTCGCCTGGATCTGCATCTTGACGATGAACGTTCCCGAGCCGTCGTCGCAGGTGAACTCCTTGACCACCTGGAGCTGGACCTCGCCGCGATCGCTCTGGAAGCCCGCGAACCGGATGCCGACATCCACGAACGTCCCGCTGGCGCACATCGTGCCGCTGTCGACCGCGGCGCCGGTCGCGTCGAAGTCGCCGTAGTTCGGTCCGTCCGGGTTGAAGGTGACGTGCGAGACGAGCGTGACCCCCTCCGGTGACGCGGCTTCGGCAGGGCCGGCAAGCGTCAACGCGACCCCGGCCGCGAACAGCACGGCGGCGGGCCGCCGGCGACCCATGATCCTCATCGTCGACCTCCTCGGCCCGAGCCCCTCGCCCGAGCCGGCACTCCTCCCGACGGCTCCGCGACCGTATCGGCGGTCCGTCTCCGCAGCGTCTCCTCGGTCCGTCAGGCGCGTCGCACGTGCGCGACCGCCGGAACCGGGCCGCGCGGTCGAAGGGTGATCGCCGGCTGGACGCCGACGTCGCCGGGGGCGACCTCGAGCCGGACCCGACGAGCGATCGTCGCGAGCACCAGCGTCGCCTCGAGCATCGCGAACGACGCGCCGATGCACTTGCGGCCGCCCAGGCCGAAGGGAATGAACGCGCCGCGCGGCAGGCGCCGCTCGAGGCCGTCGAGCCAGCGCTCCGGCCGGAACGCGTCGGGATCCGGGAAGAACCGCGGGTCCCGATGGATGACGGCCATCGCCGTCAGGACGACGTGCCGCTTCGGCAGCCGGACGCCGCCGAGCGACGTCTCGCGGAGCGCCTCCCGCCCCGTGACGTACGCAGCTGGGTACAGCCGGAGCACCTCGTTCACGACGGCGCCGGTGAACGGCAGGCGTCCCACGTCGTCCACGGTCGGCAGACGTCCGTCGAGGACCGTGTCGAGCTCGCCCTCGAGCCGTTCGCGAGCGGCCGGCGAGCGGTCGAGGAGGAGCCACGCCCAGGTCAGCGCCAGCGCAGTCGTCTCATGACCCGCCAGCAGCAGCGTCATCACCTCGTCGCGCACCTGCCGATCGGACAGCGGCCGATCGCCGTCCCGAGCGTCGCGCAGGATCGACAGGAGGTCGCCTCGATCGGCGCCGCCACGCCGTTCGTCCAGGATCCCGTAGACGATCTCGTCGAGCCGCCGGATCGCCCGGCGCAGTCGGAGGTTGCCGGGCGTCGGCAGCCAGGTCGGGACGAGGAACCTCAGGCTCGCGAAGCGGTCGTAGTAGAAGTCCTGGACCTCGGTGCCGAGGCGGGCGACGTCCTCGATCCGGGCGGTGACGTCGGCGTCGAACAGGACCCGGGCGACGATCCGGAGGGTCAGCGCGGTCATCGCCCGGTGGACGTCGACCGGTTGGCCGTCGCGGAGGTCGTCCGTCGCCTCAGCCGCGTACCGCGTCATCGTCTCGGCGTACCCCGCGATGCGTTCGCGGTGGAACGCCGGCGCGGCGAGCCGCCGCTGCGTCCGCCATGCCTCGCCTTCGGCGGTGAGCAGGCCGTGACCGAGGAGCGGGATGAGCATCCGCGTGCCGATGCTCTTGCGGTAGTCCGCGGCGCGCTCGATGAACAGCTCCTCGACCTCGGCCGGTCCGAACGCCATGTGCGCGCGGAACGGGCCGAACCGGATCGGGACGAGATCGCCGTGGTCGTCGCGCCAGCGGCGCATCGTGGCGAGCGGATCGCGGCCGTACTCGCGCATCTGGCCGGTCAGCAGATCGCCGCGTGGCCCGGTCACGCTCGGGCGGCGCTCGTAGGCGTGCGCACCCGAACCCGCAGTCACGCCGCGGCTCCTGTCATGCAGTGCAGCCGGGTCGTCATCGATGCGACCAGCACGCTCGCATCGCGGCCTGTTGCCATCGGCTCCTGACACCTCGACGACGGCGCCATGCGGCCATCGTAGACCCGGGTCGCGACGACAATGTCTCGATGGCCGATCGTTCCGACGACACCGTCGCGTTCCGGCTCTGGCCGCCCGTCGCGATCGTGGCGCCCCTGGTGATCGGGTGGCTGGCGACGGGCGCCTGGGGCGACCCGGTCCAGCTCGGCGGCTGGCGCCTGTCGCTCGGCTGGGCCCTCCTGCTGTTCTTCGCCGTCTGGAACGGCTGGGCGCTGTGGCTGTTCGCCCGGCATGAGACCGGACTCCTGCCGGGACAGGAGACGCGGACGATCATTGCGGAAGGTCCGTTCCGCATCTCGCGCAATCCGCTCTACGTGGGCCTCCTCGCCGGGTACGTCGGGGTGGCCCTGCTCCTGCCCACGGTGTGGGGTCTCGCCCTCCTGCCGGTCGCCGTGGTGCTCCTCCTCTGGGGCGCGATCCGTCCGGAGGAGCGCTACCTCCACGCCCGGTTCGGCGCGGCATACGACGACTACGCGCGGCGCGTTCGTCGCTGGCTCTGACGGCGGGATCAATCCGCCGGCGGCTCCATGGCGTTCGTCCTCCGTGGCGCCCGCGCACGTGACGGGCGCACGAGCAGGAGGCGTCCATGCCCACCTATCTCGACATCCACGACCTGCCGGGCGTCAAGGCCGGCGACGTCGTCGAGCCGCACGCGGCCGACGTGCGTGTCGGCAAGGTCTACGGCGTCGACTACCGCCACTATTGGGTCGACGAGGAGGCCGGCAAGGTGTTCTGCCTCGTCGACGCTCCGGACCGCGAGACGGCCGAGCAGGTCCACCGCGAGGCTCACGGCCTCGTCGCGCAGACGCTCCACGAGGTCAAGCAGGGCGCCTGAGCCCGTGCCGCCCCGGCGCGCATCCGCCGGGGCACGTCAGCTCGGTCGTCCGGCGGGAACCGCCTAGGGCACGAACGTCCCCGGACAGCCGCCGTCGATCGCCGCCAGCGTCGCCGCCTGGACGCCCGGATCGTTGTCCATCGAGTTGTGGTCCGGGCCGGTCACCTGGACGAAGCACGCGCCGCCGTCGAGCCGGGACGAGGAGTTTGGGACCAGCTCGTCGTTCGTGCTGTAGATCGTCGCCCAGGCCGTGGAACCGGGCGTGTCGTCGCCCTGGTTGAGCTTCGCCAGGAACGAGCTCGTCGGGCACATCTGCCCGCCGTACCAGGACGGCAGCACGCAGGTCTCCCAGAGCCCGTACTGGGGCGTCCCGAGCGAGACGTACGCGTCGACGGTGACCGGCGACTTCACGTACTTGACGAACCAGCGCGCCGAGAGCCCACCCATGCTCTGGCCGACGAGGTCGACGCGCTTCCAACCGAGCTGCTTGAGCTTCTGCCCGATGGCCTTCGCGTTGGCGACGTTGTCCTCGCCCGGAAGGTCGATCGCGTAGACGGTGCGCCCGTTCGCCTCGAGGAAGGCCTTCATGTCCGCCCACGTCGATGGATCGCCCCGGTAGCCGTGGACGAGCATCACCGGATCAGGCGTCGTGGCCCCTGCGGCCGTCGGCGCCAGTGCACCGGCGGCGACAACGAGAAGTCCGAGCGGCAAGAGGCGGCGAACGAGCCTCGACATGACGGCATCCCTCCCGAGAGCGGGCGTCTCGATCTGGGGGTCGATGTCGATTGTGACCCGGCGCGAGCCTCGCTGCGATGCCACGATGCTGTTAGCGGTCCGGCGCGACGCCCGGCGCGGTCGCGCGACGATGGCCCCTAGCGTCGGGTCCATGGCCAATCCCGACCCATCGCGCCGCCGCACCCCGGATGAGGATCCCGGCTGGGCTCGCCGCCTCACCGCCGAGATCGTCGGGACGTTCGCGCTCGTCTTCGCCGCGGCCGGATCGGACGTCGTCGCGCAGGTCACGAGCGGGCAGGTCGGGGAGGCCGCACGCGCAGTCGCGCCGGGACTCGTCGTCGCCGCGATGATCTACTCGATCGGCGACACCTCAGGCGCCCATTTCAACCCCGCCGTGACGCTCGCGTTCGGGCTGAAGCGGCTCATCCCGGGCGGCTGGATCCCGGCCTACTGGGCGGCGCAGATCGTCGGGGCGATCCTGGCTGCGGGCGTCCTCCGGGCGATGTTCGGCGACGCGATCGCGGCCGGCGTCTCGGCGCCCAAGGCGATCGCCCCGGCGGGTGCGCTGGTGATCGAGGCGATCCTGACGGCGCTGCTCCTCGTCGTCATCGCCGGAACGGCCGATCGCTACCGGGTCGTCGGCCCGAACGCGGCTCTGGCGGTGGGCGCCACGATCGCGGCCTGTGGCCTGGTCGCTCTCCCCCTCGAAGGTGCCTCGATGAATCCGGCCCGCTCGCTCGGGCCGGCGATCGTCGCGGGCCACCTCGCCGACGTGTGGATCTACATCGCCGGTCCGGTCCTCGGCGCGATCGTCGCGGTCGCGCTGACGACGTTCCTCCACGGCCGCGTCGACGGCGACGGCAAGGCCACCGAGGCGGCTCGCGGAACGGGCTGACGCCGCCCGGGTTTCCGCGAGGCCGCTGCAACCCCCGGTGGGTGACCGCAAGGCGGTCCTGACCCCATCCGGGCGACGATTCGGGCGAACCACGAAGGAGGTTCGTTCCATGGCCACCCTCACCGAGAAGCAGCGCGACAAGCTCCCGGACTCCAAGTTCGGTCTGCCCGAGGAGCACAAGTACCCGATGCCGGACAAGTCCCACGCACGGAACGCGAAGGCGCGTGCGTCGCAGGCGCAGAACGCCGGCCGGATCACCGCCGCCGAAGAGCGGAAGATCGACCGCAAGGCCGACAAGATCCTCAACAAGTAACCGCCCACTCCCCGATGCCGGGAGAGCCCGTCCCCTCGCGGGGGCGGGCTCTCCGATTCTCGGCGGACATCCCCCGCTTCAGGCGCTCTCGCCGGACCCGTCGTACGATCTCGCCACCCATCCCGAGGTGCTCCCATGGTCGACGACGAGGTCTTCGGACGGATCAACGCCCTCTCCGACGAGGAGGAGCACCTCTGGCAGCACGCCGGCGATGGCCACGGGCTGACGGCCGAGGAGCACGAGCGGCTCGAGGCCATCAAGGTCGAGCTCGATCGGGCCTACGACCTCCTGCACCAGCGCGCCGCCCGGCGATCGGCCGGCCTGGACCCTGCCGAGGCGACGCCCCGATCAGCCGACGTCGTCGAGCACTACCAGCAGTAGAGGCCCTTATCGGCCGTCGTCCGGATCGGTGATCCCCCTCAGAGCCACGAGGAAGTCACGCTCTGCGTAGGCCAGCTTCCAGCAGTACGTCTTCCATTCCTTCAGATTCGTCCTGTTCTTGTACCGCTGGTCCACCTCGTTCCGCTCTCGATCCGCCGGAGTGACGGCCTCCGTGTAAGCGAGTGCGGCGACCTTTTGGATCTCGTCCTGCGTGGGCGGAACGAACGGCAGCGCGTCGGTGAGGTTGCCGCACGACAGCCGATGGAACGGCCGCGCCTCGTGCTCATCCCAGCCGGGTTGACAATTTCTAACGTGTCTCATCGAGCAGGCGGCCGAGCGAGTCGTACGCCCGTGTCGTGACGCGGGCCCGGTTGGGTCTCAAACTCCGACGTCACGCCTCCGCGAGCCGGGCACCAGGCCGAAAACCAGCCGTTCGTCAGTGTGGCGGTCGTCAGGGTGCAATCGGGCAGAGGAAGGCGCTTTGCTTTCCGACCGTCTGGCGACCATTCAATCGTGACGAGCTCGATCCCGGCGCCAGCGCGTCCAGTGACCGACCAGCCGATGGTGTCGGGAGGATCGTTTCCCTTGAACGTTCCTCCGATGACCTTGCCTCGCGTGATCCCGCCCAGCTGCCCCGGCCGCGGTGCTGCATGTTCTGCGTCGCCCCAACCTCCGCGACCGACGAGACCGGCGTCGCCGTCAGCCGTGATCAGCATTGCCTCGCACGCGCCGGCCTTCGCTCCGGTCAACCGGACAGTGGCGACTCCGCCTCCACGAGCATCGACAACGGCGGCGATTGTGCCCAGCGGCGCGTCCACGGTCGTTCGACAGGCTTCTCCGATTCGATCTCGCATGGCCTGCGCAAGGTTTAGCGGCGTCGGACGCCAGGGCCCAAGCATCTCGATCGTGCTTGCCACTGGAACGGGGATCGGCGTCGGCGACGCTTCTTCGCCACATGCTGCAGCCACGAACCCGATTCCGATCGCGATGGCGCTGAGCTTGACCGCGCAGTCGGGTGTCATCCGTCAACGGGCCAGGCCGCGGAGCCCGTGCTCGAAGTCGTCGCCTCGGAGCCAGTCTCGACGGACACCGTGGCGGTTCCTCGTGTCGCGGATGCCGTCGCCATGGACCAGTAGCCATCGGACAGCGTCGATCTTCGGCTCGCATGCGAACCGGATGCGCCGCGGACCCGCACCGGTGACGAGCTGGAACGGTTCGCCATCGGACGCCGCGTGCCCACAGCCGACGACGAGGAGCGCGACGGCGGGACAGAGGGCGAACCTACGGTGCCCGATGAGACGACACCTCGTTCGCAAAATCAGAGTCCACGGCGGTGACGCCAGCTCGGCGCGTGCGGATCGCCGTCGGCACGCACGATGCGCCACATCCAGATCAGGCCCACGGCGGTGCCAGCGAACCCGAGCCCTTCGATCAGGACACCGAGCGGGATCCCGACGACGTTAGGCACGGGGGCGAACATCGAGTCGCCCATGACGTTCGGCGACGCCAGGACGGTCTCGCAGAAGACGAAGGCAACGAGCGCACTGGTCACGGCGAACGTGAGGCGGGCAACCCGGCGACCGTAGCGCGCGTCCGCGTTCGACTCGGCCATCGCGCGGTTCAGCTCATCGAGGTTCATCGGGTTGGTCCTCACGTAGGACAGCAGCTCAGCTCGAACGCCGGCGGTGCCAGCACGATCAGGGCGGCAACGACCGCGACCGCGAGTGCCGAGACGACGACTTGGTACAGGCGGCTTCGGCGGCGTCCGGACGACATCGGCAGGAGCACGGCCGCGGCGAGTCCGACGCCGATGGGGATCGCCGGCTGCAGCAGCGTGTCGAGACCGTACCCGCTGTACGGACCCTCGAACATCGCGAACCCGAGTCGCGGCCAGAAGACGTACAGCCAGAAGGCGACGTACGCGCCGGTCAGGGCCAGGAATGTCATCTGCCGAGCGGCGGTGACGCGCCGACCACTCACGTGTCCCATCGCCCGCAGGATCTCACCGGGGTCAACGTTCCGCGAGCTTAGCGGGGACCCATGCTCATTCGTGCGCGCGCGGCGGTCAAAGGCGGCCAGAACGGCCGGCGGCGCACGCTGTCAGCCCGCGTCGACGGGGATGGCGAACGCGACGGTGCCGTCCACGTCGGTGTACGTGGCGAACGTTTCGGTCGGACCGGAGCTGACCGTTCCTTCGAGGGAGCCGCGCCGGGTCTGACCTTCGCCGAGCGGTCCTGACCGCAGCCCGCCCTCGGCGCTCGGGTCGAGGGCGACGTCCTCGCCGGCGGTCGTGATCAGGCTCCAGGCGGACGCGTCGACCGTGAAGCTCCCCGGACCTTCGACCTCGTACTCGACCTCGACCGACACGAGCCAGCCGGCCGACGAGCGAGCCGCCTTGATCGACTGGACCGTCACGTCGATCACGGTGTCGCCGACGAGCATGACGTAGGGCTCGCCCGTCGCGATGATCGTCGGCTCGGCCGAGCGGGTCGGCGCGGACGGCCCGCCGAGGTCCGTGCCGGCTGACGGCGCGATGCTGCCGGCGATCCCACCCGGCACCGACGACGGCCCGAATGTGTCCTGCCGGAGCGGAGCCCGGGTCCCGCCGAGCGGCAGGGTGACGGTCAGCACGAGCGCGATCGCGATCACGGCGGTGGAGGCCGGAAGCGCCAGCCGACGAGCGTCCCACATGAGCCGGTCACGATCCCGCGGCCGGTCGATGAGCGCGGCCGCGACGAACGTCGTGAACGGCACTGCGGCAAGGATTCCGAGACTCCCGACGAGGGTCCGGATCACCTCGGTGGCGACCTCCTCCGAGTTGAGGACCAGGGCCAGCGGCTGGCGGCCGACGACGAGCGTCACGATGAGCGGGAGGGCCGCTCCGACGTACGCGAGGAACAGGGTGTTGACCGTCGCGGCGATGTGCGATCGCCCGACCGCCAGTGCCGATTGGATCAGCCGGGCGCCGCTGGCGCCGTGGCTCGCGAGCGAATCGATCACGGCGGCCTGGGTCACGGTGACGTCGTCGAGGACGCCGGCCGCGCCCAGGATGAACGCTGCCAGGAGCATGCCGCGCAGGTCGAGGCCACGACCGTCGGACGTCTGGAGGAACGCCAGGTCCGATCCGGCGGAATAGGTGAACGAGGCGAGGGCGGTTCCGACCGCCCCGAGGAGCCCGGTCAGCGCCAGCGCGCCGGACGTCCCGACGATCGCCGCGGCGCTGGCCCGATTCCAGCCCTCCGTGAGCAGGATCGAGACGATCGTGAGGACGGTCGCGGTGAACACCGCGAGCGGCACCGGCGCGACCCCGCTGACCACGAGCGGGATCAGCACCTTGAGGATGAGCGCGATCGTCAGCCCTAGCGACACGAGGGCGCGGATTCCGCGGACGCCACCGACCAGGACGACCCCGAGCGCGAACACCAGGACGAACACGCCGAGCAACGGCGCGCGCCACTGATCGCTCACGGCGACGTACGGCTTTCCGTCCTGATCGATGGTCACGGTGACGACGACCTCGTCGCCGGCGTGGTAGTCGGCGACCGTCTGCGAACCGCCCGGCCCCTCGATGAACGCCCGAACGGACGTGCCTGCCTCTGGGCCGTCCAGGTACACGACCGTGGCAGTCGGAGCCGCGATCGGATCGTCTGCCGGTGCCGCCTCGATCGAGACGATGCGGCCATGGAAGGCCTTGATCCCGGCGCCCTCGGTGACGATTCGGGGCCCAAGATCGGGGAGCAGCGCGAGGACGACGATCGCGATGGTCGCGACGACCGTCAGGATGCCGTCACGCGCTCGTGGGGCTGCCATGCGGGAGCGAGTCTAGGGTCCCCGGCCAGAGGCCATGCGGAGCTGTCGTGCCTACTCCGCGATCGATCGAACCACGAGCACGAGGACGGCCCCGACGGCGGTCAGGCCGATGAGGGCCGGGCCTCGCGTCGCATGGCCGTGTTGGGACTCGGGCAGGAGGTGGCTCGCGCCGATCGCGATGAACACGCCGGAGAACCCCGCGAGGAGCCAGCCCAGCGCGACATCGGGGATCACGACGACGAGGCTCAGCCCCGCGCCGATCACCGGCGCCAGCGCGTCGAGCACGAGGAATCCGATCGCCAGGCCGCGCCCGCGGGCCGCGTCGAGGGCCAGCGTCACGACGTTCATCCCGTCCGCGAAGTCGTGGGCGAGAACCGCAAGGAGGACGATCAGGCCGAGTCCCGCGCCGGCCTGGAACGCGACGCCGATCGCGAAGCCGTCGAGCGTGCTGTGGATGATCAGGCTCGCGGGAGCGAGCAGACCGAAGATGCTGCGACCGGCTCGGATCGGCGGCTCCGAGCCGAACGGCGCTCGACGATGACCGTGCGCGGCCCGATCCGGCCCGTGATCGTGGTCGACGTAGCCGTGCTCGAAGCTCTGCTGGTGGATGAACGACTCGATGAACGCGAGCAGGAGGTAGCCCACGAGGAACGCGATCCCCACCTCGATCGGACGGTCGCCGATCAGCTCGCTGGCCTCCGGGAGCAGGTCCGCGACGGCGGTCGCGACGAGGACCCCGGCGGCGAACGCCATGAACGGGTGCAGCCGATGGTGGAACCGGAGCGCGGCCATTCCGCCGGCGAGGGTGGAGAAGAACGGGAGCAACGCGGCGAGCGGGATCATCGCGTCGCCCTCGGGATGCGACCGAGTCTCACGACGCGCGCCCCTGCCGGGCCTGGCACGACGGGCACAGCCCGAAGAGCTCCAGGCGATGGCTCTCGATCCGGTAGCCGCTCCGCCGGCCGATCTCGACCACCGCCTCGTTCAGGCTCGTGTCGCCGACCTCCGCCGAACGGCCGCAGCGCGAGCAGACGACGTGGTGGTGATGGACCGGCGCGCACTCGACGTAGGCATGCTCGCCGCTCGGCAGGTCGAGCCGCTCGACGACGCCGAGCTCCACGAGGAGATCGAGCGCGCGGAAGAGCGTCGCCCGGCTCACCCCGATCCGCCGGTCGCGCGCCGCCGCCGCCAGGTCCGAGGCCGTGAAGTGGCCGTCGTGCGCGGCGATCAGGCCCGCGAGCGCAAGCCGCGGCGCGGTGAGCCGGTAGCCGGCGTCATCGAGCGCCCGGGCGATGGAGTTCGACGGTTCCACGGGCAGGACGATACCAGATGTTGAGACTGAGTCTCAACTCGTCAACGCGTGAGGGTCACCTTCCGCAGGCCGGGTGGCGCGTCCGGGTCGTAGCCCCGCCGGCGCGAGACCGCCTCGGCGAGGAGCTGCCCGGGCACGATCGTCGCGAGGGGCGCGAGCGCCTCCGGCAGGGACGCCGGGAGTGGCAGGTCGATCCGATGGTCGGTCGGGACGTCCGCCACGGCGGCCCCGGCTGGTGCCACGATCCACGGCGTCGCGCCGGCCGCACGCGCCGCATCGATCCCCTCGTCGACGAGCGGGCCCATCCGGCCGCCCGGACGAATCGCCAGGACCGGGACCTCCGGGCCGGACAGGACGACCGGGCCGTGGCTGAAATCGGCCGAGGAGTAGCCCTCGGCGAAGAGCCGGCCGGTCTCCTTCAGCTTCAGGGCCGTCTCGAGCGCCGTCGGGTACTCGAACCCGCGGCCGATGACGATCGACCGCTCCGACGCCGCGAACTCGGCCACGACCGGGGCGTCGTCCGTCACCGCGTCGGCGGCCGCGGCCAGGCCGCGCGCGAGGATGTCGGGCAGCCCCGCGAGCGCCGGCGCGATGGCGCTCGACGGCCGGATCGCGGCCACGAGCGCCCCGCCCGCGGCGAGCTGCGCGACGTACGACTTCGTGGCGGCGACGCTCCGCTCCTCCCCCGCCCGGCAGTCGATCACGTGGTCCGCCGCCGAGGCCAGTGGCGACGCTCCGTCGTTCACGATCGCGACGGTCACCGCCCCGGCCGCCCGCGCGGCATCCACGACTGCGATGAGGTCCGGCGAACGGCCCGATTGGGAGACCGCGATCACGAGCCCGCCGCGCCAGCGGATCTCGGCCCCGTAGACCGTCACGGTCGACGGCGCCGCGAGTCCTGCCGGGATCCCGAGCTCGGTCTCGATCAAGTAGCGGAGGTGGAGTGCGGCGTGGTCCGACGTGCCGCGGGCGACGAGGGTCACCCACGCCGGATCGATCGCGCGGATCGCCGCGGCCGCGGCGGCGATCTCGGCGGCGCCGTCGGTGATCAGCCGGTCCACGACGGCCGGGATCTCGTCGATCTCCGTCCGCATCCGGGTCGGCGTCGCGGCGGTCACCTCAGTCGGTCGGGCCGAAGCGCGGCAGCCACTGGGCGTTCCATTCGAGGATCGCGTCGAGCAGCTGCGGCGAGAGCTCGGCCCCGCCCGCGATCGGATTCGCGGCCAGCGCCGCACGCGCCACCGCCCGGTCGCCGGTGATCGCGGCTCGAACCGTCAGGCGCTCGTACGTCTTCACCCGGCTCACGAGGTCGAGGAGCTCGGCCGGCAGCGGCTCGAGCGGGAGCGGGTGCGCCCCGTCGCGATCGATCCGCGCCGGAACCTCCACGACGTCGTCGGCAGCGAGGCCCGGGAGGGCGCCGCCGTTGCGGACGTCGACGACCTGGATGTCGCCCCGGCCGTCGACGAGCGATGCGATCAGCTGGGCCGCCGCCTCGGAGTAGAAGGCGCCGCCACGGTGCTCGAGGAGCTCCGGCTTCGTGTCGAGGTTCGGGTCGCGATAGAGCTCGAGCAGCTCGCGCTCGATCTTCATGACCTCCTCGGCCCGGGTCTCGTGGGTCGCCTGCTCGGCGACGACCGTCGACGTGTCGTCGTAGTAGCGGAGGTAGTACGACGGGATGACGCCGAGCTCGCGGAGCCGCTCGACCGGCTCGCCGACATCCCCCGCGATCCGGTCACCCTCGTCGGCGAGGATCTCGGGGAGCCGGTCCACGCCGTCGACGCGAACGGCCCGGATCCAGGTGAGGTGGTTGAGCCCCACCTGCTCCAGGGCGACACGATCGGGATCGACCCCGAACCGGCGCGCGAACCGGCGCTGGAAGCCGATCGCGACGTTGCACAGGCCGAGGCTCCGGCGGCCGGCGTCGGCGAGCGCCTGGGTGACGATCCCGACGGGGTTCGTGAAGTCGACGATCCAATGGTCGGCCGCCGCACGCCGCTCGGCCTCCTCGGCGATCTCCAGGACGACCGGCACGGTCCGGAGCGCCTTGGCGAACCCGCCGGCGCCGACGGTTTCCTGGCCGATCAGCTCCCAGCGCTTGGGCAGCGTCTCGTCGCCCAGTCGCGCGCGCTGGCCGCCGATCCGGAGCTGGATGAGGACGACGTCGGCTCCATCGAGCGCCTCGGACCGATCGTCGGTGCACACGAGACGGCCCGCCCAGCCCTGGCGGCGGAGCATCCGCCCGGCCAGCCCGCCGACGATCTCCAGCCGCTCGGGATCGATGTCCATCAGGGCGATCTCGTCGATCGGGACGCGGTCCGCGCGCTTCGCGAAGCCATCGACGAGCTCGGGCGTGTAGGTGCTGCCACCGCCGACGACCGCCAGCTTCAGGCCCACTCTCACCTCGCTCGTGGCGCACTCGACTTGACAGATTGCTTATAACGTTATCAGCATTGATCCGTCGCGCAAGCGGCAATCGAACCACCGAACCCCGCGAACACCCCCGGCCAGGATCGTTCCCGCGAGGCTCCCACTCGATGGCCCGTTTCCGTCTCGAGCTCGGTCCCGTTCCGCTCCATCATCAGGTCTACCTCGATCTCCGCGCGGCGATCGACCACGGCGAGTGGCGCCCGGGCGATCTCCTCCCGCCCGAGCGCCAGCTCGCCGAACGCTACGGCTGCTCGCTCATCACCGTCCGCCGCGCGCTCAGCGAGCTCACCCATGAGAACCGGATCCAGCGGACGCGCGGTCGTGGCACGACCGTCCTCCCGCCACGGATCGAGCGCGACTTCGGCGGGACGCTCTCGTTCACGGAGGAGATGGAGTCGCGCGGCCTCGACCCCGAGACGCGGCTCGTCGCGGCGCGACCCGAGTCGGCCGGCGAGGTCGTCGCCCGGGCGCTCCGGATCGAGCCGGGCTCGCCGACCCTGTACCTGGAGCGGCTCCGCGTCGCCGGCGGCGAGCCCCTCCTGCTGGAGCAGGTCCACCTTCCGGCCGAGCGGTTCCCGGGCCTCCTCGCGTCCGACCTGGAGCACGGGTCCCTGTACGACCTCCTGTCGAACCGGTACGGAACGCGGATCGCACGCGCCCGCGAGGCGCTCGAGCCGGTCCTCCTGCGCGCCCGCGAGGCGCGACTCCTCGACCTTCCGCCGCGGACGCCGGCACTCCTCATCGAGGGAACGGCGTTCGGCGCGGACGGCCCACCGGTCGAGTACGCCCGGAGCTTCGTTCGTGGCGACCGGACGAGGTACTTCGTGGAGCGCGTCGTCGAGCGCGCCAGCTGGGGCGCCGACGGCCCCCGCGACGTCCGCGTCCAGCGATCGCGAACGGCCACCGAACCCCCCAACCCCCAACGGCGGCGCCGGATCCCCACCGGCGCCGCCGTCGAATGACGATCCAGGCACTCGTGGAGGAGGAGCACATGGAATCGCGTCTGTCCCGACCCGGCGTCCTCGTCGCGGCGATCGCCATCCTGGCGACCGCATGCGGCGGTTCGACCGCCACACCGTCGCCGAGCGCGACGACCGCCTCGGCCCCACCGAGCACCGCGGCGAGCGAGCCCGCGAGCCAGGGCCCCGCGACGGTCCCGCCCGGCGGTCCCGTCGAGATCCGGTGGTACTGCTGCCTGGGCGGTGGCGAGGCCCCCGAGCAGAAGAGCGTCGAGGACGCCGTCGTCAAGGCGTTCAACGACAGCCACCCGAACATCCACCTGACGTTCGAGGTCGTGACCTACGACCAGGCGAACGGCCAGCTCGCGACCGAGATCCAGTCCGGCAACGGGCCCGACATCGTCGGCCCGGTCGGCATCGGCGGGGCGAACGCCTTCCACGGCCAGTGGCTGGACCTCGCGCCGCTCATCGCGAAGACGAACTACGACCTGTCGGGCTTCCCCGAGAACGTCGTCGACATCTACAAGCTCGACGAGGGCCAGGTCGGGATCCCGTTCGCGATCTACCCGTCGGCGCTCTTCTACCGGAAGAGCCTGTTCGACGAGATCGGGCTGAACGAGCCGCCGCACAAGTACGGCGACAAGTACACGATGCCGGACGGCTCCCAGGTCGACTGGAACTACGACACGATCCGCCAGGTCGCCAAGCTCCTGACGGTCGACAAGAACAACAAGGATGCGACCCAGTCCGCGTTCGACCCCAAGAACATCAAGCAGTGGGGTCTCGAGCTCCAGCGCGACGACCTGCGCGGCATGGGTGCGTACTTCGGGCCCGGATCGCTCGCCGCGGCCGACGGCAAGACCGTCCAGATCCCCGACGCCTGGCGCGCCGCGTGGAAGTTCTACTACCAGTCGATCTGGACGGATCACATCAGCCTGACCGGGCCGCAGTTCGAATCGAAGGACATCAACCCGAGCGACTATCCATTCTTCGCCGGGAACACCGCGATGAGCGAGAACTTCCTGTGGTCCACCTACGGCGTCGGCGATCTCGACGACTGGGATCTGGCTGCGATCCCGTCGTACAACGGCCAGACGACCGCGGCGTTCAACGCGGACACGTTCCGGATCCTGAAGGGCTCCAAGCACCCGGAGGAGGCCTTCGAGGTCCTCACCTACCTCCTCGGCACCGCGTCCGGTGACCTGCTCAAGGCGTACGGCGGCTTCCCCGCCCGGACGGCCGACCAGCAGGCCGGCATCGAAGCCCTCCAGAGCCAGTTCAAGAACCAGGTCGACTGGCAGGTCGCGGTCGACGGCATCCAGTACGCCGACAACCCGAACTTCGAGTCGTTCATGCCGGCCTACAACGAGAGCCTCGGCCTCGTCGGATCGGGCGGCAAGTACCTCACCGAGTGGGGCAACAAGTCCGGCCTGAACATGGACGCCGAGATCGACAAGCTGAAGGCCGATCTCCAGGCGATCTGGGACAAGGCATCCTGATCGTCGACAGCTCGTCCTGATCGAGTCCGTCGCCCGCCGCGAACCGGCGGGCGACGGCGCGAACGTCGAGGAGCCACGTTGGCGTCCATCCAGGTCCGACCCGCCGACCTCCCGAGCGCGCGTCGAGCCCGCCGATTCCGGCTGGGGCGGCCGTCGCTCGGTCGATCGGCGCTCGCCCGGAACGAGGCCCGCTGGGGCCTGACGTTCATCGCCCCGTGGATCGTCGGGTTCCTCGCGTTCACGCTCTTCCCGATGGTCGCCTCGCTCGTGCTCATGGTCACGAACGTCCGGCTCGACCAATCCGATCCGATCCGGTTCGTCGGACTCGACAACATCGCCCGGATGCTCGGCGACCACACGACCTGGGACTCGCTCGCGGTGACGTTCCGGTTCGCCGCGTTCAACCTGCCGATCGCGATCGTCATCCCGTTCGTCGTTGCGCTCGTCCTGAACAGCCGCTACCTGCGGGCCGTTGGCCTGTTCCGGACGCTGTTCTTCCTGCCGTACGTGATCCCGTTCGTATCGGGCGTCCTGGCCTGGCAGGGAATGCTCAACGTCGAGACCGGTTGGGTGAACGCGTTCCTCCGGCTCATCGGCGTCGAGAACCCGCCGAACTGGCTCCAGGACCAGACGCTCATCTACCCGAGCCTCGCGTTCATCGGCCTGTGGGGGATCGGCGCCGGCGTGATCGTCAATCTGGCCGGTCTGCGCGGCATCCCCACGGAGCTGTACGACGCGGCCCGGATCGACGGGGCCGGGTGGTGGGCGACGCTCCGGAACGTGACGATCCCGATGATGTCGCCGGTCATCTTCTACTCGCTGATCCTCGGCATCGTCGACGTCCTCCAGTACTTCCTCGTCCCGCTCGTCCTCTACAACGGCACGGGCGAGCCGGGCGGCTCGACGCTCTTCTTCAACCTCGTCCTGTACAAGCAGGCCTTCAACTTCAACAACTACTCGTACGGCGCGACGCTCGGTTGGCTGCTGTTCGTCATCACGCTCGCGGTCACCCTCGTCGTGTTCCGGACGTCGCGGCGCTGGGTCTACGCCGCGGGAGACCGCTGACGTGAGCGTCGTCGGTCAGGCCGCCCGGCCCACCCTGCCGGCGCTGCCCGTGCGACGCCGGCCGCGCCTCCGGCCCACGAAGGCCGGCGGGCGGTCGTTCCTCCTGACGTTCGTGGTCGTCGTGATCCTCGCCGCGTTCCTGTCGCCGATCCTGCGATCCGTGTTCGTGTCGCTCCGGACGACCGAGCAGGTCGGTGCGCTCGACGCGCCGCCGTGGCCCGCGGTCCACGGGGAGTTCGACTACGGGGGCAAGCAATACGACGTCTACGACGTCCCGATCGACGGGGCGACGAAGCCGCTGGCGCTCGTGAAGAAGGGCCGCGACTCGAGCCAGTTCGTCGACCCGGCGAACGCGGACGCCGGGCTGATCACGTGGCAGGGCTCGTGGCGCTCGCTGAGCCGGTCGTGGACGTTCTCGCCCGAGTTCGCCAACTACGCGACGGTGTGGGACCAGATCGCCTACCCCCGGCTGCTGTTCAACACCGTCGCGATCGCGTTGATCGGGATGATCGGGACGATCGTGTCGTGCACGGTCGTCGCCTACGGCTTCGCCCGGTTCCGCTTCCCGGGTCGCGGCGCGCTGTTCACGCTCCTGATCGCGACGATCTTCCTGCCCTACGCGGTCACGCTCATCCCGACGTACACGATCTTCCTGAAGCTCGGCTGGGTCGGGACCTGGCTGCCGCTCCTGATCCCCACGTTCTTCGCGAACGCGTACGAC
This sequence comes from Candidatus Limnocylindrales bacterium, assembly GCA_035688935.1. Lineage (GTDB taxonomy): Bacteria > Chloroflexota > Limnocylindria > Limnocylindrales > CSP1-4 > CF-46. The sequence continues at coordinate 1,880 of DASSMI010000198.1, read as the reverse complement.
GTGTTCCTCCTCCGCCAGTACCTCCTCACGATCCCGCGCGAGATGGACGAGGCCGCCGCGATCGACGGCGCGGGGCCGTTCCGGACCCTCCGATCGGTCATCGTCCCGCAGGCCTGGCCGGCGATCGTCGCGGTCGGGATCTTCCACGTCGTCTACGCCTGGAACGACTTCCTCGGCCCGCTGATCTACCTTTCGACGAAGCCCGACCTCCAGCCGCTCGCGGTGGGGCTCGCCCACTTCAACACGCTCCACTACCGGAACCAGGCGTTCATCCAGGCGGGGACCCTGATGACGATGATCATCCCGATCGTGATCTTCCTGATCTTCCAGCGGTTCTTCACCCGCGGGATCGTCATCAGCGGCGTCGAGAAGTAGGCCGGTGAGCGACACGCGCTCGGAGGGGCCGCCGTTCCGGGTCGCCCTGACGTTCGACGCCGAGCATCCCGACCGCCGTCATCGACCAGGCATCAGCGGGGGCCTCCTCGACGTCCTCGCGGATCGCGGTGTCGTCTCGACGTGGTTCCTGCAGGGCCGCTGGGTCGAGGCCGAGCCGGACCTCGCGCGACGCGTCGCGGCGGACGGCCACCTCGTGGGGAACCACAGCTTCTACCACGCCCGGCTGCCGCTCCTCCACGACGACGGGCTCCGGACCGACATCGGGGACGCCGAGACGGCGATCCGCGACATCGTCGGCGTCGACCCGCGACCGTGGTTCCGCTGCCCGTTCTCGGCGGGCTCGGACGATCCGCGGGTGCTCCGCGTGATCGCCGCGCTCGGCTACCGGGACATCGGCGCGGACGTGGTGCTCGAGGACTGGGAGCCGCACCGGACCGGCCCGGCGATGATCGCCGACGCGCTGGAGATGACGCCCGCGTTCGGCGATGGCGCCGTGATCCTGTTCCATGGCTGGCCGCCCGGGACGCTCGATGCGCTGCCGGGCCTGATCGACGGGCTCCGCGCGCGCGGCGCGACGTTCGTCCGGATCGACGCCCTCGAGCGGTTCACGAGCGCGACCGGACCGTCGGTCGCTCGGTGACGACGCCGGCCGTCCTCGCGGTCGACGGTGGCAACTCCAAGGCCGACGTCGCGCTCGTCGCCGATGACGGCCGCCTGCTCGGTGCGGTTCGGAGCCCGACGATCTCGCACCAGGCGATCGGCATCGAGGCCGCCACGCGACGGCTGGCGGCGATCCTCCGGGACCTCGGCGTCGACCGATCCCGGCCGCCCGCGACCGCCGTGTTCTGCGTCGCGGGCGCGGACTACCCGGCCGACGTCGGGCTGCTCAGCCGGGCGTTCGGGCGGACCCTGCCCGGAACCACGGTCCACGTCCTGAACGACACGTTCGCCGCGCTCCGGGCCGGCACCAGCCGTCCGTGGGGCATCGCCCTGATCTGCGGCCAGGGCGTCAACGGGGCGGCCGTGAGTCGGCGTGGTCGCGCGGTCCGCTTCGCCGGCGTCGGCGACATCGCCGGCGACTGGGGCGGTGGTGGCGGCGTCGGGATGGCGGGCTTGGCCGCGGCGGTCCGCGGCCGCGACGGGCGTGGACCGCGGACGGCGCTCGAGCGTTCGATCCCCGAAGCCGTGGGGCTGACGCGGCCCGACGCCGTCACCCACGCCTACTACGTCGGCCGCCTCGACCAGGCGCGGATCGGCGAGCTGGCGCCGACCGTCTTCGCCACGGCGGCGAGCGGCGATGCCGTCGCGCGCGCGATCGTCGACCGGCTCGCGGACGCGCTCGTGACGATGGCGGCCGCCCTGGCCCGGCGGGCCGGGCTCGTCCGGGCCGAGCCAGAGGTCGTCCTCGCCGGTGGGGTCTTCCGGACCGATGACGCCGGCTTCCATGCGCGGCTCGCCGCCGGCGTGGATCGGGCGATCCCTGG
>DASSMI010000197.1:0-7222 GCA_035688935.1 Candidatus Limnocylindrales bacterium | reverse complement strand
GCAGCCACGGGTCGACCCGCTCGTGGAAGAGGGTCTCGTTGCGCCAGATGTTGCCGATCCCGGCCAGCGCCCGCTGATCGAGGAGCGCGGTCGACACCGTCGTCGCGGCCCGGGCGGGATCCCGGAGGCGGCCGACCGCCTCGGCCCCGACCTCCTGAGCCCCGGATGGACCGCCGCCGACGCCGCCGAAGCGGTGCGCCGCCTGCGCGACCCAGCCCGCGCCGCGATGACGATCTCCGCCGCGCTGCTCGACCAACGCGCCCTCGCCGGGATCGGCAACATCTGGCGCAACGAGACGCTGTGGCACGAGCGGGTGGACCCGTGGGCACGCGTCGCCGACCTCGACGAGGCGACCGTTCGGAGGCTCGTGCTCCGGGCCCGGGAGCTGCTGCTCGCGAGCGCCGGCCAGGCGCCGGGCCGGGCCCGCCTGGGCGTGTACCGGCGAAGCGGCCGCCCCTGCCCCCGCTGCGCGACGATCGTCCGCTCGGCCCCGCTCGAGACGGCGATCCCGCGGACGACGTACTGGTGCCCCCGGTGTCAGCCGTCGACGGCGAGCCCGCCATGATCGCGATCGACGTCCGATGCGACGGCAACGGCGTGGACGGCTGGACGTGTCACGTCGCCCTGTCCGATGCCGGTCAGCCCCTGACGACGCACGTCGTGCGCGTCTCTCCCGTCGATCTCGGCCGGCTCGCTCCTGGCGCCGCCGACCCGACCGACCTCGTGGAGCGGTCCTTCCGGTTCCTCCTCGACCGCGAACCGCCGAGCTCGATCCTCCGCGCGTTCGACCTCCCCGCCATCGCGCGCTACTTCCCGGAGTACGACACCCGGATCCGCCGCTCGCCGCGAGACGGCTGAGCGCCGGTCGTATCATCGCGGCCGATGTGCGAGCACTTCATCGCCCGGGCCGCCGAGCCGTTCGCGCTCGCTGAGCTGTGGCCGTTCGCGGAGCGGCTCGAGCGGTACGGGTTGGCCGGATTCGGCTGGGGCGCAGCGTGGCTCGCGGGCGAGGGAGGGCTCGGCGCGCACCGCGACGTCCGCGCCTTCCGTGACGACCCCGGCGCCGACGCGGTGGGAGCCGTCGAGACGACGAGCGTTCTCGTCCATCTCCGCCGGCCCTCGAAGCTCTCGACCCTCCAGCTCGCCGACACGCAGCCGTTCCTCGATCCCGCCGGCCGGTTCGCGTTCAGCCACAACGGCGACCTCCGGCGCCACCGCGACTACCGCGCGCGGTATGTCGCCGAAGGGCGGATCCACGGACGCGCCGACACCGAGGTCGGCGCACGCTGGCTCGAGGACGCCTGGGACGACTGCCCGAGCGCGGGCGACGCGCTCCGGGCGCTCCACGGAACGTTCGAAGGCAAGGCCAACCTCGCGACGATCGACGCGTCCGGCGAGGTCGTCCACTACGCGGGCAACGACGAGAACCCGGTGTTCGCGTTCCGTCTCGGACGGATCGGCGTCGTCGCGACCGCGCTGTACTCGATCGACCGGTCCCTCTTCCAGCTCGTCGCCCGCGACGCGACCGAGCGGAAGCTCGCGCGGCCCGGTGTCGCGCTCGGCATCGACCCACGAGGCACGGCCATCGCCGTCTGACGGCCCGATCGCGCAACATCTCGAGACGATCAGCGTCGTACGCTTCGAGTTCCGTACGATCCCGGAGGAGGGAGGACGACGGTGACCGATCCCGACGCGCAGCGCGGCGACCCTGGGACCTCGACGAGCGGCCGGCCCACCACGACCCTGCCCCTGGGCCATCTCGCGCGGATCTCCCTGTACTGGCTGGGCCTGACGGCGATCGATGGTGCGGTCGGCCTGTTCATCCAGAACCGGCTGAAGTTCGATCACTACGTGCCGGAGCTGGAGATCGGCCGGACGACCTTCCTGCTCGCCATCCCGGTCGCGATCGTCGGGATCCTGATCCAACCCACGGTCGGCTCGATCAGCGACTACACGGTGAGCCGGTGGGGCCGGCGGAAGCCGTTCATCGTCATCGGGTCGCTGCTCGACCTCATCAGCCTGTTCGGGATCGCGACCGCGAATGACGTCCTCGCGCTGGGCGCCTTCGTGACGCTGCTCGCGTTCACGACGAACATCGCCCGCGGACCCTTCCAGGGATATGTCCCGGACCTCGTGGCGGAGCGCCAGGTCGGTCTTGCCAGTGCGCTCGTCGGACTCATGCAGATCCTGGGCAACGTGACGGGCTTCCTGTTGATCACGATCGCGGTCTCGCTCCATGCCATGCCGCTCGCGCTCGCGGCCGTCGCGATCGTGGAGCTCGTCACGATGGTCGCGGTGGTTCTGCGCGTCGGGAACGGCCGGCCGGCGCTCGACCGAGGAGGCCGGTCGTGGCCGTCGGTGGCCGGCGAGGTCTGGGGGACGGACATCCTGCGCGAGCGCTCCTACGTCTGGCTCGTTGGCTCGCGCCTGTTCTTCCTCATGGGCGGCGCGATGCTCGTCAACTACGTGCTCGTCTACTTCGGGCAGACGCATGCGCTCGACCAGGACGGCGCGAACGGCCAGAACTTCATCCTCCTGATCCTCGTCGTCATCGGGAACCTGATCGCGGTCCTCCCCGCGTCGCGGCTGTCCGACCGGATCGGCCGGAAGCCGGTGATCTACGCCGCGTGCGTGATCGGCTTCGCCGGCGTCGGGTTGGCCGCCATCGCTCCGGTCACGTCCATCGCGCTGGTCGGCGGGTTCCTCTTCGGGGCCTCGGCAGGGATGTTCCTCGCGGTCGACTGGGCCCTGATGACCGACATCATCCCGAGGGCCGAGTCCGGGCGGTACATGGGAATCTCCAACCTCGCGACGGCGTCCTCGACCGTCTTCGCACTCGCTCTCGGCGGACCGATCATCGACTTCGTCAACATCGCCTTCGGTCTGGGAGCCGGGCCCCGCGCCGCGTACGGACTCGGGGCGGCGTTCTACCTGATCGCGATCCTGCTGTTCCGGCCGGTCGTCGAGCCTCCGCGCACCTCGCGTCGCCGGGATCCGGCACCCGAAGAGGCGGTGGCCGCCGGCTGACGCGCACCGACCGACCGGTCAGCCGGGCGCGTCCTCGCCTCGCCGGTCGCTCGGTGAGCCATGCGGCAGCCCGAGGAAGGTCCTCGCTCGCCGTGTCCGCGACCGGCGCTCGCCGCGCCATCGGCCGATCAGCGCGCGCCACCATGCGGGCCGCAGCCACCCGAATGGCTCGGGCTGTCGCCAGAGGATCGGCACGAGCGCCCACAGGAACACGATGTAGTCGAGCCGGAGCGGCCGTCGTCCGAACCCGACGAGCGCCTGGAGCTGCGCGATCGTTCCGGGCAGTGTCGCGAGGCTGAGCGCGATCGACGCCGCGAGGAAGCCCAGTCCCCACAGCCGGGCCCGTGGCGGCAGGATGATCAGGAAGACGATCGGGACCCACTTCATCCAGCTCGCGATCGCCCAGAGGGCCCCGGCCAGGATGGGCCCGCTGAACAGCGCGCCCCACAGCAGGAGCGTGAGGGGCAGGTTGATGTTGCCGGTGTCGAGGTTCGCCCCGAACGGGAACCCGAGCGCCGCCACGACGACGGCGGTGAGGAGCGGCCGCCGGCTGTACGCCCAGTGGATCGTCCAGAGCAGCCCCAGGATCGTCCCGCCGCGCCAGACGAACCACGCGACGTCCCAGGGCATCAGCGCCCACGGTGCGAAGAGCGGGAGCATCCAGGGCGCGTAGACGTACGGCAGGAACGGGCCGGTGGGCCGGTACGGATCGCCGCCGCCGAGCCAGATCCGAACGGCGGCCCAGTACGCCCGGGCGTCCGCGCCGGCCGGCTCGCCGCGGGCGACCAGCCCGGCCGCGATGCACCCGAACGTGATCATCAGGAGGACCATCGCGAGGACGCGACGGCGGTCGCGGAGCCGGCTCACCTCCTGACGGAGCGCGCGGCGGACCACGCCGTACCGCCGCCGGTGCGGGCTCACGGCGCGACGCCCGACCGGCGGCGCGACCGATCCGCCGGTCACGTCCGTCGTCGCCATCCGAGCATTCTCGCATCGGGCTGGGGGCGCGCCGTCGCGACGTGTCGCGGGCTGTCACCTCGGAGAGCGATGCCATCGCAACCGGAGCGCCTTGGAGGGTCCGAACGGTCCGTACGAGTGCCGTCCCGGACTCGTCGGGGCGCCACCGAGGCGCGGGGGCGTGCCGAAGGCGACCGCGATGACCCGCAGCCGTTGTTGGAACGATGGTCGTTGTGCGGGCCTGCAGCGTCGATGCAGCCCCCGCCGATCGTTGCACCGGAAACGAGCCGGAGAGCGCACGGTATCCTTCCCCGGATCGAGCGAGGGAGCGCGCGACCGTGACAGACGGTTCGGTCATCATCATCGGCGGGGCGGAGGACAAGGTCCGGGATCGGGTGATCCTGAACCGGTTCGTCCAGCTCGCCGGTGGCCGCGACGCGACGATCGTCGTCATCTCGACCGCGTCGTCCCTCGGGACCGAGGCCGGCGAGCGCTACCGCCAGATCTTCACGGACCTCGGCTGCTCGACCGTGCGCCCGCTCCACGCGGCGACCCGTCCCCAGGCGAACGACGAGTCCGTCGCCCTCGCCCTGCGCGACGCGACCGGCGTCTTCCTGACCGGCGGCAACCAGCTGAAGCTCGCGTCGCAGGTCGGCGGGACGCGGCTGGCCGACGCGATGCTCGAGCGGTTCCGGCACGGCGCGGTCATGGCCGGGACATCCGCCGGCGCCAGCGCGATGTCGAGCCACATGATCGCGTTCGGGGCGTCCGGCGCCACGCCGAAGCATCGGATGGCCCAGATCGCGGCGGGCCTCGGGATGCTCCCGGGCGTCATCGTCGACCAGCACTTCCAGCAGCGGAACCGGCTGGGGCGGCTGCTCTCCCTGATCGCCCAGAACCCGTCGCTCCTCGGGCTCGGCGTCGACGAGGACACGGCCGGCGTCGTCGGTCCGGACCATGTCATGGAGGTGATCGGGCGGGGGAGCATCACCGTCGTCGACGGCTCCGCCTCCGAGACCGACGCCTGGGAGGTCCGCGGCCACAAGCCGCTGATGATCAGCGGTGTCGTCCTCCATTCGCTGCCCAGCGGCTACAAGTTCGATCTGGCCAAGCGGCATCGCCTCGCCACGCCGACCCTCCACGCGATCTCGGGCGCCGAGGCCGCCTCCGAGTAGTCGCCCGGCGCACCGGCCAGCGTGGCGGTCCCGGAACGCGGCCGAGTACACTCGGGGCCCGGCTGACGGACCGAGGGGCGACAGGGCGGCAGGAGGGCTCCGTGGCGCAAGCGGCACCGACACCCCGCGCGAGGAAGACCGCGGCGAAGACCGCCGACGAGGCCGCGATGACCGCGACCGCCACCGCGAGGCCGCGCCGCCGCTCCGCGGACGCGCCGAGCAACGGCAAACGCCCCGAGCCCAGCCTGCGGATCATCGAGACCCGGATCCTCCGCGGCCCCAACTACTGGGCCCGCGAGCCGGTCGTCCGGATGGTCGTCGACCTCGGCGTCCTCGAGGCGTTCCCGAGCAACACGATCCCGGGCTTCACCGATGCCCTGATCGCCGTCCTCCCCAGCCTGGAGGACCACGCCTGCAGCCTCGGCCGGCGCGGCGGCTTCATCACCCGGCTCCGGGAAGGGACGTGGGCCGGCCACATCGCGGAGCACATCGCGCTCGAGCTCCAGAACCTCGCCGGCACCGACGTCCGCCACGGCAAGACCCGCGGCACCGGCGAGACGGGCCGCTACAACGTCATCTACGAGTTCCGCGAGGAGAGCGTCGGGATCGAGGCCGGCAAGATCGCCGTCGCGCTGGTCAACCACCTCGTGGCTCCGGACGACGACCGCGTCGCCATCGATTTCATGGCCGAGCTCGAGCGCCTGATCCGGCTTGCCGAGAAGGCGGCCTTCGGGCCGAGCACCCAGGCGATCCTCGACGAGGCCGCCTCGCGCGACATCCCGTACATCCGGCTCGACCGGCACTCGCTCGTCCAGCTGGGCCAGGGCGTCCACCAGCAGCGGATCCGCGCGACGATGACCTCGAAGACCTCGGGAATCGCCGTCGACATCGCGAGCGACAAGAGCCTGACCAACCGCCTCCTCGACTCGGCCGGCCTGCCCGTCCCCAAGAGCACGGTCACGGACAGCGAGGAGGCGACGGTCGAGGCCGCGCTCCGGATCGGCTTCCCGTGCGTCGTCAAGCCGCTCGACGGGAACCACGGCCGCGGCGTCCACCTGGACCTCCGCTCCGAAGAGGCGGTCCGGGCCGCCTTCCACGGCGCCCGCAAGGAGAGCCGGAGCGGCGATCTCGTCGTCGAGAGCTACGTCGCCGGCAACGACTACCGCTGTCTCGTGATCGGCGGCAAGGTTGCCGCGATCGCCCAGCGCGTCCCGGCCAGCGTCGTCGGCGACGGCGAGCACACGATCCGCCAGCTCGTCGACGTCGCCAACGCCGACCCGCGCCGCGGCATCGGCCACGAGAAGGTCCTGACGCGGATCAAGATCGACGAGGCCGCCGAGGTGCTCCTCCGCGACCAGGGCTTCGGCCTCGACGACACGCCCGCGCCGGGCACGTTCGTGAAGCTCGCCCTCACCGGCAACATGTCGACCGGCGGCACGTCGATCGACCGGACGATCGAGGCCCACCCCGACAACGTCGAGATCGCCGAGACGGCGGCCCAGATCGTCGGGCTCGACATCGCGGGCATCGACTTCATCTGCCCGGACATCGCCACGCCGGTCCGCGAGACGGGCGGCGCGATCGTCGAGGTCAACGCGGCCCCCGGCTTCCGGATGCACACGCATCCGACCGAGGGTGAGCCCCAGTACGTCGCCCGGCCGGTCATCGATGGGCTCTTCCCGCCGGGCTCCGAGGCGCGGATCCCGATCATCGCGGTGACCGGCACCAACGGGAAGACGACGACCGTCCGGATGATCGCCCACATCCTGAAGCTCAAGGGCCGCCGCGTCGGGATGACGTCGACCGATGGAATCGTCATCGACGGCCGGCTGATCAAGAAGGGCGACATGTCCGGGCCGAAGTCGGCCCAGATGGTCCTCCAGAACCCGACCGTCGACACCGCGGGGTTCGAGGTCGCGCGGGGCGGGATCCTCCGCGAGGGCCTCGGCTACGACCGCAACGACGTCGCGGTCGTCACGAACGTCACCGGCGACCATCTCGGGATCGGCGGGATCACGTCCATCGGCCAGCTCGCCAACGTGAAGGGCGTGATCGTGGAGTCC
>DASSMI010000196.1:0-6455 GCA_035688935.1 Candidatus Limnocylindrales bacterium | reverse complement strand
GTCGCGATGCGCAGCATCCTCCCCCCGTGGACATCCGGATCGCGACGGCGGCGGACATCGATCGAGCGGCCGAGACGATCACGCTCGCGTTCGCGATCGACCCGGTCTGGGAGGTCGCCCTGCGACGTCCGGACGGCCGGGTCGACCACCATCAGCCGTACTGGCGGACCTTCGTCGCCGCGGCCCAGGAGCAGGGGAACGTCTGGCTGCTCGACGCTGGCGCGGCGGTCGCCGTCTGGATCCCGCCGGGCGGCCGGGAGCTGTCCGACGACGCCCTGACCGAGCTCGAACGCTTCAACGAGGAGACCCTCGGGGCGGATGGTGCCCGCGAGATGGCCGAGCTGTACGAGCGGTTCGAGGCGAACCACCCGGCTGCGCCCGCCCACGCCTACCTGAGCCTGCTCGCGACGCATCCCGACCAACGGGGACGCGGGATCGGCCAGGCGCTCCTGGCGGCGAGCCTCGGCCGCTGGGACGAGCTCGGCGTGCCCGCCTACCTCGAGTCGACGAACCCGGCCAACGACCACCGCTACGAGCGAGCCGGGTTCCGGCGCCTCGGCGCCTTCCGCGCCGTTCGCGACGGCGCGCCGATCACGACGATGTGGCGTTCACCGGCCACCGGCCCGTAATGCGTTCGCCGCGTCCGTCGGCGGCGGGCGCCGACGGCGTGCAACGCCCGACGGCCCACGCTCAGCGCGACCCCCGGACCGCAGGGAGGCACGCGATGAGCGACCACGACGAGGACCGGCGCCTCGATCAGATGCCGGAGCACGAGCGCGACGAGGACCGGACGGTCGGCGGCGGCCTGATGAGCGAGGGCGGGACCGCGATCGTCCGTGGCACCGGCACGCTCGACGGCACGGCGCAGGACCACGAGACGACGGACGAGGACGACGACGCGGCCCTCGAGCCGGACTTCGGCGCGGACGAGGCGGACGCGGCGCTCGGCCGCGATCGATAGCGAGCGCCGCGACGAATCGGACGGCCCCGGCGATCGCCGGGGCCGTTTCCTTGCCTCGGTCGAGGTGATCTCTACGGGTACAGACCGCGCATCGCCGTCGCGTCGGCGACCCGCTGGACCGCCAGCAGGTATGCCGCGGTCCGCATGTCGCACTGCTCGCGGCGGGCGATCGCGAGCGTCTCGCTGAACGCCTTCACCATGATCTCGCGGAGCTTGTCGTTGACGACCCGCTCGCTCCAGTGGTCGCGGTTCAGGTCCTGGACCCACTCGAAGTAGCTGACGGTCACGCCGCCGGCGTTGCACAGGATGTCCGGGATCATGAACTTCGAGTTCTTGAAGAGGATCCGGTCGGCCTCGGGCGTGGTCGGTCCGTTCGCGGCCTCGGCGACGAGGCGGGCCTTGATGTTGCCGGCGTTCCGCTCGGTGATCTGGTTCTCGAGGGCCGCCGGGATGAGGATGTCGCAGTCGACCTCGAGCACCTGGGCGTTCGTCACGTCGGTCGTGCCCGGGAAGCCCTGGACGGTCCCGTGCTCCTTCTTCCAGGCGATGACCCGCTTGACGTCGAGCCCGTCGGGGTTGTGGATGCCACCGGTCGAGTCCGACACCGCGACGACCGTCGCGCCCTCGTCGCTGATCAGGGTCGCCGCGATCGAGCCGGCGTTGCCGAAGCCCTGGATCGCCACGCGCGCCTTCGGCAGCTCGATCCCGAGATGGCGGGCCGCCTCGATGATGCAGAACACCGTCCCGCGGGCGGTCGCCTCGTTGCGGCCTTCGGAGCCGCCGAGCGAGATCGGCTTGCCGGTGACGACGCCCGGCACGGTATGACCGGCGTGCATCGAGTACGTGTCCATGAACCACGCCATGACCTGGGCGTTCGTGTTGACGTCCGGCGCGGGGATGTCCTTCTCGGGCCCGACGAGGACCTCGATCTCGGTGAAGAAGCGCCGGCTCAGGCTCTCGAGCTCCTTCTGGCTGAGCTTCTTCGGATCGACGATCACGCCGCCCTTGCCGCCGCCGTACGGGATCCCGACGACCGCGCACTTCCAGGTCATCCACATCGCGAGGGCCTTGACCTCGTCGAGGGAGACGTCCTGGTGGTAGCGGATGCCGCCCTTGGCCGGACCGCGGCCCAGGTTGTGCTGGACGCGATACCCGGTGAAGACCTGGACCGAGCCGTCGTCCATCTTCACGGGGAAGTGGACCGTCAGCTCCCGGCGCGGCTCGCGGAGGACGCGGCGCAGACCGGGGTCGAGGTTGAGCCGCTCGGCGGCGAGGTCGAACTGCTGCTGAGCGACCTGCCACGGGTTGATCGACGTGGCGATGTGCTCGGTCGTCATGGTGTGAGGTGGACCTCCAGGGCCACCGTCACCCAGGAGGCAAGCGGCGGCGAGAGTTGGGTCGTCTCCCGGACGACCCCACGGGGCGCCGTTCGCGTGGTGGGCCATCAGCGCGTGGTATGCCGGCGAGGAGTATAGCCCGGCGGTACCGGGCCGGTCCTCGTGCGTTCACCGTAGCGCAACGCCCTCGCAACCGAGTCGCAACCAAAGGTCATGGCCGTTGCGGCGGGATGTCACGGGCCGCGGGGTGCCTGGGCCGATGGTCTACGACGGCCGATAGAGCACCGCGGCACCGACGCAGCCGGGGCCCAGGTGCGGCCCGACCGACGGCCCGACGATCGAGGTCATCACCTCGTCGGCCTTGAGACCGCCACGCCGGATGACCTCGGCCCGGAACTCGTCGACGTCGGGTGCCATCGTGTGCAGGATCGAGATCCGCTCGATCGGGCGCTCGGTGATCAGCTCGATGCACCGCTCGCGCGACTTCGAGCGCGTCCGCGGCTTGTCGGCCGTCTCCACGACCCCGTGCTCGACGGCGATGATCGGCTTCACGGACAGGAGCGTCCCGATCGCGGCCTGCGCGCCGCTGACGCGGCCACCCTTCTTCAGGTACTCGAGGGTCTCGAGCGAGACGACCATCCGGAGATCGTCGGCCCGCTTCGTGAGCGTCGTCGCGATGTCGGCGGCGGACTGCCCGGCTGCCGCGAGATCCTGTCCCAGGAAGCACAGGATCGACTGGGCCATCGAGGCGCCCTGCGAGTCGACGACGTGGATCTCGCGGTCGGGGAGCATCGTCCGCGCGATCTCGGCGCTTTTGATCGCGCCCGACAGGGACCCCGAGACGTGGACCGACACGATCGCGTCGGCGCCCTCGGCGAACGCGCCGTCGTAGATCGCCTTGAAGTCTCCGGGCGATGCCGCCGCCGTCTTCGGGAACGGCGCGTCGGGCGCCGTCATCCGCTGCCAGAACTCGGCCGTCGACAGATCGACTCCGGCGCGATACGTCGTCTCGCCGAACGTCACGACGAGCGGGACGATGCGGATGCCGCGAGCGGACGCGACCGCCGGATCGAGGTCCGATGCGGAGTCGGTGACGAAGACGATGCGGGCCACGGCTCCTCCCTCCAGAGTGGGCGATCCCTGGCCGCGATGATACGAGACGCGTTCCGGCCTCCGGCAGCCCGCGCGGCCGAGCCGCTACGATTCGCCCGGATGGACCGATCCCTCTGGGCCGTGCTCGGCGGCACCTTCACGCTCCGCTTCAGCACCGGTCTCACGGGGTCGATGCTTGCGGTCTACCTCGCGCGCCTCCACCTCCACGGCGGCGCGTTCATCGAGCCGACGACCCTCGCCTGGCTCCACTCCGCCTTCTACATCAGCGAGCTGGCGCTCTCGCCGCTGTTCGGCGTGCTGTCCGACCGGTTCGGACACCATCGGATGATGCTCGTGGGGCCGGTGTTCGGCGCGGTCGCCGTCATCCTCACCGGGCTCACGACGAACCTCCTCGTGCTTGGCGGCACGCGGATCCTCGAGGGCGCGTCGACCGCCGCGAGCGTCCCGTCGATCCTCGGCTACATCGCCCTCGTGACCGCGGGCGACGAGCTGCTCCGGGGCAAGGCCGCGGCCCGCTTCGAGGGCGCGACGCTCGCGGGGATCGGAGCCGGGTTCGTCGTGGCACCGGTGCTGTTCGAGGCCCTCGGACCGATCGCGTTCTACGCGAACGCCGTCGTGTACGGCGGGTCGTACCTGATCTATCGGTATGGCGTCGAGGACCGCCAGGCCGACGAGCGCGCGGAGCGCCGCGCGGCGGTCGCGGCAGCCGAGCGATCACGGATGGACCTCGCGCGCTACGTGACCCTGCTTCGGTCGTCCCACGTCTGGCTGCTCGCCCCGACCTGGATCGCCGTCAACGCGTCGATCGGGCTGTGGTTCAGCCAGGCGCTCTTCAACTTCTCGCGCGCGAACCCGCGATTCCCCGACCAGCTCCTGATGCGCGGGTTCTCGGGGATGCAGATCTCCCTCGCGGCGATCGTCATCGGGCTCGTGTTCGGCGCGGGGCTCTGGTACTGGGGCAACCGGTTCAAGGCGTTCCGGCGGACGACGATCATCGGGGCCGGGATCGCGGGTGGCGTCGTGATGGCGCTGGGCGCGGCGGTCGTGAACCATGGCGCCGGCGTCCTGGTGGTGCTGCCCGTCGTCGCCGCGCTCGCGGCTGGCGCCGGACTGTTCGTCCTCGCGGGCGCGACCCCCGCCGCGGTCGGCCTGCTCGCCGACATGTCCGAGGCGTTCCCGAGCGATCGCGGGGCGATCATGGGGCTGTACTCGGTGTTCCTGGCGCTCGGCCAGATCGGCGGGAGCCTCATCGGCGGCGTCGCCGCGGAATGGAAGGGGATCGACGGTCTCCTGATCGGCACGGTCGTGATGCTCGTGATCGCGCTCCTGCCGCTCGTGCAGCTCCGGCGCCAGGAGTTCCTCCTCGACGCCGAGCATCCGGAGCTCGCACCGGGATGACCGGCGACCGCCCGCTCGTCCCGCAGCCCCTCGTCCGCGGCCGCCACGGAGCGGTCGTCGCGCCGCATCATCTCGCGACCGCCGCGGGGCTCGCCGTCCTTCGGGCCGGCGGCCACGCGGTCGACGCGGCGATCGCCACGAATGCCGTCCTCGGGGTGGTGCTTCCGTCGGCGTGCGGCATCGGCGGGGACGCGTTCTGGCTCATCTGGGACGAGGCCGCGGGACGCCAGACGGCGCTGAACGGGTCGGGACGCGCGCCGGCTGCCGCGGATCCCGGGCGGATGGTCGCCCAGGGGATGGCCACGCTCCCCTACCGCGGTCCCCACACGATCACGGTGCCGGGCGCCGTCCGATCGTGGGGCGACGCCCACGCGCGTCACGGACGGCTGCCGCGCGGGGACGTCCTCGCTGCTGCGATCCAGCTCGCCGAGGACGGCTTCCCCGCGTACGACGGGTTCATCTCGGCCGTCGAGAACACGCTCCCGGCGGTCGTGGAGGCGCTCGGCCCGCGCTCCGGCTTCGAGCGCGTCTACCGGCCGAACGGCCGCCCGTGGCGGCCCGGCGAGCTCGTCCGGCTGCCGGCCCTCGGCGCGACCCTGCGGCTCCTGGCTGGCGACGGCTTCGATGCCTTCTACGACGGCGAGCTGGCCGACCGCCAGGCGGCCGGCCTCGGTGCCGTCGGATCGACGATCACGGCCGACGACCTGCGGGCGCACCGCTCGACGTGGACGGACCCGATCGCCACGGACTACCGCGGCGCCCGCGTCACGAGCCACCCGCCGAACAGCTCCGGAATCGTCGCGCTGGAGCTCCTCAACATCCTCGCGACGTTCGATCCTCCGGCGGCGTCGTCGTTCGGTGCGTCGGGCGCCGCCGACGCCCGGTGGGTCCACCTCGGGATCGAGGCCTCGAAGCTGGCGATGGCCGATCGGGACCGGTGGCTGACCGACCCCGACGTCCTCGACATCCCGGTCGAGCGCCTGACGTCGCCGGCACACGCGGCCGATCTTGCGCGCTCGATCGACCCGGCCCGCGCCTCGCGTCCGCCCGCGTCGACGAACCCGCGCGGCGGCGGGACGATCTACCTCGCGACCGTCGACGCCGACGGCAACGCGGTGAGCCTGATCGAGTCGAACTACATGGGGTTTGGCTCGGGCGTCGTGGATCCGGTGACCGGCATCCACTACCAGAACCGGGGCTCGTACTTCAGCCTCGATCCCTCGCATCCCAACGTCCTCGCGCCGCGGAAGCGGACGCTTCACACGCTGCTCCCCGGGATGCTCTTCCGGAGCGGCGAGCGGCGGCCGTGGATCGTGACCGGATCGATGGGCGGCGACGCCCAGCCGCAGATCCACGCCCAGGTCGTGTCGGCGCTCGTCGACGGCGGCGTGGACATCGCGACCGCGGTCGGTGCACCGCGCTGGTTCGTCGACGGCGACGCCCACTTCGCGCCCCCGGTGAACGTTCGAGCCGAGCGCCGCTACGCCGCCGAGGTCCTCGACGCGCTCGAGGCGATGGGCCACCCCGTGACCCGGACGATTCCGTTCAACGGCCTGCTGGGCCACGCCCACGCGATCGAGCTGGTGAACGGCGGCCCAGCCGACCCGGACGGCTCCCTCGCCGCCGCCACGGACCCAAGAAGCCAC
>DASSMI010000195.1:0-3744 GCA_035688935.1 Candidatus Limnocylindrales bacterium | reverse complement strand
TCGACACCCTTCAGCCAGTGGTCGAAGAACCGGACCATCTCGTGGAGCCAGTCCAGATTCGGTCCGGGGTAGGCCTCGTCCGGCAGGTCGTGGACCCAGTTGCCGATCAGCGCTCGCCGCGGCGCGTTCGTGCAGCGCTCGAGCATGCGCAGCGCCGCGTCGACGTATTCGTCCATCCAGCCGCCGACCAGGAAGGTCGGCGTCGTGAGCCGGTCCCAGTCCGGCGCGAGCGATCCCTGGCGCCAGTACGGGCCGTCATGCTGCTGGCGGAGCCATTGGAACAGCCAGATCGGAGTCTGCTCGAGTCGGTCCTTCCACTCCGCCGCCCAGCCGGCGCCGCGATACGCCGCGAGCGGCGGCAGCGCGTTCATCCCGACCATCGAGACCGCGTACTGCGACAGCTCGCTGACCGTGGCACAGCCGCCGAGGTAGTGGACGTCGTCGGTGTAGCGGTCGTCCGTTGCCATCACCGGCACGATCGCGGCCAGATGCGGCGGGCGGAGGAGGGCCACCTGGATCGAGGTGAACCCGCCGTACGAGATGCCCCACATCCCGACCCTGCCGGAGCACCACGGCTGGGCGGCGAGCCACTCGACGACCTCCGCGCCGTCCTGCGTCTCGCGCGCCGTGTACTCGTCGAGCGCGACACCTGGCGACGACCCGGTCCCGCGGACGTCGAGCCGGCAGAACGCGTAGCCGCGCGCCGCGAGGTACTCGCCGCGCGCCTCGTCGCTCGCCGCGCGCCAGTCGTCCTTGCGGTACGGGATCATCTCGAGGATGGCCGGGAACGTCGTCGGGCCCGATCCGTCCGCCAAGGGCTCCGGGAGCCACAGGTTGGCCGACAGCGCAAGCCCGTCCGACACCGGGATCCGGACGTCGCGGAGCGCAGCGACCGCGTGGATCGGCGGGCTCGCGGGGCGGAGCCGCTCGGGGTCGGCTGGGTCGACCATCAACCGAGGATAGGCCGCGCGACGCGGAACCCGCCCCGGGCGCCCGGGCCGTGCGACGATGGCAGCGATGATCGAGCGAGAGCGAGACCCCGTCACCATCGGGCCGTGGCGCCGCCGAACGCGCCGGATCGGGTACGAGAACCCGTGGATCACCGTCTGGCACGACGAGGTGGTTCGGCCGGACGGGAGCCCGGGGATCTACGGCACGGTCCACTTCGCGAACCTCGCGGTCGGTGTCGTGGTCCTCGACGACGAGGATCGGGTCCTGCTCGTGGGCCAGCACCGTTACACGCTGGATCGCTACTCCTGGGAGATCCCCGAGGGCGGCGTGCCGCCGGGCGAGACGCCGGAGGACGGCGGCCGGCGCGAGCTGCTCGAGGAGACCGGCGTGACCGCCGAGGACTGGCGCGAGCTCGTCCGCTTCGAGCTGTCGAACTCCGTGACCGACGAGACCGGCGTCGTCTTCGCCGCGCGTGCCGTGACCCACGGAACGGCGACGCCGGATCCCACCGAGGACCTGGCCACGCGCTGGGTCGCCTTCGACGATGCCCTGGCGATGATCGACCGCGGCGAGATCACCGACGCGATCACGATCCTGGGCCTGCACCGGCTCGCGCTCGAACGGAGGAACCGATGACGACGGTCGCCACGACCACCGAGCTCCACGTCCTCAAGGTCTTCGCCGGGCCCGACGGACGCGGCGGCAACCCGCTCGGCGTCTTCCTCGAGGGCTGGCGGTTCGCGGCGGAGCGCCGCCAGGCGGTCGCGGCCGACCTCGCCTTCTCGGAGACGGTGTTCGTCGACGACCCGGCCGAGGGCGCCATCCGGATCTTCACGCCCGCCGCGGAGCTCGCGTTCGCGGGTCACCCGACCGTCGGCACGGCGTGGCTCTTCCGGGAGACGGGCGCGCCGGCGACGACGCTCCGGCCGCCGGCTGGCGAGGTGCCGACCCGGCACGACGCCGAGCGGACGTGGGTCCGCGCCCGGCCCGAGTGGATCCACGAGCACGAGCGTCGCCGGCTCGGGAGCGTCGCGGACGTGGAATCGTTCGTCGGGCCGCGGATGGGCGAGCGAGGCGTCTACGTCTGGGCGTGGGTCGACGAGCCGGCGGGGGTCCTTCGAGCCCGCTACTTCGCGACCGACTACGGGATCCTCGAGGACGAGGCGACGGGGGCAGCAGCGGTCGCCATGGGCGGCGACCTGGGTCGCGACCTGACGATCCGGCAAGGCGTGGGCTCGGAGATCGTCGTCCGGCCGCAGCCCGACGGCTCGATCGAGATCGGCGGCCGGGTCGGGCTGGTGGAGACGCGCGCGTTCGACGTTCGATCCTGATCGATCTCACTGATCGGATTCGCGCCCGGCACGCTGGGCACGCGGACGTCCCCGACGGTCCGAAGGGCATCTGGGCGAACCGCCGCGCTCACGCGGCGGGAACTTGATCAACGGTGCGGATCACGGGCCCGGGCGCGAGGCGCGCCGTCACTCGCGCCGCGCGACGCCGCCACGGAACGGCGACGCCGCCAGTACGCTCGCGGCGTGCGGAACGAGTGGGATGCGATCGTCGTGGGGCTCGGAGCGATCGGCTCCGGAGCGGCCTGCTGGCTGAGCCGACGGCTCGGCGACCGCGTCCTGGGCATCGAGCAGTTCGAGCTGGGCCACGGCAACGGCGCCGGTCAGGACCACAGCCGGATCATCCGGCTGTCCTACCACCGCCCCGACTACATCCGGCTCGCCCGGCGCGCCTATGAGACCTGGGCCGAGATCGAGGCGGAAGCCGGCGCGACGATCGTCACGAGGACCGGCGGCCTCGACATCGCACCGTACGAGGCAGCGATCCCGCTGAGCGACTACACCGAGTCGATGACCGCGGAGGGCATCCCGTTCGAGCACCTGACCGGTCCGGAGATCGTCCGGCGCTGGCCGCAGTGGCGTCTCGGCGACGAGTACCACGGCCTCTTCCAGGCCGACGCCGGGATCGCCGATCCGAACCGCGCGAACGCGGCCCACCAGCGGCTGGCCCGTGCCAACGGCGCGACGCTCCTCGAGAACGCCCGCGTCCAGCGCATCCGCCCGAACGCCGACGGATCGGTCGAGATCGAGCTCGCCGACGGCACGATCCACTCGGCGCCCCAGATCGTCATCGCCGCCGACGCGTGGACGAACGATCTCCTCGCCTCGTTCGACCGGCGGCTGCCGCTGACGATCATCCAGGCGCAGGTGACCTACCTCGCGGTCGCCGACCCGTCGGCCTTCGCTCCGGACCGGTTCCCGATCTGGATCTGGATGGACGATCCGAGCTTCTACGGCTTCCCGACCTACGGCGAGCCCGGCCCGAAATCCGCCGAGGACGTCGGCGGCGACGAATGCACCCCGGCGTCGCGGACCTTCGATCGCGACGACGTCTGCCACGCCCGGCTCATGGACTTCCTCGCCCGCCACCTGCCCGGCCAGGTCGCGCCCGAGCTCTACACGAAGACCTGCCTCTACACCCTGACTCCGGATCGCGACTTCGTGGTCGACCGCCTCCCGGACGCGCCCGGCGTCCAGGTCGTCCTCGGTGCGGCCCATGCCTTCAAGTTCGCCTCGGTCCTGGGCCGGATCCTGGCCGAGCGGGCGATCGATGGATCGAGCCCGTCGGAGCCCGAGCTGGAACGGTTCCGGATCGACCGGCCGATCCTCCTGGAGCGGGATCCGGTGACGAGCTTCCTCGTGTGAGCGACACCGTCCGCAAGCCGCGCCGCCTCCGCGACGGCGATCTCGTCGGGGTCGTCGCGCCGGCGAGTGCCTGGGAGAA
>DASSMI010000194.1:0-2099 GCA_035688935.1 Candidatus Limnocylindrales bacterium | reverse complement strand
GGCGTGAGGCCCACGCCCATGAGCACCGGCGCCGCGTAGTACTCGACGTTCGTCTTCAGGGCGCGCTCGGGGTGGCGCTCGGCGAGCAGCCGCAGCGCGACGTCCTCGACCGAGATCGCCAGCTGCAGCCAGTCGGGCTTGTGCTCCATGCCCTCGGCGACCTTCCGGAGCGCCGCCGCCCGCGGGTCGTACGCGCGGTAGACGCGGTGCCCGAAGCCCATCAGGCGCTCGTGGCGGTCGAGCGCGCCGCGGAGCCACGCCTCGGCCCGATCGACCGAGCCCATCTGCGACAGCTGGTCGACGACCTCCGACGGCGCGCCGCCGTGGAGCGGCCCCTTCATCGTCCCGATCGCCGCGCAGACCGCCGACGCGAGGTCCGAGTTGGTCGAGGTGACGACGCGCGCCGTGAAGGTCGACGCGTTGAAGCCGTGCTCGGCGCCGACGATGAAATAGGCATCGAGCGCGCGAGCCGTGCCCGCGTCGGGGCGCTCGCCCTTCAGCTGGTAGAGGAAGCCTTCGACGAGGTCCAGTGACGGATCGGGCTCGACCGGTTCCTTCCCCTCGCGGAGGCGGGCGAACGCGGCCAGCGCCGAGGGGGAGAACGCCGTCAGCGCTCGGGCCTGATCGACAGTCGGGGGATACGTCGGACCCTGCGACGCGCCCCAGGCGGAGATCGCCGTCCGCAGCGCGTCCATCGGCTTTGCGGTCCCGGGAAGCGAGCGTAGGACACCCATCACGTCGTGCGGGATCTGGCCCGTCGCCAGGCGAGCGGATCGATCCCAGTCGCCGGTCCACAGGAGGTTCGCGACCGCCGGGTACGTCCCGTGCTCCACGAGATCGCCGATCCGGTAGCCGCGATAGATCAGCCGGCCGTTCGCGCCATCGACCTTGGAGAGCGAGGTCTCGCCGGCGAGGACGCCCTCGAGGCCCGGCGAGTACGGGCGGTCGTCGGAGGGCGACGTCGGAGCGACCGGCGCGGGATTCGTCATCGCCTCGATGGTAGCCCGGGTCGCCGGGTGGTGCCCGCTCGGGAGCGGTGATCGCTCGCCGATCGCTCGGCGATCAGCGCCGGTCGTTCGGGCTCAGCGCCTCGAGGATCACGCGGACGACGATCGCGCCGATCACGGCCACGATCAGCGCGGCGAGGAAGCCCACGCCCTGGGTGAACCCGAGCTGCGTCGCCAGCCACCCGCCGACGATCGCGCCGAGGACGCCGACCACGATGTTCGGCAGGCAGCCGCGCGCCGTCCGTCCGCCGACGACGGCCCCCGACAGGGCGCCGGCGAGGAAGCCGAGGATGATCCAGTAGAGCGGATCGGGCATGGCGGTCAGTCTGCCAGATCGGATTCGGCGAGGAAGGCCTCCACCGCGGCGACGAACTCCGTCGCGTGGGTGTGGTGGGCGGCGTGCCGCGCACCCTCGATGACGAGGACCCGGCCGTTCGCTAGGCGCGCGTCGAGCGCCTCGGTCGCCGCCCGGAACGGGTGCGCGCTCGCGCCGCCGAGGACCTGGAGGACCGGCTGCCGGACCGCTCCGAGCGCGTCGAGGCCCGCCTCCGGATCGATCTCGGCGCGGAGCTCGCGGATCGTCGTGTCGACGGCGGCCGCGCGGCGCGGCCAGATCGGGTTCGCTCGGAACGCGGCCAGCTCGTCGGCCGGCATGCCGACGATGTCCCGCATGAACGTCGCGAGCGCCTCGTCGCGATCGCCCGCGGCGACGGACGCCTCGACCCGCCGGAGCGTGCCCGCGTCGGCGTCCTGATAGCCCTCCCCACCCGGCGCGGGCGGCGCGCCCTCGTAGCAGACGACCCGGCGGATCGCGTCCGTCCGGAGCGCCGCGCCGAGCGCGATCCGGCCGCCGTACGAGTGGCCGACCACGTCGACGGCGGTGCCGGTCTCCGCGGCGATCTCGTCCGCGACCGCGGCCAGATCGTCGAACTCGAGGCCGATCGAATACGCCGAGCCGGCCTCCGCGTCGCCGGATGCCCCGCGACCGCGGCGATCGATCGCGTGGATCCGATGGCGCTCGGCGAGGAGCGGTCCGCTCGTCCGCCACGTCGTGTGGTCGGCGGTCGCGCCGTGGACGAGGACGACCGGCGT
>DASSMI010000193.1:0-3235 GCA_035688935.1 Candidatus Limnocylindrales bacterium | reverse complement strand
ACGCCGCTCGACATGAGCCTGAACGACACGCCGTGCGTCTCGTGCGGCCGCTGCGCAGAGACCTGCCCCACCGGGGCGCTCATGCCGAAGCCCCGGATCCTCCAGAAGTACGACGTCGACGAGAGCCGCTGCATCCTGTGCGGGATCTGCGTCGATGCCTGCCCGTACGACGCCCTCCGCGACGGCGGCGACTTCGAGCTGTCGCACACGTCCCGCGTCGATCCGATGGTCGATCTCATCGCCCTGGCCGAGATCGACCAGGAGACCGAGATGACCTACATCCGGCGCGAGCGGGACTGGGCGGAGCGGGCCGCCGCAGCCGGCAGGCCGGTCGAGCCGACCCGGCTCCTCCCGATGCTCCCGTCGGCGGTTGCGGCGCAGATCGCGCGCGAGTCGGCCGGGCCGGCGCTGGGCACCGGGAACGGTCACGGCGGGAACGGTCACGGCGGGAACGGTCACGCGGCGGCGCTGACGGCCGGCGGCGACCACGCCGGCCACGGACACGGCTGACCCGCCGGTGGCGATCCCCTCGACGATCCCGATCCTCGGCGTCGCCTGGGACGACGTCCTCTTCATCCTCCTGGCCGGGACGATGCTCGCCTCGGGCCTCGCCGTCGTGGTGATGCGCGACATCATCCGGTGCGGCCTGGCGATGATGGTCTGCTTCGGCGCCCTCGCCGGGATCTACGTCTTCGCCGGCGCGCCGCTCGTGGGCGCCGCCCAGGTCCTCGTCTACATCGGCGCGATCAGCGTCCTCGTCCTGTTCGCGATCATGCTCACCCAGACGAAGTCGGCCCCGACCCGCCTCGCGTTCCAGACGCAGGCGATCCCGGCCGCGATCCTCGCGATCCTCTTCGTGGTCGTCGTCGTGCTCGCGGTGGGCTCGACCGCGTGGAGCGGCAACGCGGAGCGCGGCGACACGAAGACCGGCGACGTCGCCCGGGTCCTCTTCGCCGACTGGGTCCTGCCGTTCGAGATCGTCGGCGTCCTGCTCCTCGCGGCGGTGATCGGCGGGATCTTCCTCGCGAAGCGCGAACGCGGCAAGGACGTCCTCGAATGATCCGGGTGATCCTCGGGACGATCGTCGCCTCGATCTTCATCGTGGGCCTCGGGCTGATCGGGCTCGCCGCCGGCGGATCGCGCTCGCTGAACGCCTACCTGACGCTCGCGGGGCTGCTCTTCGCGATCGGGATGTTCGGCTTCCTCGCACGCCGCAACGCGATCAGCATGGTCATGGCGATCGAGCTGATGCTCAACGCCGTCAACCTCGCGATCATCGCCTTCGCCTCGTTCAACCCGAAGCTGGGAGCGAGCGGATCGGTGATCGCGCTCCTCGTCATGGCCGTCGCCGCCGGCGAGGCCACGGTCGGGCTCTCGATCATCCTCGCGATCTTCCGGAACAAGAAGACGCCGCTCGTCGACGAGTACGACGCGATGCGCCAGTGACGCGGCGAGCCTGCTGATGTTCGAGGTCCTCGTCCCCGCGATCATCGCCCTGCCGCTCGCCGGGTTCCTGTTCACGGCCGTGTTCGGCCGCCGTCTCGGCAAGCAGGCGCACCTCGTTCCCGTCGGCGCGGTAGGGATCGCCTGGCTGATCGGGATGTGGGTCGCGTTCAACGCGCTGACGCACGCCGAGCCGTTCGGCGAGGCGGGGTTCGCGTCCCGGATCTTCACGTGGATCCCGGCCGGATCGTTCCAGGTCGACGCCGGCGTCTTCGTCGACGGCCTGACCGCGTGCCTGCTGATCGTCGTGCTGACGATCGGCCTGCTCGTCCACGTCTATTCGATCGGCTACATGAGCCATGACCCGGGCTACTGGCGGTTCTTCGCCTACCTGAACCTGTTCATGGTTTCGATGCTCCTGCTCGTCCTCGGCGACAGCTTCCTGACGGTCTTCGTCGCCTGGGAGCTGGTCGGCCTCTCGAGCTACCTGCTCATCGGGTTCTGGAAGCACAAGCGGAGCGCGGCGCTCGCGGCGAAGAAGGCGTTCATCGTCAACCGCGTCGGCGACGTCGGGTTCGCGCTCGGGATCATGGCCGTGTTCGTCGACACGGGCACGTTGAACATCCGCCACGCGATCGAGCTCCTGACGAACGCCGGGGCCCGCCTCGCGGAGAACCCGCGGGCGGCCGAGCTTCCGATCCCGATCTGGATCGTCGCCCTGCTGATCTTCGCCGGGGCCATGGGCAAGAGCGCCCAGTTCCCGCTCCACGTCTGGCTGCCGGACGCGATGGAAGGCCCCACGCCGGTCAGCGCGCTGATCCACGCCGCGACGATGGTCAACGCGGGCGTCTACCTCGTCGCCCGGACGAGTCCGATCTTCGCGAGCGCTCCCGAGGCGATGGTCCTGGTCGCCGCGATCGGCATCTTCACCGCGATCCTCGCGGCGTCGATCGCGATGACCCAGACCGACATCAAACGTGTCCTCGCCTACTCCACGCTCAGCCAGCTCGGCTACATGTTCGCCTCACTCGGCGTCGGTGCCTTCACGGCGGCGATCTTCCACCTGATGACCCATGGCTTCTTCAAGGGCCTCCTGTTCCTCGGCTCGGGCTCCGTGATCCACGCGGTCCACGAGGAACAGGACATGCGCCGGATGGGCGGCTTGAAGGACAAGATCCCGCAGACCTACCGGACGATGCTCATCGGCTCGATCGCGATCGCCGGGATCCCGCCGCTCGCCGGCTTCTTCTCGAAGGACGAGATCCTCGGCGAGGCGTTCAAGCTGGGCTTCCAGTGGGTCTGGGCGATCGGGATCGTCGTCGCGGTCCTGACGGCGTTCTACATGTTCCGGCTGATCGGCCTGACGTTCTGGGGCGAGAGCCGGGTCGATCCGGCGGTCGAGCCGCACATCCACGAGTCGCCGCCGGTGATGACGACCCCGTTGTGGCTCCTCGCGATCCCGTCGATCTTCCTCGGCCTCGTCCTGTCGCTCCCCGGGCCGCCGCTCGGAACGGGGACCGGGCTGCTCGCCGGTTGGCTCCATCCGGTCTTCGAGCACGCCGAGGAGCTCCTCCACCACACGGAATCCGAGTACGCGCTGTTCGGCATCGACGGCGCCCTGATCGGGGCGAGCGTCGCCGTCGCGGTCATCGGGATGATCGCGGCGTGGCGGCTCTTCGGCGTGAACCTCGCCGGCCTCCGCTGGCGCCCGAACCCCGAGCGCGTCCGAGCCCTCACCGCCCGAGTCCCGTTCCTGTACCGCGCGTCGCTGAACAAGTGGTGGTTCGACGAC
>DASSMI010000192.1:0-11933 GCA_035688935.1 Candidatus Limnocylindrales bacterium | reverse complement strand
CTCGTGCGGGCCGCGGCCCCACCACGTCGCGTTCTCGAAGCCGGCGACCGTCTCGAGGACCACGCCGATCCGGGGCAGGTCGTCGAGCCCGTCCGGGACCACGACGCGCTCGTGGACGGTGAACCCCTCGCGGATCGACGTGATCCGGCGCTCGTGGCGGATCACCGTGCCGTCGTTCGTCGTGAGCTCGGTCGTCACGGTCGCCCCGTCGGCATCGCGCTCGACGCCGACGACGCGGCACGCGAGCCGGTCGAGACCCAACGCGGCCCATCGGCCGGCCATCCCGCCGATCCGGTCGTTGTCGGTCGGGGCGCGCCAGAGCGACAGCTCGGGCGACGCGGCCAGCCACGGATGAAGGATCCGCCCTGCATCGTCGACCGGCGGGGCCGAACCCGATGGCGCGACCGATGGCAGCCCGATCGGTGCCTCGCCGATCACGATCTGCCCCCAGCCCACGTCGTGGCCCGCGCGCGACCACGGCTCGTCCGCGGCCGTCCGCGCGACGATCGTCAGCAGCACCTCCCCGTCAGTCGTGGGACGGCTCCAACCCGGGATCGCGATCTCGGCGCTCGATCCCGCCCCCAGATCCGGCAGCGGCAGGTCCCCGCCGGCGACGCGGTCGCCGTCGGCCGTGAGCTGCCACTCGGCGCGGAGCCAGGACAGATCGCGCCAGTCCTGGCGGTTCGTCACGGTGAGCCGTCCGGCCGCGGCGCCATCGGGCGTACCCGAGAACCGGACGGGCGCCGCGATCTGGCGGTGCTCGAACATCGCCGGCTTCGGCCGGCGGTCCGGCCAAACCATCCCGTCGAGGACGAAGTTGCCGTCGTTCGGCTCGTCGCCGAAGTCGCCGCCGTACGCCGCGCGCGTGGTCCCGTCGGGGAGCGTCTGGACGAGCCCGTGGTCCCAGAACTCCCAGATGAACCCGCCCTGGAGGCCGGGCGTCGACTCGATCGCGTCCCAGTAGTCGGCCAGGGTCCCGTTGCTGTTGCCCATCGCGTGCGAGTACTCGCACAGGATCAGCGGGTGCCGCTGCTTGCCGGATCTCGCGTGGGCGACGATCGCATCGATCGAGGGGTACATCGGGCAGGTCAGGTCGCTGACGTCCTGGTCGCTCGTCCAGTCGAAGCGGATCGCGCCCTCGTAGTGGAGCGGGCGCGACGGATCGGCGCGGCGGACCCAGGCGGCGGCCGCCTCGTGGTTCGCGCCGCTGCCCGACTCGTTGCCGAGCGACCAGGCGATCACGGACGGGTGGTTCCGATCCCGCTGGACCATCCGCGACACGCGCGCGACCCATTGCCCGAGGTAGCGCGGGTCGTCGCAGAGCGTGCTCTGGAACGCGTGCGACTCGATGTCGGCCTCGTCGATCACGTACAGCCCGAGCTCGTCGGCCAGGTCGAGGAGCGCCGGATCGTTCGGGTAGTGCGACGTCCGTACAGCGTTGAACCCGAACTGCTTCATGACGACGAGGTCGGCGCGCATCGTCTCGCGGCTGACGACGCGCCCGGTGACCCGGTCGAAGTCGTGGCGGTTCACGCCGTGGATGAGGACGCGCCGCCCGTTGATGAGGAGGTCCAATCCGCGGATCTCGACGCGCCGGAAGCCGATCCGGAGCTCGGCCCGGTCCACTTCGGCGCCGGACGGGTCACGCAGGACCACGGTCACCGGGTAGAGGACGGGCTGCTCGGCCGACCAGGCTCGGACGTCCCGGACCGAGACGCGCCACGACACCTCGCCCTCGGCCGGTGGCTCGAGCGAGTGGTCGAGGGCCGGCCACGCGTCCGCGGCCTCGCCCGGCGAGAGCGCCTCGCCGAGGATGTGCCGATCGAGCAGGTCGCGGTCCGGGCCGCCGGTCGGCCAGCCGGGCCGATCCGTCGGCTCCGGGGATGCGGTCAGCGGCTCCGAGCGACCGGGCACCGTCGCCTCGACGACGTAGCCGGGCGGCGTCCGCCCCTCGACCGTTGCCACGTCGACGCTGAGTGCCAGCGTCCCCGTCCCGAGGTCGTCGGCGAGCCCGGCGGTCGCCCGGACGTCGGCGAGGTACACCGGCCCGGTCTCGTACAGGAACACCGACCGGGTGATGCCGCCGTGCCACCATTGGTCCTGGTCCTCGATGTACGTCGCGTCGGACCACTTCACCACCCGCAGCGTGAGGAGGTGCCGGCCCGGCGGCGCGACGGCGGAGATGTCGAACTCGGCCGCGAGATGCGAGTCCTTCGAGATCCCGATCTCCAGCCCGTCGATGGAGACGATCAGGACGCTCTCTGCCGCGCCCACGTGGAGGACGACCCGCCGGCCGCGCCAGGCCTCCGGGACCTCGACGTCACGTTCGTAGATGCCCGTCGGGTTGTCGTCGGGGACGGCAGGCGGGAAGCCCGGGAACGGCATCTGGACGTTCGTGTAGTGCGGCTGGTCGTCGAAGCCGGCCATCGTCCAGAGTCCGGGCACGTCGATCTCGCCCCAGTCGTCACCCGGCGCCGCGGCCGGGGAGCGCAGGAGCTGGAAGCGCCACCGCCCGTCGAGCTCGATGCGACGCGCCGGGTCGTCGTGACGGAGCGTGGACATCGGCAGCCGGCCCACGCCCGACAGCTCGGGCTGGAGCCACGGCCGCAGCCCGGCGGTCAACGTCACCCCCGCGCCCTAGCCCTTGGTCGAGCCGAGGGTCAACCCCGCGACGAACTGCTTCTGGAGCGCGAAATACACGATCAGGGTGGGCAGGGCGACGAGCAACGAGCCGGCGGCGAGGAGGTTGTTGTCGGTGAAGAACTGCCCGGACAGGTTGTTGAGGGCCGAGGTGACCGGGAACTTCGAACCGGTCCGGAGGAGCAGGATCCCCCAGAAGAAGTCGTTGTAGATCCAGGTGAACTCGAGGGTTGCGAGGGCGGCCAGGGCAGGCCGGGCGAGCGGCAGCATGATGCTCCGGTACGTTCGCCACACCGAGGCGCCGTCCATGACTGCCGCCTCGGTCAGCTCCTTCGGCAGCTGGCGGAAGTAGTTCGAGAGGACGAACGAGCAGAAGCCGAGCTGGAAGGCGATGTGGATCGCGATGATCCCGAAGAACTGGTCGTACCAGATCCCGTTGTCCGAGAGCGGCTGGAACAGTGGAAGCGCCAGGTACATCCGGAACAACGGCGTGATGACGATCTGCTGCGGGAGGAGGTTGCCTGCGGTGAAGAGCATCAGCAACGCGAGATTGAAGCGGAAGCTGTAGCGGGCGACCGCGAACGCCAGCATCGAAGCGAGCAGCAGGACAAGGATCACCGCGGGGACGACGACGATCAGCGTGTCGAACAGGTGCAGCCAGAGGTCCATCCCCTGGACGGCCTTGCCGAAGTTGTCGAAGTTGTAGATCCCGCCGACCGACACGTATCCGAGCCGAGCCGTCTCCCCGTAGGGCCGTAACGAGGTGTACACGGTCCAGGCGAGCGGGAAGATCCAGATCGCGCAGATCGCGATCAGGAAGGCGTGCGTGCCGATCTTCGAGCGGCGCCTCCCGGTGACGGCGACGGCCGTTCGGCCTGGGGCGAGGACCTCCTCGGCGAGTCCGATCGCGACGTCGTCGGTCATGTCGGCTGCGTCCGCATCGTTCGGTAGAGGTAGAAGATGATCGGCCCGATCGAGATCAGGAGGAGGACGACCGCGATCGCGGATCCGAACCCGACGAGACTTGCCTCACCGAGCAGGTTCGTGACGATGAGGACCGACAGGAGCTCGAGCCCGTTCAGGCCCTTGTTCGTGACATACACGATGTCGAACGCGCGGAGCGATTCGATGATCGTCACGACGAGGACAACGACATTGATCGGGGCGAGGACCGGGAAGATCACCCGGAAGAACGTCTGGCGGCCGTTCGCCCCGTCGATCGCGGCCGCTTCACGGAGCGTGTTGTCGACGCTCTTCAGGCCCGCCAGGTACAGGACCATGATGTAGCCGACGTGCCGCCAGCTGGCGGCCACGAGGACGGCGAAGAGGTTCAATCCCTTCGTGCCCGTCCAGTCGATCGCCGTGCCGGGCGTGACCCACCGAGGGTCGTTCGTCACGGTCGCGAGCAGGTTGTTGATGAAGCCCTGCCCGGGCGAGTACATCAGCTCCCAGATGAACCCGACGACCGCCAGCGACAGGACGACCGGCATGTACAGGACACTCTGGTAGATCCGGGTCCCACGGATGTTCTGGTCGAGCAGGACCGCCATGAGCATCCCGAGCGGCGTCGCGATGAACAGGAAGACCGCGAGCCAGAGCAGGTTGTGCTGGACGGCCGGCCAGAAGGGCTGGTAGACACTGGCCAGGTTCTCGTAGTTCTTCAGCCCGATCCACTTGATCTTGTCGAGGCCGCCGATGCCGTTCCAGCTCGTGAAGCTGAGGACGACCGAGCCGAGCGCCGGCAGCCAGATCAGGAAGATGTGGATGAAGGCCGGGATGCCGACCATCGCCCCGATCGTCAGCTTGTCCCGTTGAGTCAGGAGGCTGTAGCGCGTCCGGCGTCGGCCTCGCCCAGACGCGGACGCCCCGTCGGCGTCGGCCGGCGGGGCGTACGGCGGGACGGCGGAGGCGGTCACGTCGCTCCCGTTGGTTGGCTGCCCGGATCAGCTCGCCGGCGGCAGGCTGTCGTAGAAGCTCTGGATCTTGCCGAGGAACGCGTCGAGATCCTGGCTCGGGTTCCCGAGGAAGTCCTGCAGGAAGCCCTGCATGCCGTTGGCGCCGGCGAAGTCGGGCCGCGTGTCCCGGTCGAGGAACTGGGCGATCTTCTGGGCGCCGCCGATGATCTCGGCCATCTTCTGCTGGAACGGGCTGTACTTGCTCGTGTCGGCGTCCTTGCCGGCCGCGACGTTGTTCGGGCTCGACGCGAGGAAGATGCCCTGCGCCTCACCCGTGGATAGATATTCCATGAAGGCCTTGGCGCCGTCGACGGTCTTCGCCTTCGCGCTGACCATGAACCCGTCGATCGGGGCGTCGATCGCCGCCTCGGCGTCGTACTGCGTCCCGAACGTCGGGAACGGGAAGAAGTCGAGGTCGTCGTGCACGGCCTTGTCGGTGGCCTGCTCGCCCGCGAAGGTCCCGAGGAAATACATCCCGGCCTTCTTGTTGATCATGTCCTGGGCGGCTTCCTGCCACGTCTTGCCCAGCGGCTGCGGATCGAAGTAGGGGAGCAGCTCCGCCCACTTCTGGAAGACGGCCTTCGTCTTCGGGTCGGTCCACTTGTCCTTGCCGGCCATCAGGCTGACATGGAAGTCGTAGCCGTTCATCCGCATGTTCAGGATGTCGAACGTGCCCATCGCGGGCCAGCCGTCCTTGTCGCCGAAGGCGAGCGGGATCAGCTTGTCCGACTTCATCTTCTCGGCGAGCGTCTTGAACTCGTCGATCGTCTTCGGGATCGTGTAGCCCTTCTCCTGCCAGAACGACTTCCGGTAGATCACCACCCACGGGTAGTTGTAGAACGGGATGAAGTACTGCTTCCCGTCGTCGCCCGTGGACGCGGTCTTGAACGCGTCGGAGTAGTTGGAGCCCACCTTGCCCCAGACATCGCTGATGTCGGACGCGAGGCCCTGCGCGGCGAAGAACCGCATCCGATACCCGGCGAACCACGTGAACGCGTCGTCCGGTGTCGCCTGGAGATAGGCGTTGATCGTGTCCTGGAACTTGCCGTGCTCGACGGTGTTGACGGTGACGTCGATGCCGCTCTTGGCCTTGAAGCCGTCGACGACGGCCTGCATCGCCTTCTTGGGGACGTCGTCCGAGTAGTTCGATCCGAACGTGATCGAACCGCCACCCGCCGCCGTCGACGGGGATGCGCCGCCACCGCCGCCGGTGGAGGGGGACGCGCCGCCACCGCCGCCGGTCGACGCCGACGGGGACGGGGACGACCCGCCGCCACAGGCGGCGAGGAACGCGGATACGCCGCCGAGGGCCGCGAGGGCCGCGCCTCCCTTGAGGACCTGCCGGCGCGTGACGGATTGGAGGCTGTCGTGTTCAGCCATGCTCGCTCCTCCAGCGGGCCCGCCCGGCGCGCATGTGTGCGCGGAGCAGGGCCACGACCGGATTGTCGTCACGCCCCGGTACGATGTCAAGGTAGTCGCGCACATTCCAACATCCGAATGTGTTCGATTTCGTTGACTTTGCCCGAAGCGGCGGTCAAGATGGACCGGGGATCGACGGGTGATCCACACAGCCCGATCCGCCGTGCCGAGGCGCGGAGCGGGCACGAACCGGGAGGCGAGGCGATGCTCGCGCGCCAGCGTCAGGCCCTCATCCTCGATCGCGTCCGCCAGACCGGCGCGGTCCGGGTTGCCGATCTCGCCCGCGACCTCGGCGTCTCCGACATGACCGTCCGGCGCGACCTCGAGATCCTCCAGGAGCACGGCCTCCTCGAGAAGGTCCACGGCGGCGCGACGTCGTTGCCGGGCCTCGCCTCGTACGAGCCCGGCTTTGTCGCGAAGTCGACGCTCCAGCAGGCCGAGAAGGAGGCGATCGCGGCCGCCGCCGCCGAGCGCGTCGAGCCGGGGATGGCGATCGGGATCTCCGCCGGAACCACGACACATGCGCTCGCCAGCCGCGTCGCCGACGTCCCGGGGGTGACGGTCGTCACGAACTCGATCCGCGTGGCCGACGTGCTCCATCGCTCGGGCCGCCGCGACCAGACGGTGATCCTGACGGGCGGCAGCCGGACGCCGTCCGAGGCGCTCGTCGGGTCGTTCGCGGTGAGCCAGCTCCGGACCGTCCATCTCGACCAGGTCTTCATCGGCGTCCACGGGATGGACGCGAAGACCGGGTTCACCTGTCCGAACCTGCTCGAAGCCGAGACGGACCGGGCGTTGATCGAGGCGGGCCGGCGGCTGGTCGTGCTCGCGGATCACACGAAGTGGGGCGTCGTCGGGATCGCCTCGATCGGGAAGCTCGACCAGGCCGACGTCCTGATCTCGGACGAGGCGCTCGCGCCGGACGCGCGCTCCATCCTGGCCGACGCCGTCGGGGAGCTCGTCCTCGTGGCCCCCGACCCGTCGCTGCCGGCGTCGATCCTGTCGGCCGGGACCGGTCCGGACGCGATCCCCGCGCGGCCCCGTGCCCACTGAGGGCGGAGGCGGCTCGGCCGTGTCCGTCGACGACCTCGCGACCCTCCCGCATCGGCGGTACAACCCGCTCCTCGACGAGTGGGTCCTGGTCTCCGCCGGCCGGACCCAGCGGCCGTGGCTCGGTCGCCGGGAGCGACCCGCCGCCACGCCGCCGGTCGAGTACGACCCGTCGTGCTACCTGTGTCCGGGGAACGCCCGCGCGAACGGCGCGGTCAACCCCGATTACGAGGCGACGTTCGTGTTCACGAACGATTTCGCCGCCCTTCGTCCCGACGTCGCGCCCGACACGGTCCACGACGGCCTGCTCGAGGCCGAGGTCGAGCCCGGGACCTGCCGGGTCCTCTGTTTCGCTCGTCGCCACGACCTCACGATGGCGGCGATGGCCCAGCCGGACGTCCGGCGCGTCGTCGACCTGTGGGCGGACGAGACCGCCGACCTCGGCCGACGCTTCCAGTGGGTCCAGATCTTCGAGAACCGGGGCGAGGCGATGGGCGCCTCGAATCCGCACCCGCACGGCCAGATCTGGGCCGGGGCGGCGCTGCCGAACACGCCCGCCCGGGAGGACCGGACCCAACGAGCTCATCTCGCGATGCACGGCACGCCGCTTCTCCTGGACTACGTCGCCCAGGAGTCGGGCGGCCCGCGTGTCGTCGTGGAGAACGACGACTGGCTGGTCGTCGTGCCGTTCTGGGCCCAGTGGCCGTTCGAGGTGCTCCTCGTCGCTCGCGCGCCGACCCAACGGCTGCCCGATCTCGACGACCGTCGCCGCGACACGCTGGCCGCGACGCTGATCGAGCTCCTCGGCGGGTACGACCGCCTGTTCGACCTGTCGTTCCCGTACTCGATGGGTTGGCATCAGGCGCCGTTCCGGTCCGGCTCGGCGGACGAGCCGCACTGGCAGCTCCACGCCCACTTCCTGCCGCCGCTGCTCGATGCGGAGAAGCGGAAGTTCATGATCGGCTACGAGCTCCTGGCGGAGACCCAGCGCGACCTCACCCCCGAGCAGGCGGCGGAGCAGCTCCGGGCCGCGCTGGCCGAGGACGCCGAGGACGCCGACGACGCGAGCGCCAGCCCGGCCGCCGCGCCCCGGTGACCGAGCGGATCCTGCTCTCGCACCCGCTTCGGCCCGACTCGCCGCGCTGGCCGACGAACCCACCGGCCGCCGCCGTCGAGCTGTTCGAGTCGATCGCGCGCGGCGATGTCGACAACAACGCGTTGCTCCACCTCTGCTCCCACTCGGGCACCCACGTCGACACGCCGTGGCACTTCAACCCCGACGGTCCGGCGGCCTGGCAGCTGCCGATCGAGGCGTTCGTGTTCGAGCGGCCGCGACTGATCGACGTGCCGACCGGCGAGCGGGAGCTGATCAGCCAGGAGGCGCTCGAGGCCCAAGCGGCGGCGGTCGACTCGGCCGATCTCCTGCTCATCCGGACCGGCTGGGGCGCCCTGCGGGCGTCCGACCCGCGGCGGTACGAGAGCGACGGGCCCGTGCTCGCGACGGATGCGGCGCGCTGGCTCATCGGCCACGACGGCCTCCGGGCGATCGCCACCGACGCGATCTCGATCGGGGCACCGTGGAACCCCGAGGTCAGCATCGAGATCCACCACGTCCTGACCGGCCTCGGCCGGACCGACGGCCGCTTCGTCCTGATCTACGAGGATGTGGCGATGCCGCCGGACACCGCGCGGGTGACGCGCGTCCACGCCTGGCCGCTGTTCATCGAGGGCTCGGACGGGAGCCCCGTGACGATCGTCGCCGAGCTCGGCGACGATCGGCCGGCGACGTCCGGCTAGGGCCGGCTCGAACCGATCGCCGCGGCCCGGTCCGGCGGCGTCGGTCGACGCCGCTCGAAGAGCACGCGCGTCCCGACCCTCGCGTTCACGAGCGCGATGCCCGCGATGATCAGCGCCGTCCCGATCAGCGTGGTCGCCGAGACCGGCTCGCTCCGCACGGCGACGCCCAGGACGATCCCGTAGACCGGCAGGAGGTAGGCGACGAGCGACGTGCGGGTCGCGCCCCAGCGCTGGAGCGTCCGGAAGAAGGCGAGGTAGGCGAGGCCGGACCCGAGCAGGCCGAGCCAGACGACCGCGAAGATCGACTCGGGCACCCAGTCGACCGACAGCGGATGCTCCGTGGCGAAGGCGAGCGTCGCGGTCACGATCAGGCCGAAGAACACCTGGAACAGCGCCGGGATCATCGGCCGGAGGCCATGGATGTGCGCCCGGGCGTAGACCGCGCCGATCGCGTAGGACAGCGTGGATCCGAGGAGCGCCAGCTCGCCGATCGCGCTCGAGCTCGCGAGGTTCGTGATGTCGAGCCCCACGATCAGCGCGACGCCGACGAAGCCGACGAGCAGGCCGGCCAGCCGGTTCACGGTGATCGACTCGCCGCGCAGGAACAGTGCCGCGATGACGATGACGAGCAGCGGCACCGCCCCGTTGATCACCGCCGCGACCGACGAATCGACCGACTGCTCGGCGAACGTGATCAGGGAGAACGGGATCGCGATGTTGATCACGCCCATGACCGCGAGATGGCCGTACATCCGCGGATCGCGTGGCAGCGACTGGCGGGCGACGGCCACGACGGTGGCGAGGAGGATGAAGCCGATCAGGAGCCGGAACATGATCAGCGTGAACGGCTGGAGGCCGTGGTCCACGCCGATCTTGATGAACAGGTAGGAGCTGCCCCAGAAGAAGCCGAGGAGGAGGAAGATCAGCCAGTCGAGTCGGGAGCTGGTCGTAGTCATGGGGCCTCGTTTGCCGTCGTGGTTGGCCTAGGGCACTGGGCCAAAGTGTGCGCCCGTGGGGCATCGTGTCAAGGACCGGTTCGGTGCCGTTCCCGTGGACCGGAACGCAAGAACGTCGGGATCGGTTGCGGCGCACCGCGATCGTCCGGCGCGATGACGACGAATCCCGGCATGATCTCGCGATGAAGATGTGGGGCGGCCGGTTCAGCGTCGACGCCGACGCGGATGTTGCGGCCTTCTCCCGTTCGATCGAGACGGACGCGGCGCTTGCCCTGGACGACATCAATGGCTCGATCGCCCACGTCCGGGGACTCGGCCGCGCCGGGGTCCTGACCGCCGCCGAGGTCGACACGATCGTCGGCGGCCTCGAGGACCTGCGGCGCGACGTGGAGAACGGGGAGCTGCGCTGGGATCCGGCCCTCGAGGACGTTCACATGAACCTCGAGTCCGCGCTGACGGAGCGGATCGGATCGCTCGCGGGGAAGCTCCACACGGGACGCTCCCGGAACGACCAGGTCGCGACGGATCTCCGGCTCTGGACCCGCCGCGCGATCGACCGGCTCGACGCGGGGCTCCTCACGTTCGAGGACGCGCTCGTCTCGTTGGCAGAGCGCGAGGGCGACGCCGTCCTGCCGGGAACGACGCACACCCAGCCGGCCCAGCCGGTCCTCCTGGGCCATCACCTCCTGGCCTACGTGGAGATGGCGGAGCGCGATCGCGGCCGGCTCGCCGATGCCCGCCGGCGCCTGAACGTCAGCCCGCTCGGCAGTGGCGCGCTCGCCGGTGCCGGCTACCCGCTCGACCGCGAGGCGACGGCCGCCGAGCTCGGGTTCGACGGCGTGACCGCCAACTCGCTCGACGCCGTCGGCGACCGCGACTTCGTCGTGGAGGTCCTCGCGGCCGCAGCGCTCGGGATGGTCCACCTCAGCCGTCTGGCCGAGGAGATCGCGTGGTGGTCCAACCCGCGATTCGGGTACGTCCGCGTCGCCGAGTCGTACTCGACCGGCAGCTCGATGATGCCGAACAAGCGGAATCCCGACCCCGCGGAGCTCGTCCGGGGCCGGAGCGCCCGGGCGATCGCCGCGCTGACGGCGATGCTCGGGATCCTCAAGGGCCTGCCGCTCGGCTACCAGCGCGATCTCCAGGAGGACAAGCCGCCGTTGTTCGGCGCGGTCGCGACCTACGAGGCGTCGCTCCGCGTGCTCGCCGGACTCGTCGCCACGTTGACCGTCGATCGCGAGCGCATGGCCGACGCCGCCGACGACGGGTACACGACCGCGACGACCCTCGCCGACGCGCTGGTCCGTGCCGGCGTCCCGTTCCGGACGGCGCACCATGTCGTCGGCGCGCTCGTCGCGAAGGCGGAGGGCGCAGCCGTCAGATCGCTCGCCGCGATGCCGGTCGACGCGCTCCGCGAGCTCCTGGCCGATTCCGAGGATCCGTCGGCCCGGACCCTCGCCGGCGACCCCGCTGCCGTGGCCGCACTCCTCGCCAGCGCAACGGTCGAGGGTTCGCTCGACGCGGCCGACGTGGTCGGCGGGACGGCGCCGGCTCGGGTCCGCGCGGCAATCGCGGCCGCCCGTCAGCGCCTCGACGCAGCCTCCGCGGGTCGCGCCGACTGACGCCTGGGCCCTAGGTCGTCAACGGTCCCGGTCATCGGTCGATCCACCGATGACCGGCGCCCGACGATCCACGACCGTGACGTCACGCCGGGCGCCGAGTCCGGGCAACGGAGGATCTCGCATGGCCACGTTCATGGATGTCCACTCCGGCTTCGTGGGCGTCACCCGCCAGCAGCTCCAGGAAGCCCACGAGCGCGACCTCGCGATCGAGAAGGACGAGGGCGTCGACTTCGAGCGCGCGTGGCTCGACCCGCGATCCGGCAAGGTCTTCTGCCTCGCGACCGGCCCCTCGAAGGAGGCGGTGATGCGGATCCACAAGCGGGCCGGCCATCCGACGGCCGAGGTCTACGAGCTTCCGATCGAGGTCTGAGCGCCGGACCGCCGGACGTTCACGACCGGGCGGGGACGGCCTCCTTCGCGATCGTCGCGGTCCAGGCCGCGATCTCGGCGCGGCGCGTCACGCCGAGCTTGGCGAGGATGTGCTCCACGTGGGA
>DASSMI010000191.1:0-4787 GCA_035688935.1 Candidatus Limnocylindrales bacterium | reverse complement strand
TCTACACCGACATGGAGCGCCTCCTCGCCGCCGAGGAGGAGTCCAAGCAGCTCCAGAAGGCGTACCACGCCATCCCCGTCGACGCCCAGCTCGACCCGGTGATGAGCCTCCTTCGTGGCACCCCGGCGGCGGACATCATCCACTTCGCCGTCCACGGGAAGTTCGACGCCCAGGGCTACGACGAGGGCATCTACCTGGTCGAAGGTCCACCACTCGTCCCGCTCCAGGTTCGGACGGGCCGGCTCAAGGATCGGGCCCCGTTCGTGTTCCTGAACGCCTGCCAGCTCGGCTCCAGCGCCGAGCTCCTCGGCGACTACTACGGCACGGCCGAGGCGTTCCTGCGCGCCGGCGCGTCGGCCGTCGTCGCCCCGCTCTGGTCCGTCGACGACGAGATCGCCCAGCAGATCGCGCTGGGCTTCTACGAGAAGGCCCTCGCGAAGCTTGCGGATCGAGCCGCCGAGCCGCCACTCGTGGCTGATCTCCTCCGCGAGGTCCGGCTGGGGATCGTCACGAACGCCGACAGGCAGTCGGCGACCTATCTCGCCTACCAGTTCTACGGCCATCCATCGCTGCGCCTGTCCTGGGCGCCCGCCGCGTAAGGAGCATCCGTGGCAGAACTCGAGCCGGCGGGCGGACGCGTCGAGCTGGGCCGCCTGGTCCTCCACACCGCGAACCTGGCCGGTGACGCCGACCTCGTCTCGAGTCGCGGTGGCGGCACCCGCGACGCTGACGCCGCGCCCAGCGCACGGACGGAGCTCGAGACCGGTCTCGCCGAGATCCGCCGCCCCGACGGAAGCCCCATGGTCCAGACGACCGATGTCGTCGAGATCCGCGCGCGGTCCCTCCGGCCGCCCGAGACCCGGAAGGCCCGGAGCGTCGACGACGGCACGGCCGTCCGCCTCGAGGTCCCGCCTCCGCCGCCCGACCACGAGCAGGCCGTGCTCTCCATCGACGAGCACGGCGTGACGACGTGGTCGTTCGCGCCCAGGGCCACCCGCGGGCGGGCCACGCGCGGGGCCGCCGCGCGGACCTTCGTGGTCCCCCGCCCGCCTGCAGCCACCGGACCGGCGCCGGCGGCGGGAGGAGCCGACCGCGGACCGATCGGCGAGATCGGCAAGCAGGTCCTGAAGGTGGTCGCGTTCCCGATCGGCGCGGCCGCCGGCAAGGTCGCGAAGACCTTCATGGAGGGCTGGGAGGGCGAGCACCTCCGGTACGGCGTCCGCGACTACCTGTCGGCCAACTACACGGCCCCCGCGCCGTACTTCGACGGCGCGCCGGCGCGCTGGGCGCAGCTCGCGAAGGGTCGCGCGCTCCTCATGATCCACGGCACGTTCAGCCGGGCCCACGGCGCCTTCAACGCGCTGCCGCCGGAGCGGATGGCGGCCCTCGAGCGGATGTACGAGGGCCGGGTCATCGCCTTCGACCACTTCACGGTGAGCCACAGCCCGCAGACGAACATCGAGCGGCTGCTGGACATCATCCCGGCCGGCGCCTCGCTCGACCTCGACATCATCTGTCACTCGCGCGGCGGCCTCGTCGCCCGGTCCCTCACCCAGTGGGCCGGCGCGTTCCCCGGCGGGCGTGACATCCGCGTCCACCGGACCGCGCTGGTGGGGACGGTGAACAACGGCACGATCCTCGCCGACGTCGAGCACTGGAACGACCTGATCGACACGCTCTCGACGCTGATCAACACGGTCGGCATCGGGATCCCGGAGCCGTTCTCGCTCGTGCTGTCGTTCGCGCAGGACATCGCGGAGGCGGGCTATCCGCAGCTGGCGGGCCTGCACGCGATGGTCCCGGGTGGGGACTTCCTGAAGGACCTGAACGGGCGCCAGCCGCGCCTGTCGAAGTACCTCGCGATCGCCTCGAACTACGAGCCCACGAACCGGAACCTCAAGGCGTTCCTGAACGACACCGTCAAGGACTTCATCTTCGACCAGAAGGACAACGACGCGATGGTCCGCGTCGACAGCGTCGTGGGCACCGACGGCGAGAACGAGTTCAAGAAGGTG
The DNA here is from genome assembly GCA_035688935.1 of Candidatus Limnocylindrales bacterium. Lineage (GTDB taxonomy): Bacteria > Chloroflexota > Limnocylindria > Limnocylindrales > CSP1-4 > CF-46. The sequence continues at coordinate 2,772 of DASSMI010000191.1, read as the reverse complement.
GCCGACGTCGAGCTGCTCGATGCGAAGCAGGGCATCGAGCACTCGATGTACTTCGGCAACGAGGCGGTCGGGAAGCGGATCGCCTCCTGGCTCGAGGCCGGCCTCGCGGTGCCGGCGTAGCCCGACGTCCGTGGCCGACTACGAGGAATTCCGTCTCCGCTTCAGCGGCCCGGCCGGCGGGCCGTTCGTCGTCGACGCCACCGGTCCCGGCGGCGCAGGCCAGGGGGAGTTCATCGCGCCGTTCAACGAGGACCAGCTCGAGAACTTCATCCTGAAGCTCGGCCGGTCGCGCGGCGGCAAGCGCAAGGTCGAGTCGCCCGAGACCGAGGCGGCCCGCAAGTTCGGCAAGACCCTCTTCGACACCGTGATGGCCGGCAAGGTCGGCGAGGCGTATCGCGCATCGCTCGCCAAGAACCCGGATCTCCGCGTGACGGTCTCGCTCGGGGCCGCCCCGTCGCTGATGACGATCCCGTGGGAGTTCATGTTCGACACGGCCGACTTCGTCGCAACCTCGCCGGAGACGCCGGTCGTCCGGACCCTCGACGTCGCTCAGCCGGCGCTCCCGCTGCAGATCGAGCTGCCGCTCCGGATCCTCGTCGTGAGCTGCCAGCCGGCCGACGCCGACACGATCAACGCAGGGCTCGAACGGGCGAGCCTGGAGCCGGCCCTGAAGCCGCTCGCGGACCGCAACGCCGTCGTCATCGACTGGCTCGAGCACGCGACGCTCGGCGCCCTGAACGAGAAGCTCTATTCCGGCGATTACCACGTCCTCCACTTCATCGGCCATGGCGGTTTCGTCGCCGGGATGGGCGAGGGCGCGCTCGTGTTCGAGGACGGCAAGGGCGGCTCGGACATCGTGGGGGCCGACCGGTTCGCCGCGATCGTCCGCGCCCGGCCCACGATCCGGCTGGTGGTCCTGAACTCGTGCGAGGGCGCCCGCAGCTCCGTCGACGATCCGTTCTCCGGCGTCGCTGCCAGCCTGATCGAGCGGCGCCTGCCCGCGGTCGTCGGGATGCAGTTCGAGATCAGCGACGCGGCCGCGATCCGGTTCGCGAAGTACTTCTACGCCGTCCTCGCGGAGGGCAAGTCGGTCGATCGCGCGGTCACCGAGGCGCGCCTGGCGATGTTCGCGGACCGCGACGATGTGGAGTGGGGCACGCCGGTTCTGTTCATGCGGGCGTCCGATGGGCACCTGTTCGCGATCCCGAACGCGGTCGCGATCCCGCGCGAGATCCTCGAGGGACCGGCGCCTCCGCCGACGAAGCCGAAGGCCGACGAGGGTTCGACGACCCCGTCGATCGTGGAGCGGCTGCGCCAGCTGCCCGGCCGTGTCTCCCGCAAGGCGTGGTACGCCGTCGGCGCCGTCGCGATCATCGTCGCGCTCGCGATGTACGGAGGAACGATCGCCAGGATCACGGTTCGGGCCGGCAATCCCGGCCAGGTCGTGATCACCGGAGATCGATTCGCGGCACACGAGACGGTCGCGGTGACGATCGGCAGCACGACGGTCAGCAAGGAGGCCGACGCCGACGGCGGCTTCGTCTTGACCTTCGATGTTCCCGGGGGTGGCGTCGGTGTCGTCGTCGCCGAAGGTCAGTCCTCGAAACGCAGGGCCACCGCCCAGTTCACGCTCCCGCAGACCAGCCCGACGCCGAGCGCACCCGCGTCGTCGGCGAGCGTGGGGCCACCGTCGATCGGGCCGTCGGTGCCGGCGTCCCAGCCCGCATCAGGTCCCCCGTCGGTGCCGCCAACGGCGCTGTCGTGCTTCGACCCGGTGATCCGCCAGCGCCTGATCGTCTTCTACAGCAACTTCCCCAGCGGCAACTACCACCTGAAGTGCGTGGATCCCGCCACACGTCAGATCGGGAACGTCTCGATCGCAGGTGGGTCGACGTTGCCCGTCCAATTCGTGTCCTGGGAGCCCAACCACCTCCTGATGGTCTACACCCGCGGCTCCGCCGGTGGCCCCCGCGGTCGTGACGTCCTGGCGATCGACGAGACGCTGAGGCCGCAGTCCGTCTCGGTCACGAACGACGACGACTGGTTCCCGGTCTGGAACCGGAACGACGACATCGCGTTCATCCGTTCGGGATCCCCCGAAGACACCGTGATGCTGCGCGGGAAGGGCCAGGGCAATGCCGAACCCTGGTTCAGCGCCCGCCAGATCCGCTCGCTCGCCTGGTCGCCGGACAACCAATACCTGGCGTTCTTCGGGAAGCAGCCCGACAAGTCGGATTTCGACATCGGGATCATCGCGCCGGGCGAGACCGAGCCGCGCTGGGTCATCACCAACGACGGAGTCGACCGGAACCCGACGTTCTCGAACGACGGTCAGACGATCCTGTTCGTCCGCGGCACCGGCGACGATTCGAGCAACGACATCTGGACCTTCGATCTGCGGACCCAGAACCAGACACAGCTCACCGGGACCGACAAGGACGAGGATGGCCCGGCCGATGACGGGATCGGCGTCCAGGACGGAAACCCCGTCTGGTCACCGGACGGGACGCAGATCGCGTTCTATCGGGCGACGGCATCCGGCTTCCAGATCTGGGTGATGAACGCCGACGGCACCAAGCCGTACGATCTCATGCCCGACCGCCCGGACAACAACCTGGACCCGAACTGGCGTTGACGGCGGCGCGCACTGGCGATCGCAGGATGTCGCGCCGGCGCGACGCTAGGCGGAGATCAGCAGCTTCAGCCAGGTCGTGTCGCAGCTCGCGTCGCCCGCGGGACCCGGCTCCACCCCGAGGTAGATCGTGTCGCCGA
>DASSMI010000190.1:0-11358 GCA_035688935.1 Candidatus Limnocylindrales bacterium | reverse complement strand
GGTCTTCTTCTGGTTCGTCAACGCCGATCGTCCGGGGCTCGGTTCCGATCGGCGCTGGTCGCCTGGGTCTCGGTGGGATCGGCCGGTTCCTCCCGGCCGCCCCGCGTTCCCTCGGCGTAGAGCGCTTCGAGGATCCGCGTCCCCAGCCGCTCCTCCAGCTCGAACAGGAGCCGGATGCCGGCGAGATTGACCCCGCGCTCGCGGGTCAGGTGACGGATCCAGGTGATGCGGCGGATGTCCTCGTCGCTGTAGAGGCGGATGTTCGTGGGTGTCCGGGCCGGGCAGATGAGGCCCTCGTCCTCGTAGATCCGGAGCGTTCGTGGATGCGCCGCGACGAGTGTCGCCGCGACGCTGATCACGTAGACCGGACGACGGTCGTCTCGCTCCACCCGGCCGTTGGACATCCCGCCAGGATCAGTGGCCCGCGCCCGTCGTGGCGGGCTCACGGTCGCTGGTCTGGCCATTCGTCGAGGTCTCGACCTTGGGCGAGCTCGTCGCCGAGCCCTCGGTCGTGGGGCTGATCCGGATCTGCTTGGGCTTGGTTGCCTCGGCCTTCGGGATGCGCAGCGTCAGGACGCCGTTCTCGAAGGTCGCGGTGGCCTTGTCGGGCTCGAGGCCCGTCGGGAGCGTGACCGCTCGGGCAACCGTGCCGCGGCGGATCTCCTGGACGAGGCTCTCGCCCTCGCCCTCGCGCTTCTCCTCGCGGAACTCGCCGCGGATCGAGAGCGTGCCGTCCTCGATCGTGATCTCGACGTCGTCCGGCTTGATGCCGGGGAGGGCCGCCTCGACGACGAGCTCGTCGGCGGTGCGGGTGACGTCAAGCGGAAGGGTGGAGCCGGCCTCGAACCCGGCGCCGTACGGGCGTCGGACGAAGCTGTCTTCGAACAATCGGTCCATCGCCGAGCGAAGCGACATCAGCTCGCCGAACGGCGACGGTCGGCGCACGATCGTCATCTCGTGAACCTCCTGTGGTGCGGTTGCGTTGACCTCCGGCGTCAGTCCTGCCGGTGTTGGTTGCACCATAGAAGCCTGACAATGGCGTTGTCAAGGATGTTGTGAATCCTTTGTCCTGCTTCCACGCGGCGTTGGTCACCCGCGGCGAGGTCCCGATGGCGCCGAGGCGAGGCCCGATTTGCGCCGAGAGGCGAGTCCCGATTGCGCCGAGGCGAGCGTCGCCTCGTATTCCGGCGATCCACAGGATTCCGTCGCGCACAGGCGAGACCCTCCTGCGAATTGACAGCTCGGAGGCGACGGCGTTGCGCCGAGGCGGCCGTCGCCTGTCCGCATGCGGAGTCAGCGCCGGCCACGCTGGGCGTCTTCCCGACGACGCGCAACGACGGGGTCCCGGATGCCTCAGGCGCCTGAGCGCAACGTCCCGTACGAGGAGCCGCGAGCGAGGCCCAATTCCGCCGCGATCGCGAGGGCGCCGTCGACCTCGTCACCGGCGCCGAACAGGCCCTCGAAGATCCGTCGCGCGCGCGGCCGGTTCGGGGGCTCGCGGTCCGGCTCGAAGAGGACCTCGACGGCGTATCCGGCGACGTCCTGGACGGCCCAGTCGATCCGATACCAGGCGAGGAGCTCGCGGTCGACCTCGACCGGCCCGTAGCCCGCCTCGAAGGCGTCCGCCTGGTCGTCGCGGACCGCACCGGCGACGACGGAGCCGCGAACGAACATCAGGTCGCGCTCACGCGGGGCCAAGCAGACCTCGTCCCAGTCGACGACGTGGAACCGACCGGCACCGTCGACGAGGAGGTTGGCGCCGTGGAAGTCCGCGTGGCAGAGCACGATCGTGGGCGGGGTCGACCGCCCGCGGATGCGCCGTCCGAGTTCGCCCGACAGCGCCACGATCTGCCGGATGATCGGTCGCTCGGCGAGCCAGCGTTCTCGAACCGCGACCGACTCGTCATCCAGCGCGGCCGGATCGAGCCGGTCGATGCGGGCGTCCACGGAGCGGGCCAGCTCGATCCAGGAATCCGAGAACCGCTTGACCGGCACGTGCGCGCGAACCTCCGTCGGAAGCTCGACGGCGTGCAGACGCGCGCTGAACTCGCCGAGGCGCCGCCATCCGTCGAGGTCGAGCGTGTCGCCGACGGCGGTGACGCCCTCCATCTCGTCCGTGAGCACGGCCGTCCACCCGTTGATGGCGAGCGACGCCGCGCCGGCGAGGGTCGGGATCGGGGCGACGACCTCGTCGAATCCGATCGTCCGGAGGAAGCGCGGGACGAGGATGGCGGCGGGCCGGATTTCGCGGCGGAGCTTCAGGAACAACCGCCGGCCGTCGTCCGCGATCAGGCGCCAGGTCCAGGCATTGACGTCCGCGCCGGCAACCTCGAGCTCGAGCCGGTCGACGCGAACGCCATACCCGTCCCGGAGCCCGGCGCGCAGGCTCGACTCGGCCGGCGGCCTCACGCGGTCCCGGCCGCGGCCTCCGGGCGAGCGACCGGCGCGCCGACCATCCGCACGACGACCGTGCTGACCGCGATCGAGATCGCGACGGCGGCCACCAGCGCCACGTAGCGCTCGTGCGTGATCGCGCCCGCCGCCGCAGCGGCCGACCCGAGGACGAACGAGAACTCGCCGATCTGGCCGAGGCCGACCGCCAGCTGGAGCGGCCGGACCGGCAGCCGCGCGAGACGGGCCAGCCCGTACGCGACCACGACCTTCGCGAGGACGATCAGCACGAGGAAGACGGCCAGCCAGCCGAGGCCGTCCCGGAGGGCGCCGGGCTCGATGAGCGTGCCGATCGCGACGAAGAACAGGACCGCGAACACGTCGCGGAACGGCAGGAGCCGGCGGCGGGCCTCGGCGGCCTCCGGGCTCTCGGTCACCGCGAGCCCGCCGACGAAGGCCGCCAACGCCAGGGGTACGCCGAACGTCGCGGAGCCGATCCCGGCGAGGGTCAGTCCGCTCGCCACGGACACGATGAGGAACAGGTCGTGCTCGGCGCGCAGCGCGCGGAGCACCATCGGGAGCAGACGCGCGACGACGACCGCGAGCACGACGAACGCGACGATGCCCACGGCCGCCTGGTCGAGCGGCCGGCCGCCGGTCCCGAGCAGCGCCAGCAGCACGGCCGCGAGCGCCACCCCGGTGCTGTCCTGGAGAGCGCTCCAGCCCAGGAGCGCCTGCTCGGTGGGTCGGTCGGTCGTGCGGCGGCGGCTCTTCGTGATGTTCACGATGACGACCGAGGACGACATCGCGATCGACAGGCCGACGAGCGCGGCAGCGATCGGCTCGAGCCCCGCCGCGAGCAGGGCCGCCGCCGAGACGGCGGTCGTCAGGAGCGTCTGGACGGGCGCCGCGAGGAGCAGCCCGCGCTGCTCGGAATGGATCCGCAGGATGTCGACCTCGATCCCGACCTCGAACAGGAGGAGGACGACGCCGAGGTCGGCGAGGAGCTGGAGCTGGTCGTGATCGGCGACGTAGCCGGGCGTGAACGGCGAGACGAGGATGCCGATGGCGAGATAGCCGACGACCGCGGGCAGTCCGATCCGCCGCGCCGCCCAGCCGGCGATGACGGCACCGAGCAGCAGGACGCCGATCTCCAGGATCGGTCCCGCGGTGTGCTCCACAGCCCGGATGGTACCGGGCCGTTGGCGGGCTTCAGCCGGCGACCGCCTCGGTCTCGCCGATGAGCTGTTCGTGCAGCAGCGCCTCGCACTCGGACTTGCCGATCGCGATCACCTTGTCGCCTTCGGCGAGCACGGTCTCCGGGCGCAGCGGCACCGCGACGCCATCGCGGATCACCGCGAACAGCGAGCACGCCTCGGGCATCGTGATGTCGCGCGAGGCCTTGCCGATCGCGGGCGATCCGGCCTGGAGGTGCGCCTCGATCAGCTCGAGCTCGCCCTCGCCGAGCGCCGCGAGATGGAGCAGCTCGTGGACCGGGATGTCCTGCTCGATCGAGCCGAGGATCATCCGGGTCGGGCTGATCAGCTCGTCGACCCCGAGGTGCTTGAAGAGGTCCTCGTTCTTCGGGTTGTTCACGCGGGCGATCGTTCGCGGGACGTCGAAATGATGCTTGGCCATCTGGCAGATCACGAGGTTGTCCTCGTCGTCGCCGGTGACCGCGGCGACGATGTCGGCCCGGTTCGCGCCCGCCTGCGCGAGGTACTTGCCCTCGCAGCCGTCGTGCGAGATGACGATCGAGCCGATCTCGTCGGCGATCTGGCTCGCCCGGTCCTTGTCCTTCTCCATGAGGACGACCTCATGGCCGCTGTCGATGAGCTCCTTCGTCAGGTAGTAGCCGACCTTGCCGCCGCCGACCACGAGCACGAACACGATTCAGTCCTCCGAGGGGGTCGTCTGCGGTGTCACGGGCGCCGGCGTCGTCTCGACGGCACCGACGCCCACGGGCGTCACGACGGGCGCGACGACCGCTTCGGTCGGCGTCCCTGGCGCGCCGGGCGTGCCCGGGACGCCGGCGATGCCCGACGGAAGCGCGGTCGCCGCGGCCGAGCTGGGCACTCCGTTGACCGGAGCGGGCGAGGCCGCTTCGCCCTCGCTCGCGTGGTGTTCGCCGCCGGGATGCTGGCCCGTCGCGGGCGACAGGCCCGGACCGAACGTGATCCCGAGACCCAGGAAGTCGCTCACCGCGGCCGCCATCAGGTTCGTCCGGCAAAGCGTCGCGATCCCGAGATCCGCGTACGCCGCCGCGCGGAGCGGGTCGTTGATCTTCGCGATGACCTGCCGCGCGCCGAGCGCCTCGATCGCCAGCTGGGCGGACATCACGTTCCGGTTGTCGCCCTCGGTCATCGACATGAACAGATCGGCCGAGTCGGCGCCGGCCCGGCGCAGGGTGTCCTCGTCGGTCCCGTCGCCGCGGATCGCGGAGCCACGGAAGCTGCCGGGCAGCCGGTCGAATGCGGACGTCGACGTATCGACGACGATCACCTGGTGGCCGGCCTGGTCGAACGCGTCGGCCAGGACGGATCCGACGCGGCCGCAGCCAACGATCACAGTCTTCACGGTGTCTCCTCCGGAATCGGCTCGCGCACGACCCAGACCGCGCAGGGCGCGTTCTTCAGCACATAGGGGATCGTCCGGCCGATCGCGAAATCGCCGCCGAACTTCGTGCGATATGCCAAACCCACGACGAGCAGGTCCGCGTCGCGCTCGAGCGCCTCGTCGACGAGGGCCGCACCCACGTCGCGGGCCTGGAGCAGGACGGATTCGAGCTTCACGCCGGCGGCCTCCGCGGTCCCTTCGGCGAGATCGAGCACCTGCTGGATCTCGTCGGACCGGCCGGCGACGTCCATGTCGAGCGGCATCGACCAATCGATCTCGACGACGTGGACCCCGACGAGCTCGGCCTTGTGGACCTTGGCGAGCTCGGCCACGAGCTTGATGAGCCGCTGGCCGTTCGGGTGCCCCGAGAGCGCGACCACCGCGCGACGAAAGGGGTGAGCAACCCCGGGCTCTACTGGCACGGCGGGGACTCTAGCACTCCGCACTCTCCGGGGCTGTCGCCGCGCAGACCGTCGCGGTGCGTCCTGTCGATCACCCGCCCGCGGCCGGACGCGGTTCCTCGGGACCCGCGGCGATCGGCGTCCGCTCGAACGACGTCGGGTCCTCGCGCCGGTAGGGGACGTTGACGACGACCGTGTGCGGCCGGCCGAGGAGCGAGCTCCGGAGCCGCTTCACCGACTGGTTGTAGAGCAGCCGCTCCCACCACCGTCGGGCGACGTACTCGGGCAGCACGACGAACGTGATCGGCGCCTCCTTGTCCTTCGGCCAGCCCGAGTCGAGGACGTCGAGATATGCCTCGAGCGGTCCGGTCAAGGCGCGGTACGGCGACTCCACGACTACCAGCGGAACGCCCGGCACCTGCCGCTCCCATTGCTCCCGGACGGCGGCGCCATCCTCCGGCACCTCGGTGATGAAGACGGCGCGGACGTCGTCCGCCACGGAACGCGCGACGTTGACGGCCTGGATGACCGCGCGGTTGACTCCCGGGATCGGCACGACCGCACGCTCCTCGCGGTGCGGCGCCTTGAACACGAGGCCGGGCTTCACGCGAAGCTCGCGTCGCGACGCGTCGTACTGGCGATGGATGAACAGCATCATCCCGACGAGGACCGGGATGAGGATGACGACGAGGTAGGCGCCGTCGACGAACTTCACGCTGACGACGACCGCGAGGACGACCGCGGTCAGGACCGCACCGAACGCATTGACCGCGCTGCGCCAGACCCAGCCGGACTCGCGGACGGCCCGCCAGTGCTTGACCATGCCGATCTGGCTCAGGGTGAAGCAGACGAACACGCCGACCGAGTAGAGCGGGATCAGCGCGGTGACATTGCCCTGGAACAGCCACACCAGGAACGCCGCGACGGCGGCCAGCAGGATGATCCCCCACGAGTACGCCAGCCGGTCGCCGCGATAGGCGAACTGGCGCGGCATGTAGCCATCGACGGCCAGGATCGCGCCCAGCCGGGGGAACGCGTTGAACGACGTGTTCGCCGCGAGGAACAGGATCATCGCCGTGGCCGCCTGGAACAGGACGAACAGGACCGACCCCGCCCCGAACGAGCTCGCCGCCACCAGCGACACCGTGGTGGGGATGTCGCCATGGGTGGGAAGGATCGCGTACGCGTGGGCGACGATCGTGATCCCGATGAACAGGATGCCCAGCAGGATCGCCATCGCGGTCATCGTGTTCGCGGCGTTCCGGGACTCGGGCGGCTTGAATGCCGGAACGCCGTTCGCGATCGCCTCGACCCCGGTGAGCGCGACCGACCCGCCGGCGAACGCCTTCAGCAGGAGGAAGATCGACAGCTCGCCGACGCCCACGTTCTCGGCGTTCGGGGTGTCGATCGGATGGGCCGCGCCGGTCAGGATGTTGACGAAGCCCAGGCCGACCATGAGCAGGGCGAGACCGACGAACGCATAGGTCGGGATCGCGAAGATGTTCCCCGACTCGCGCAGGCCGCGCAGGTTGGCGATCGTCATGAGGGTGATGACCGTGACCGCGATCTCGATCTTCACCGGGTCGAGCTCGGGAACGACGGAGACGATCTGGCCGATCGCCGACGCGGTCGAGACCGCGACGGTCATCACGTAGTCGATGAGGAGGGCCGCGGCCGCGATCAGCCCGAAGAGGGGACCGAGGTTCTCACGAGCGACGGCGTAGGCGCCGCCGCCGCCGGGATAGGCGCGACAGACCTGGCGGTACGAGACCGCGACCACCGCGAGGAGCACGGCGATCGCGACCGACACCCCGACCGAGAACGCCAGCGCCGTCGCCCCCGCGACCGCGAGGACGCGGATGATCTCCTGGGTCGCGTACGCCGACGAGCTGATCGCGTCGGAGCTGAAGATCGCGAGCGCCTTCTTCTTCGACAGCCGCTCGCCGGCTTCCTCCTCGGATGCGAGTGGGCGCCCGATCGCCACCTTCCGAACGCGGGCCCAGGCGCGCCCGAGGGCGGTCTTCGGCTCGTGGGCCGCCGCCTTCGCGACGAGCTGGCCCGGCCCTGTGTACCGGAAGTAGGGCGAGTGGGGCCGATCGACCCGAACCCGTCGATCCGCCAGCTTCCGACCGGCCAGCGGCCGGCGCGGCTCTGTCATCGGTCTCCCTGTGGGACCACCTGCTCGGCCTTGTCGTGGTGGTGGCCGTGATCGGTCGCGTGGGCTTTGTCGGACCAGTGGCCCCGTCGGTACGGCACGTCCGCGATCACCGTGTGCTCCCGTCCCACGAGCGCTGACTTCAGGCGCTTGGCCGACTGGTTATACAGCAGCCGGTCCCACCAGTGACGGGCGACGTACTCGGGCAGCACGACGATCGTGATCGGGTCGAGCTGGTCGTCGGGCCATTGCTGGTCCAGGACGTCGAGGTAGGCGGTGAGCGGGCCGACGAGCGCGCGGTAGGGCGACTCGACGATCACGAGCGGGACGCCGGGAACCTGCCGCTCCCACTTCCGGCGCAGGACGTCGCCGGCGTCGGGGTCCTCGGTGATGTACACGGCCCGAACGTCGGTGGCGAGCGTCCGCCCGAACACGACCGCCTGGACCACCGCCCGGTTGATCCCGTTCACGGGGATGACGACGCGCTGCTCGCGGTGGGGGAGCGGGACGACGAACTCGTCGCGGACCCTGAGCTCGGCTTCCTGGCCCTCGTACTGGCGGCGGATCGCCGACATCAGCGTCACGAGGACCGGGATGAGCACGAGCACGATCAGCGACTGCGGCGCCTTCGCCACCGTCACGACGACCGCGACGACCGCCGTCAGCGTCATGCCGAACGCGTTGATCGCCAGCCGGCGCCGCCAGCCCGCGGGCCGGGTCCGCCGCCAGTGCCGGATCATCCCGGCCTGGCTGATCGTGAAGTCGATGAACACGCCCACCGCGTAGAGCGGGATGATCAGGTGGGTCTCCCCGCCGAAGACGACGATGATGAAGGCGGCGACCGTGGCGAGGACGATGATCCCGTAGCTGAACGCGAGACGGTCGCCGCGGAACGAGAACTGGCGCGGCATGTGGCCGTCGATGGCGAGGATCGCGAGGAGCCGCGGGAACGCATTGAAGCTCGTGTTCGCCGCCAGGACGAGCAGCAGCGCCGTGAATCCCTGGAACAGGAAGAACGGGATCGAGCCGGCGCCGTAGACCCGCGCGGCGATCTGGCTGATCACCGTCTGCTTCTCGGGCAGGTCGACGTGGGTGATCCCGAAGTTCACCGCGAGGAACGTCAGCCCGATGAACAGGATCCCGAGCAGCGCGGCCATGACGGCGAGGGTCGTCGCGGCGTTCTTCGATTCCGGCGGCTGGAACGCCGGCACGCCCGTCGCGATCGCCTCCGTCCCGGTCAGGGCCACCGCGCCCGCGGCGAACGCGCGGAGGAGGAGCAGCAGGGACAGCGTCTGGAACGTCTCCCCGGTCTGGGCGAGGAGCGTCGCTTCGTCGTAGGTGCCCCGCTCGCCGAGGACGAGGATCCGGAAGCCGCCGATCGCGATCATCAGGAGCGCCGAGCCGACGAACAGGTACGTCGGAACCGCGAACAGGTTGCCGGCCTCGCGGAGCCCACGCAGGTTGCCCAGGGTGATCAGGATGATCGCCGCGACGCACAGCAGGACCCGCTCGTCGATCAGCGCGGGGAACGCCGACGTCACCTGCTCGATCGAGGACGCCGTCGACACCGCGACGGTCATCACGTAGTCGATCATCAGCGCGGAGGCCGCGATCAGGGAGACCCTCCGGTTGAAGTTCGCCTTCGAGACCGTGTAGCTCCCGCCACCCTGCGGGTACGCGATGCAGACCTGGCGGTAGCTGATCGCGACCGCGATCAGGAGAACCGCGATCGCCACGCTCACCCACAGCCCGAACGCCAGGGCCGTGATCCCGCCGAGGATGAGGACGCGCAGGATCTCCTCGGTCGCGTAGGCCGATGAGCTGATCGCGTCGGAGCTGAAGATCGCCAGGGCCTTCTTCTTCGACAGCCGCTCGCCGATCTCCTCCTCGCTCGCGAGCGGGCGGCCGAGGAGGACACCCTTGACCCGGGCGATCAGTCGCTCCGTCGGCGTCGTCGGCTTGGAGGCCGCCTCCTTGGCCGTCAGCTGGCCGGGCCCGGTCCAGCGGAAGAGCGCGGCGTGCGGCCGCTCGATGCGGACGCGGCGATCGCCGGGCTTCCGGCCGCGGATGGGCCGGCCGTTCGGCGCAGTGCTCACAGGCCCACCCGGAGGCGGTCGCCGAGGCGGGCCGGCAGCCCGACGTCCAGGATCGCGGAGCGCACGGCCTCCACGTCGTAGGCGACGCGGCGCCAGACCGCCCTCCCGGCGTCGGTGTCGATCTCGAGCCACGACGCGGCCGGATCGCCGTCGCGCGGCTGGCCGACGCTGCCCGGGTTCAGCAGGACGCGCCGGTCGCCGAGCTCGAGCGTCGAGTCCGGGCTCGGAGCGATCGCGTCGATGTGGCCGTCGCGCTCCGCCCAGGCCATCGGCAGATGCGTGTGGCCGTGGAGGCCGACGCGCGTCTCGAGCGCCGCGAGGTTCGTCCGGGCGACCGGCAGCGACGTGACGTACTCCCAGATCGGGTCGCGCGGACTGCCGTGGACGAGCGTCATCGCCGCCTCGGTCCGGGTCTTCGGGAGGCCGCCGAGCCAGGCGGCCGTCCGATCGTCGATCCGGCGACGCGTCCACTCCATCGCGGAGCGCGCGTCCGGGTTGAACCAATCGATCTCCTTGCCGCCGAGGGCGGCGAGGTCGTGGTTGCCGGCCACGCCGATGGCCCCGATCCCGGCCAGCCGCTCCACCACGCCGTCCGGCTCGGGGCCGTAGCCGACGACGTCGCCGAGGTGCCAGAACGCATCCACGGACCCGATCGCGCCGAGCACGGCTTCGAGGGCGACGAGGTTCGCATGGATGTCCGACAGCACGGCAACGCGCACCGGGTCAGCCTAGCAGCGAGCCCTCGCCCACCGGGCTCGTCGACCGCGCGGGGCGCCCTCACCAGGGTGCGCGACGACGCGCCGCCGGATCTCTCGGCCACCGTCCGGTGATCGGAGCCGAGCCGCGCGTGACGATGACGAGGCGGTGGTCCGACAGCGCGGACAGCGGGCGCCCCTCCGCGCGGTCTCCCGCGGGAACGGCCGGCGACACCTCGATCCGGGCGTCGGCGTCGATGGCCGCGATCGCCCGGTGGGCTCCGGCGAGCTCCGCCGATCGCGTGCCCACCGCCGACGCCGTCTTCCAGGCGACGAGACACCCGCCGGGACCGAGGAGCGGCAGCGCCAGCTCGACGAGATCGCCGAGCGATGCGACCGCGCGAGCGGTGACCGCATCCCATCGGCCGTGCGCCCGATCCACGGCCAGCGACTCCGCTCGGAGGGCGAGCACCTCGACGCGGTCGCCGGCCCCGATCGCCTCGACGGCCGCCCCGAGGAATCGGGCCTTCTTCGCGACCGACTCGATCAGCCGTGCGCGCACGTCCGGGACCGCCGCGACGAGCGGCAGCGCCGGGAAGCCGCCGCCGCTGCCGAGGTCGATGAACGTCCGGATCCGGCGCTCCTCGAAGACGCGGAGGGCCGTGAGGCTGTCGGCCACGTGGCGGATCGCGATCGCATCCGGGTCGCGTACCGCGGTCAGGTTGATCGCCCGGTTCCACGCGAGGAGCAGCCGGACGTGATCGGCGATCGCCCGCCGCGCGTCGCCGGACAGGCTCAGCCGGAGCTCCGCCAGTCCGGCGTCGAGGGCAGCATCGAACGCCTCGGGGAGGTCGGGAAGGCCGTCGACGCGCGTCGGGAGCGGGTCCCGCGGACGGTCCAGGCACCCCTCCTGTCGGTCGTGCCTGCGGGCCGTCCGGGCTCCGCTCCCGGCGTCGTCGTACGTCACACCGCGCCTCGTCCCCGGTCTTCCGTTGCTCGTCCGG
>DASSMI010000189.1:0-3072 GCA_035688935.1 Candidatus Limnocylindrales bacterium | reverse complement strand
GGTGACGAGGACGTCGATCCCGGCCGCGCCGGCTTCGGCGATCTCGGCGACGCTCGTCGAGCCGCAGTCGACCGTCACGATCACCGAGGCGCCCCAGGCGGCCGTCGTCTCGATCGCGCGCCGCGACAGGCCGTGTCCTTCTTCGACGCGACTCGGGACGTACGGTCGTGCGGCGATCCCGAGCGCACGGAGCGCGCGGATGACGATCGCCAGGCCCGTGAGCCCATCGGCGTCGAAGTCGCCGAACACCACGACCGTTTCGCCGTCCCGGCGCGCGCGACCGATCCGCTCGACGAACCGATCGGCGTCCGGCAGCAGTGCCGGGTCGTGGAGGCTCGGCAGCGGCTCGCCGAGGAACGCGGCGAGCTCCTCCGGGGAACCGACGCCGCGGGTGGCGAGCAATCCGATCGTCCGATCGCCGAGTCCGAGGGCGCGGCCGGCCGCGACGAGATCGGGTGGTGGTGTGACGGACTGGGCCACCCGCCACGCGAAGCGTGGTTCGATCACCCGCTCAGGATGCCACGGCTCGATCACCCGCGGCTGCACGGCGGATGCACCGCGACTTCGCCGGCGGTCAACGGTTCAGGACGTCGGGTCGGATGCCGTCAGGAGACGGCGCGGCGCGTGCGAGGGGTGCGCGACGATCCGGCACGCCCCAGGCGGCGGTCCTCCCAGTCGTGCCAGACCACGAGGAGCGGCGCGGCGTTGAAGATCGAGGAGTACGTCCCGGAGATGATCCCGATGAGCAGCGCGAGGACGAAGTTCCGGATCGCCTCGCCGCCGAAGAGGTACAGCGAGAGCAGGGTCAGGACGACCGTGAAGCTCGTCATGATCGACCGGGCGAAGGTCTGGAGGATCGAGTGGTTGACGATCTCCGCGAACGGCTCGCCCGCGTGTCGCGCCCGGTTCTCGCGGACGCGGTCGAACACGACGATCGTGTCGTGGACGCTGAAGCCGATGACGGTCAGCATCGCGGTCACGAACAGGGCGTCGATCTCCAGGCGGAAGAAGGACCCCAGGATCGCGAAGATCCCGACGACGACGATCACGTCGTGGACGAGGGCGACGAGCGCGGTCACGCCGAACTTCACGTCCTGGAAGCGGTACGTGATCCAGAGCAGGATCCCGAGCGACCCGACGAGGATCAGGATCAGCGCCTGGTTGATCAGGTCGGCCGACACGATCGCGCCGATCGTCGTCAACGACGCCTGCTCGGCGATCGGGCCGATCGCGGCCTGGAGCGCTCGGACCATCTCGCCACCCCGGCCATCGGTCGGGAGCTGCGTGTTGCCCGTGGCCGCCGAGGCCGACGGCTCCGGGGAACCGGCGGCGGCGGAGCCGCTCGGGGCCGGCGAGCCGCTCGGGGCGGGCGAGCCGCTCGGGGCGGGCGAGGCCGACGGAGCGGCGCTCGGGCTGGGCGACGGCGCAGTGGACCCCGATGCGGCCGGCGAACCCGACGCGCCAGGCGAGCCGCTCGGGGACGCGCTCCCGGACGGCGCCAG
Organism: Candidatus Limnocylindrales bacterium; assembly: GCA_035688935.1. Taxonomy (GTDB): domain Bacteria; phylum Chloroflexota; class Limnocylindria; order Limnocylindrales; family CSP1-4; genus CF-46. The sequence goes on along the minus strand of DASSMI010000189.1, from coordinate 1,570 downwards.
CGTGGGGACGGGAGTCGGGGACGGCGCGGCCGACAGAAGCCCGAACGCCTCGGTCCGGATGTCCATGAATCCGTTCGGCTGCTTCACGACGATCGCCTGGAGGCCGTTGTCGTGGAAGACCTTGGCAACCTGATCGGCGGTCACGTCCGGGTCCTGGAACCTCAGCTGCCAGGTCGTGCCGCCCGTGTAGTCGATCGAGAACTGGAGGCCCTCCTTGCCGCCCGTGACCGGCGTCAGGAGGATGAAGATCAGTCCGGGGATCGTGACGAGGAGCGAGATCAGGAAGAACCAGTTCCGCTTGCCGATGATGTCAAACACGCGAGCGGGCCTCTCCCCTCACCCGGCCGCGGACCGGCGCGCCGACGCCGGCAACGAACTCCTTCTCGCTGACGCCGTACAGACCGGCCCGGCGCGACCACGGTCGGGCGACCACGGCACGCAGGATCGAGCGGGTGACGACGATCGCGCTGAACATCGAGACGAGGACGCCGAGGATCAGGACCAGGGCGAACCCGCGGATCGTCGACGAGCCGAAGAGATACAGGATCGTGGCGGTGATCAGGCTCGACACGTTCGAATCGAGGATCGAGTTCCAGGCCCGGCCGAAGCCGGCTTCGACCGCCGCGGGGAGTGACTTCCCGACCCGCATCTCCTCCTTCATCCGCTCGAAGATCAGGATGTTCGCGTCGACGGCCATGCCGATCGACAGGACGAAGCCCGCGATGCCGGCCAGGGTCAGCGTCACCGGGATCAATCGGAAGAGGGCCAGGACGACGAGCGTGTAGTAGATCAGGGCGAAGCTCGCGATCGCGCCGGGCATCCGGTAGTAGATGAGCATGAACAGCATCACGAGCAGGATGCCCACGGCGCCCGCCAGAAGGCTCTGGTTGAAGAACTGGTTGCCGAGCGTCGGGCTGATGTTCTGGGTCGAGAGCTCGGTGATCGGGAACGGCAGCGAGCCGAACTGGAGGACGGTGACGAGCTCGGTCGCCTCCTTGAGCGGGTAGCCACCGATCGTGTTGTCCTGGGAGATCTCGACGTTGCCACCCGGGATGGCGCTCCGGATCTGCGGCGCGGAGATCACCTTGCCGTCGAGCACGATCGCGAAGTAGTCGTTGATGTGCTGCGCCGTGTAATCGGCGAAGAGCTTCGCGCCGTTCTCCTTCAGGACGAACGTGACGACGCGGTTGCCGGTCTGCCCGCTCGTGCCGATCGCGGCCGACTGGAGCTCCGTGCCCGAGAAGAGCGGCGGGAACTGGGTCTCGTCGACGGAATCGCCCTTGTTCTTCTGGGTCTGGCCGAGCGGCACGAAGTCGAGACGGCCCGTCTGGCCGACGAGGCGGCGGATCGCGTTCGGGTCGGAGACGCCCGGCAGCTCGACGACGACGCGGTCACTGCCCTGGGTGGTGACGACCGGCTCCGAGACGCCGGTCGCGTTCACGCGGTTCTCGACGATCGTCCGGATGACCTGGAGGTCCTCGGGGCGGGGCTGCTTGTCGCCGACGGGCTGCGCCTGGTACTCCACCCGCAGGCCACCCTGGAGGTCGAGGCCGAGCTTCGTCTCGAGGAC
>DASSMI010000188.1:0-2267 GCA_035688935.1 Candidatus Limnocylindrales bacterium | reverse complement strand
GCACCGTCGTCAAGGCGGGCGCGCGCGCCGCGGTGGCGCCCAGCGCGGCGCCGGAGATGCCGGCGCTCGACCTTGCCCGACGCATCGTCGAGCTCGCCGAGGACAAGAAGGCGGCGGACATCGTCCTGCTGGACCTCACCGGCCTGACGACGCTCGCCGACGCCTTCGTCATCTGCTCGGGCGGCTCCGAGCGACAGCTCCAGGCGATCGCGGACGGGGTGATCGAGGGGCTTCGGCCCGAGAAGATCCGGCCGATCGGACGCGAAGGCACGCCGGCGTCGCACTGGGTCCTGATCGACTTCGGGGCGGTGGTCGTTCACGTCTTCACGCCGCCGGAGCGCGAGTACTACTCGCTCGAGAAGCACTGGAGCGAAGCGAAGACCGTTCTTCGCGTCCAGTAGCTCGGCGCCCACAGCGGAAGTACCGCGCGGACGGCCGTACTGTCAGGTCATGTTTGGCCGCGGTGCGGGAACGCAGCATCCACCTCGTGGTCGCCAGCTCGGCGGCCCCCCACCGAGGCCCTGCGTCACCGCTCATGTCCCGCCTTCGCGAGCGCTGTCCCGGCTGCAGCCGCCGCCTGATCACGACCCGGTTCGACACGACGTTCCGGATGTCCGATCGGTCGGAGCGGCTGTGCTTCGGGATCCCCGGCGGGCTGTGCGAGGACTGCCATCAGCTCTACATCGATCCGGAGCTGATCGAGCTGCTGGACCTCCGCGACGGCCGATGCGTCTTCGCGATCGAGTCGGATCTGGTCGTCCAGGAGCAGGCCTGGTCCTCCGCCGACTAGGCGTCGCGCCCGAAGGACGATCGCAGACGGGCTACGGAGCTGTCGCCGCGGCGCCGAGTCCGTTCGGCGCCACGTGATCGGTGATCCAGAGCGTGAACGCCATCCGGTGATGCGCGTCGCCGCCGCCTCGGCCCGGCGCTCCCTTGACGACGGCGTCGAGCTCTACCAGCCCATCGATCGCGGCCGTCAGCTCCTCGGTCCGCCAGCGGCGGGCCTGCGCCGCGAGCCGGCTCGCCCGGTACTCGCTCTTGATCCCCATCGCCAGGGCGGCGGCCGCGAGGCTCTTCGCGGTCGGTAGGCGATCCGACAGCTCGAGCAGCTCGCGGATCCGCCGGTGGAGCACCACGACGATCACCGGCTCGGGCATCGTCTCCGACAACGTCTCGAGCAGTCGCAGCGCCGCCGGCGCCTGGCGTTCCGCCACCGCGTCGGCGAGCGCCCAGGCGCTTCCGGGGATCGCCTCGGCGACGAGCTCGCGGACGTCCTCGACCGCGACGGTCGTGTCGGGCCGGTAGAGCGCGAGCTTGTCGAGCTCCATCGAGGCACGACGCGTCTGGTCGCGACGCTCGGCGTCCCCTTCCCGGACGAAGCCGCCGATCCGGCCGGCGAGCTCCTTCGCGGCGCCGACGCCGAGGCGCAGCCCGCGATCGCGCGCCTCGCCCTCGATCCACGCCGCGAGCGCCCCTTCCTTCGGTGACTCGATCGACTTGACCTTGCCGCCGGCGGCGCGCACCGCCTCGGCGATCTTCGTCTGGCCCGGAGCCCGGGCGCCGCTCGCGGTCTGCTCGACGAACGCGAGCGCGTTGCCCTCGGCAACGAGCGGCACGAGCCCGATCAGCGCGTCGCGGTCCTCGTTCCGGACGGCCAGGGCGCCCGGGTTGGCGACGACCGCCAGCGTGCCGCCCCCGAACATCGTCACCGTCGCGACCCGCCCGTGGACTTCGGCAATCTGTGCCGCGGCCGCGTTCCGCGAGCCACGCAGGTCCCAGCGCTCGAGCGGCTCGCCTCCGGCCGCGACCTCTGCGCCGAACGCCCGGACGGCCCGGTCGATCGTGAGGTCGTCGTCGCCGAAGAAGTATGCGACGCGTGCAGCGCTCATCCGCCGGATGGTATCCCGCAGGCGAACGCGGCCGATCCGCGGGCGAGGAGCGGTGGCGCGATCGTGGCAGTCGCTGGCCCGACGGAGACGGACGCCGCGTGTGCGCCGGTCGTCCCGACGGCGATCACGCCGTCGGGCTCGATCGTGATCCCGACGGATCCGTCGAGGTCGGTCCGGAGGACCCGCGCGCCCGAGGCGCGCAGGCGGTCGATCGTGGAGCGCGCGGGATGCCCATACGGATTGCCGGCGCCGGCGGAGACGATCGCGACGGCTGGCCGGACCTCGTCCACGAACGCCGGCGTCGTGGCCGTTCCGCTGCCGTGATGGGCGACCTTCAGGATGTCGACCGGGGGCAGGCCGCGCGTGGCCAGGATCGGA
>DASSMI010000187.1:0-2432 GCA_035688935.1 Candidatus Limnocylindrales bacterium | reverse complement strand
GCGAGACCGAGGACCACGATCACGCGGCGCGGCAGGATCGGGCGGCGCGGGGCGGCGATCATGGGCACCTCCTGCGCGGTGCCCGCGCCGATGGGACGGGCGACCGGGGTGTGGGCCGTTGGCGATGCGGGAGGAGCCGGTGAGCGGATCCTCGGACATCGGGCCGCAAGGCCGCCGACGATCGGGCCGGCGACGGCGTCCAGTCTAGACGCCCTGTCGACCGAGGACGACCCGTACCTTCGATCCCTTCGGCGACGAGCCCGGATCGCGGATACTGGAGTCCGAGCCGCCCGACGACGGTGGCCGAGCTGGGGGATTCCCGACGTGGCCCGTCACCACCCCGCCGCCTCCGACCGCCCTCGTCAGCCCGGTCGCGCGACCTCGCTCGCGCTCCTCATCGGGCTCGTTGCCACGGCCTGCTCGAACACCGCAACCCCGTCGCCGAGCGGCGCATCACCGAGCGCATCGGCTGCGACCGTGGCCGTGTCGGCGACCCCCGCGCCGACGCCCGCTCCGCAGAAGGCGGCGATCGCGAAGTTCGTCGCGCTCGTCACGAAGGCCGGGTTCAGCTACCAGGCGACATTCTCCGGAGACGACCGCCACTCGGCGTCGATCCTCGAGATCTCGAAGGGGCTGCTCCAGGTCCACGGCGACGACGTCCGGGTCCGCGCGACGTTCACCGATCCCACGGCGAGCACCGTGGTCGAGCATCGCTACGTCGGCGGCAAGGGCTGGCTCCGGTTCGCGACGTTCCTCCAGTGGAACCGCCTGCCGATGACGCCCTCGAAGACGATGGCCGCGTTCGCGGCGATCCATTCGACCTCGGACGTGACGTACGTCGAGACGGTGAAGAGCGGCGGCAAGACGCTCTTCCGGGTCACGTTCGCGGGCGCGATCGTGCACCCGTCGATCATCCCGTACATCAACCTCTCGGACGAGACGGTCCGCAAGGGAACGATGACCATCCTGATCGACGCCGATGGCCGGCCGATCCGGGGCACGGACGACATCAATGCGATCGGCCGGATCTCGGGCCAGCTCCAGGAGATCATCATCGAGCTGACCGTCGCATTCACGAAGGTCGGCCAGGCCGTCTCGATCACGGCGCCTTAGGCGCCCTGACGGGGCGGCCGGACGAACCGGCGCGCCGGACAACGAGATCGGCCGGCTCCCGAAGGAGGCCGGCCGATCGTGATCGCGTGGCGATGGGCGGCGGATGCCGGCCCGGGGGCTCAGTTGCCGCCGGGCGTCACCTCGACCGTGCCCTTCTGGAAGCTCGTCCCCTTGAGGTCGTCGGTCAGACCGGCCGAGGCCTCCTTGACGATGTCCGACGTGTAGGCATCGACCGACGGATCGGTCTTGATGATCCCGGCGTTCTTGGCGATCTTCACGGTCTGCTGCCAGAACACGGGGTCGATCATCCCGACGCCCAGCGGCGACGGCCAGACGAGGGCGTTGACCTCGTTCATCATCCACTTCTGGTGCCCGGCGCCGAGCTGGCTGCCGGCCTCGGTGGTGTACTGGACGCAGTCGTCCGGGTGATCGCGGCAGTAGATCCAGCCCTTGAGCGAGGCCCGGACGAAGCGGACCGCCACGTCACGGTTCTGGTCCTTCTCCAGCCACGACTTCCGGACGAAGATCGCGTCCTGGAGCATCGCGACCCGGTAGTCGTTCCAGTTGATGATGTTCAGCTGATCCGGCTTGTAGAGCTCGCCCGTGTTCGGGTCGGTCGACTCGAGGACCTGGGCGTACTCGTTGTAGATCATCGCCTCGGCGGCGTCGATCTCGCGGGCGAGAAACGCCTTCATGTCGAAGGCCTGGGTGACCTGCTGGTACTGCTTCGTGGCGTCGCCGCCGTTCTCGAGCCCCGGGGTCAGGCCACACGTGAGCAGGCCCGCCGTGACCTCGAACTCGTTGCCGAAGCCCCAGGTGCCGACCTTCTTGCCCGCGAGCTTGCAGGGGTCGTCGAGACCGGTGTCCTTCCACGTCACCGACAGCGTGCCGGAGCGCTGGAAGATCTGGGCGATGTCGATCAGGTCGGACGGCGTCGCGGCCTCGCGCGCCTCGAGGACCTTCGGGACCCAGCTGATCGTGAACTCGGGGCCGTCCGGCTTCGAGCCCTCGGCCTGCGGAACGACGTCCGGGCCGCCGGGGACGACCTGGACGGTCAGGTTCTCGGCCTTGAAGTAGCCCTGCTTGTCCGCGGCGAAGTAGCCCGCGAACTGGGCCTGCGGGGCCCACTGGAGCTGCAGCCGGACCGTCGCCGCGGCGGCGGCGGACGACGGGCTCGCGGCGCTCGAGGCCTCGCTCGATGGGCTCGCGCCGCCCGTGGACGGGGCGGTGCTCGGGGCGGTCGACGATGGCGCGGTCGATGCGGCCGGCGAACAGGCCGCGATCATCAGGGCGAAGACCACGCCCAGCGTGGCCCCACG
>DASSMI010000186.1:0-8378 GCA_035688935.1 Candidatus Limnocylindrales bacterium | reverse complement strand
GCGTGCCCGGTGGCGCCCTCGAACCCGAGGAGCTGTCCCGCGCGGACGCGCTGCCCGACCTTGACCCGGATCTCGCGGAAGTGCGCGTACACCGATCGGTAGCCGTTGCCGTCGTCGATCACGACCACGATCGGCAGCGCGCCCCAGGCGTGGCGGCTGTCGAGCAGCCGGTAGTACGGCTTCAGGTTGCCGATCCAGCCGAGCTGATCGTCGAAGTGCCGTCCGGCGGCGAGGACGACGCCCTCGTGGGCGGCCCCGATCCGGGCACCGCAGAACGACGCCATGTCGACGCCGTCGTGGAGGCGCTTCCCGCCCAGCGTCCACTGGCCGCCCGGGATGAACTTGAACGGCAGGGAGATCCGGCCCTCGGTGAGCGGCCAGCGGTAGCCGGTCAGCGACGCGATCGGTGGCGGCAGTCGATCGCTCACCGTTCGTGGCCCGTCGCGATCGGTCGCCCGGGCGTACGCGAAGCCGGCCGATGGCGCCGGGGCCAGCTCGGGCGTCGGCGGATCGACGGACTCGGGCTCCGAGACGGCGCCCGCGACGCGGCCGGCGAGGGGATCGAGCGCGGTCGAGCCGCCCTCGATCGTGCCGATCGCGATCGGCAACGACAGTGCCAGGGTCGCACCGGCGAGCGCGGCCGCGAGCCAGCGACGGGCCGGCAGGAAGCGCCGCCGACGACGGCTCGAGACGGGCCCGAGGGCGAGCGGGGTCAGGAAGGGCGAGCCGGACCGGGCGGGGGAGACGGGTCGTGCATGGTCCGGCCGCCGGTGGCGACGGTGGGGCACCGCGCATGTGTAGCACCGGCCGGGCCGCCTCGCAACCGGATGCCTCGAATCGAGAGGCCCGCCCCTTGCGGGACGGGCCTCCGTCGAATGTCGATCTACGGCTCCGCAGGCGGTCCGTAGTTGGGGTTGCAGGCTCGACCGGGATGGAACCCGAGCGGTGCGATCGCGTCACGAACGGCCTTGGGGATCTGGCCCCACGACTGCGCATGACCGGGATCGCCCTTCGAGCCGCCCGTCTCGAACTGGAGATCCTCCTGGCCCGAGAACGCGCAGAAGGAGCGGGCGTGCAGCCCGGTTCCCCACTTGCTGTCCTCGACGTGGAGGCTCTTGCCGTTGCCCGTGACCTCGCCGGCGAAGGCGATGTTCGCGCTGAGCAAGGCGATCAGAGCCGTGCCGCCCGCGGCGGCAGCGATGCGACGGAGCATACGCGCGCTCTCCTCCGGGACGAGGTCGGTCTCGCCACTGGCAGGACGACACGAATCGGGCGACCGCTCCAAGGGACCCGTGCCGCGGAATCCCCCGTCCCGCCACCTCGCTTCCGTTCGCGGATCATGCGACATTCGGTGGGGAGCGTGCAGTGGGGTCGAGTTGGATGTGGTGCGATCAGGCACCGCCGGCCGGCAGCACGCCGAGCTCCGGCGGCAGGGCGAACGCGAGCTCCTCGTGCGCCACGACGATCTCGGTGACGTCGGCGCCCCGGCTGATGAATCGTTCGACGACCTCGGCCACGACGTCCTTCGGCGTCGACGCGCCGGCGGTCAAGCCGACGGCGGCGTGGCTCGCCAGCAAGGTGTCATCGACCTCGGCGGCGGATCCGACCAGGTACGCGGGCGTGCCTCCGGCCTCCGCGGCCTCGCGAAGTCGCTGGGTGTTCGAGCTGTGGCGATCACCCACCACGACCACCGCGTCGACAGCGGTCGTGAGCCGGTCGACCGCGAGCTGGCGGTTCCGCGTCGCGTAGCAGATGTCGGCGCAGGCCGGCTGGACCAGCGCCGGGAACCGCCGCCGCAATGCCTCCACGATCGGGGCGACCTCCTCGGGTCGCAGGGTCGTCTGGGTGACGCACGCGACGCGATCGCGACGCACGACTCGGACGAGGGGGACCTCGTCGATCGTCTCGACCAGCTGCACGCCCGGAGCCTGCCCGAGCGTCCCGACGACCTCGTCGTGACCGGCCCGGCCGATCAGGACGACGTCGTACCCGAACGCGCGGTAGCGGCGGACCTCGCGGTGGACCTTCGCGACGAGCGGACAGGTCGCATCGATGACGCGGAGGCCACGAGCCCGGGCCTCGTCGCGGACCGACCGGGCGACGCCGTGGGCTCCGAGGATCACGACGCCGCCGACGGGCACCTCGCAGAGCTCGTCGACGAACACCGCACCGGCCGCGGCGAGTCGCTCGACGACGCGGGCGTTGTGGACGATCGCCCGCCGGACGTAGACGGGCGGCCGGAACCGCTCGAGCGCGCAGGTCACCGTGTCGACGGCGCGCACGACCCCGGCGCAGAAGCCACGTGGCGAGGCGAGGACGACCCTGGTCGTCATCGGAGGTCCGCGATGATCCGGGTCGCCGCGAGCCGCCCGGAGGCCATCGCCGTGGGGACGCCCGTCCCGGGGTGCGTGCTCGCCCCGGCGAAGTACAGGTTCCGATAGCGTCGATGCCGGTTCGATGGCCGGAGCCAGCCCATCTGCGTGATCGTGTGCGCCAGGCCGTGCGTCGCGCCCTTCGCGAGGTTCAGTCGCTGCGCCCACGTGGCTGGCGTCATGGACGCTTCGAACGTCACGCCTGCTCGGATGTCCTGACCGATCGATCGCAGCCGCCGGAACACGTGCTCGCGGGCGCGATCGCGGAGGGCGTCCCAGTCGCGGGTGTCGTCCGTGCGGAGATGGCCCACCGGAACGATCGCGGTGACCGCGTCGCCGCCGGGCGGCGCGACCGACGGATCGAGGCGCGCGGGGGCGTGGACGTAGACGCTCGGGTCCGCGGCGAGATCGAGGTCGCGCACGATCGCGTCGAAGTTCTCGCGGTACGCGTCGGCAAGGAACAGCGTGTGCGGGGCGAGCGAACCGGCCGGCCGGTCGAGGGTCCAGAAGAAGCTGATCGCGGAGCTCGAGAACTGCTTGCGGGACAGGGCGTCGGCGGTGCCGTCGGCGGGGAGGAGCTGGTCGTAGACGTAGGGGAGGTCGGCGTTCGCGAGGACGACGTCCGCCTCGATCGACGCGCCGTCGGCGAACGTGACGCCGCTCGCCCGGTCCCCCCGCGTGTCGATCCTCGTGACCGGCACGCCGAAGCGGAGCTCGACGCCGGCCGCTCGTGCCAGGCCGACCAGCGCCTCCACGATCGAGTACATCCCGCCGGCCGGGTACCACACCCCGTCAGCCAGCTCCGTGTAGGACAGCAGCGACAGGATCGCCGGCGCCTGGAACGGACTCAGCCCGACGTAGAGGTCCTGGAACGTGAACGCGCTCTTCAGCCGTGGCGAGTCGAAGTACGACGCCATCGTCCGGTAGTGGCTCGCGAGCGGGTTGCCGCGGAGGAGCAGGCGGAGCGCGCCGATCCGAAGGTAGTCCCACGGATGGTGGAACGCCCGGCGGACCATCTTCTCGGCGATCACCGGGTAGTGCCGGGCCCCCGCCTCGAGGTAGCGCTCGAGCCCGCGGAAGCTGCCAGGCTCGATCGCCTCGAGCTGCCTCCGCATCACCGCCATGTCGGACGTCAGCGAGAGCTGCTCGCCGTCGTCGAAGACGAGCCGATACGTCGGGTCCACGCGGCGGAGGTCGAGGCACTCGCTGACGGACGCCCCGAGCGCCGCGAACTCGGATTCGTACAGGCGCGGCATGACGAACAGCGTGGGCCCGGTGTCGAACCGGTGGCCGTCGTGGACGAGCCGGCCGCATCGGCCGCCTGGCGCCGCGTCCTTCTCGACGACCGTCACGTGGATGCCCGCCTTGGCCAGGTACGTCGCCGCGGTGATCCCGCCCACCCCGGCCCCCACGACGACCGCGGAGCGACCGTTCACGACGGTCGGTGCCGGGCCGGCTCCAGCGGCCGCGCGGCGTCGCGCGGATGCGGCCGCGGGAGCAGCGCCAGGGCGACCGAGCCGGCCATCGAGACGGCCGCCGAGAGGCGTCTCCGTTCGGAGTATTCGCGTCGGATCCGGAACTCGTCCCGCTCGATCCGGTCGAGGACCCGCTCGAACCTGGCGATGTAGGCGAGCCCGGCGAGGCGATGGCGTGCGCTGGGGATCCGCGCGTAGAACGCCCTGCCGCCGTCGAGCGCGACGCGCGCCTGTTGCGCCCGGTCCCGGACCCACGCGCGGTACGCATCGCACTGGACGTCCCTGGGCCCGATCGACGCGGCCTCGAGGACCTCCCGCGGGACGTTGAAGTAGCCGGCCTCCAGGTCGGCGAACGTGTCGCGCAGCATGTGGACGATGTGCGCGCCGGTGACCGCGAGGTACCGCCGGTCGTCGGCCGGAGTCGGATCGTCGTGGCCGACGAAGTGGTGCATCGCATCGGTCACCGCGATCGCGAGCCAGCGCGTGTACTCGTCGAGCTCCTGCCGGGACACGAGCCGGCCCCGCCGCCCGACGTCGAACTCCATCACCCGCATCATCGTGCGCAGGTAGGACTCGAGGCCGCCGTCCGCGGCGTCGCGGCGCCGGACGAGGTCGACGAGCAGACGCTCGTGCGGATCGACGTCCGCCGGGAGGACCCCGTCCAGGGAAGCGGCCAGGAGCGCCTTCTGGCGGTCGAGGAACCGGGCCCGGACGCGCCGCTCGTCTTCGGCGTGCGCCCAGCCGGTCGTCGTCACCGCGTCGAGGACGTCATCGACCCAGCGGTAGTACGCGTACGCCCGGTAGGCGTCCTCGACCCGCGCGCGATCGACCAGCAGGCGGATCGTGAGCCAGGTCTGCGTGCTGGCCGCCTTCGTGATCGCCGAAGCGAGCGTGCGCGTCATCCGGTATCCCCGCTGACCAACCGAGATCACCATCGCGGACGCCGACCGAGCGGACCAGAGCCGAACAGCCCACTCGCACGTGCTGAAGGGAGGGTCGCAGCGGCGCGGTATCATCCGGCCCGTCCGCCCGTAGCTCAGTGGATCAGAGCGACTGACTTCGGATCAGTAGGTCGGGGGTTCGAATCCCTCCGGGCGGGCCAGTGGCATCGACCGGGCGCGGCGCTGGGGACGTCGGTCCGCAGGGGTGAGGGACGCTTGATCCTCCGCGTCGTCAGCGGACGCATCCGTCCAGGTCAGCTCCACGCCGTCACCGAGTCGTTCCGTGCTGCCTACAGCCCGGTCGCGGCGCGGACGCCCGGTCTCAACCGGTTCGTCGTCGCGACGCGCCCCGACGATGACGGCGGCCATCATCTCGCGGCGATGACGATCTGGGACTCCGTCGAGCTCGCCCTGGCGGCGTATGGCGGCGACCTGACCCGGCCCCGGACCCTCGACGGGAGGGACCACGGCGCCGCCCTGGATCGCGTGGACTACTACGAGCTGGGCGCCGGCCGGACGAGGATCGTGGACGTCGAGCCGGCCTTCCTGCGGCTCACCGCCGGGACCGTTGCGCGCGGCCTCGATGCGGACATCCAGCAGGAGCTCCGCCTCAGGCTGCCCGACCTGCCCGACGAGGCGGTCGAGGCGTACGTCGGCCGGCGGGTGCTCGAAGGGTCGGTCGAGATCGCGTTCGCGTCGACCTGGACGAGCGTGCCCGAGGGGATCCGGCTCGATGCGCCGATCTGGCCGGCGATCTCCGATCGGTACGAGCGCTTCCGGATGGAGGTCCACGAGATCGCCCTGGCGGGCGTCGGTCCCTCAGGGTTGCGGACCCCGGACTGATCGGAGCCGGCCTCGGCTTCCCGGCTGATACCCTCCGGCGGTGAACACCGCCTCGGCGCTGACCTCCGCCGAACGGACCGCCGCCCAGCTCCTCGTCGAGTGCCTCGCCGCCGAGGGCTGCGAGTACGTCTTCTCCGTTCCCGGCGAGGAGACGATGGACGTGCTCGACGCCCTTGGCGCGGTCGCGGCGCGGGGGGCGGACGGAGCGCCCCGTCATGTCACGACGCGCCACGAGCAGGGCGCGGCGTTCATGGCCGACGTCTACGGCCGTCTGACCGGCCGCGCGGCGGTCGCGATGGCGACCCTCGGCCCGGGCGCGACGAACCTCATCACCGGCGTCGCGGATGCCTACCTCGACCGCGCGCCGATGGTCGCGATCACCGGGCAGGCCGGATCGGACAAGCTCCACAAGGAGGCCCACCAGGTCGTCGACATCGTCCGGATGGTCGAGCCGGTGACGAAGTGGAACACGCGGGTCGAGCGGGTCGAGGCGATCCCCGAGATCGTCCGCAAGGCGTTCCGGGTGGCCGTCCTCGAGAAGCCGGGCCCCACCCACATCGAGCTGCCGGAGAACCTTGCGGCGGCGCCGGTCGAGGCCGCCGCCGGTCCCCTGAAGCCGGGCCGGACCTACTTCCCCGAGCCCACCGACGAGGCGATCGCCCACGCGGCGGAGCTCATCGCGACGTCCGAGCGACCCCTCGTTCTGGCGGGGAACGGCGTCCTCCGGCGACGCGCCTCGGATGCGCTGCGGGCCTTCGCCCGGGGGCTCCATGTCCCGGTGGCGGTGACCTTCATGGGCAAAGGCGCGATCGATGATCGATCACACCTCTCGCTCATGGCCGTCGGGCTCCAGGCGCGCGACCACGTCCTGTCCGGGTTCGACCGGGCCGATCTCGTCGTCTGCGTCGGCTACGACCTCGTCGAGTACGCGCCGGCCCGCTGGAACCCCGACGGCCGGAAGCGGATCGTCCACATCGACACCCAGCCGTCCGAGGTGGACGCGCAGTACCGGCCCGAGGTCGAGCTCGTCGGCGACATCGACGGGACGCTCCGCCGGCTCCTCGCCGCGGTCCAGCCGCGTGGGATCAGTGGCCGCGACGCCGGGGAGCGCCACGAGGCGCGCGACACGCTGGTCCACGCCGATCTCCGGATGGCGCTCCTCGAGGAGCTGTCGGGGAGCGTCGGCGCCGGCTTGCCCGGTGATGCGCCCCGGATCACGCCGCAGCGCGCGATCTTCGACCTTCGCGAGGCGCTCGGTCCCGAGGACATCGTCGTGTCCGACGTCGGCGCCCACAAGGTCTGGGTCGCCCGGCTCTACCAGGCGTACGAGCCGAACACCGTGATCATCTCGAACGGGTTCGCCGCGATGGGGATCTCGGTCCCCGGCGCGATCGCGGCGAAGCTCGTCCACCCCGAGCGGAAGGTCGTGGCGCTGTGCGGCGACGGCGGGTTCCTGATGAACAGCCAGGAGCTCGAGACGGCGAAGCGGATCGGCGCGAACGTGACGGTCGTCGTGTGGCGCGACGACGGCTACGGCCTGATCGACTGGAAGCAGCGGAACGAGTTCGGGCGGCCGTTCGGCGTCGAGTTCGGGAACCCGGACTTCGTCGCATACGCCGAGTCGTTCGGGATCGCCGGGTTCCGGCCGGCCTCGGCCGGGGAGCTCCTGCCCTGCCTGCGCCAGGCGCTGGACGTGGACGGGCCGGCCCTCGTCGAGGTCCCGATCGACTACCGCGAGAACCTGCGGCTCACCGAGCACCTCGGGGCGCTCGCGGGCGCCTGACACCCGGTGACCGCCGTCCGCTCGTTCCTCGACCGGCTGTTCGCGATGCCGAGCTACCCGCCGGACGAGTGGGATCGCCGAACGATCCGCTTCGCCGGGCTCGAGCTGCCGTTCCGGGCGACGGTCGTCGTCGTCGCCGTGATCCTCCTCGTGATCTTCGACTTCCAGCGGACGCTCATCCCCGACGAGCTCCTGCGCTACGACCGGAACCCCGGCGAGCAGCGGCTCCAGTCCTTCAGCCGGCTGATCCTGTTCTTCATCGTCCCGTTGCTGATCGTCGTCGTCGGATTCCGCGATCGGCCGGCGCGCTATGGGCTGCGGCTCGGCGACTGGCGCTGGGGTCTCGCCTTCGCGATCGCCGGCGCGGCGGTGATGACGCCGGTCGTGCTCGCACTGTCGACGGTGCCGGACTTCCGGGCCTACTACGCTCCGTCGTACGAGCCGCTGCCCGGGCTCCTGCTCACGAACACGCTCGATCTCGTCTCGACCGAATTCGTCTACCGCGGCTTCCTGATGCTCGCGCTCGCGCGCGCCCTCGGGCCGATCGCGCTCGTCGTCGCCCTCTTCCCGTTCACCTTGACCCACCTGACGAAGCCCGAGAGCGAGCTGCTGTCGACCTTCGCCGGCGGCGCCGTGTACGGCTGGGTCGCGTGGCGGACGCAGTCGATCGTGTGGGGCGCCCTCGCGCACATCTGGATCGTGACGCTGATCATCACCGCGTCAGGGGGCGTACCGATTCGGTAGGCCTCCGGAGGGCGGCTCCTCGATCCCGAAATCCCGATCATTCCGCCCTCCGTGAATCGTTTTGCCGTCCGCGAGCGTCGGCGGGCCGGCGCGGAGCGCGCCCGCCGCAAAACGATTTCGGGTGGGGTGAACGATCCGGGAGATCGGTCCTCGGCGGGCGACCGAGCGCCGAGCGGACGAAACCGAACCGGAGAGTCAGGCTCGCGGCGGCTGCGCGAGG
>DASSMI010000185.1:0-5589 GCA_035688935.1 Candidatus Limnocylindrales bacterium | reverse complement strand
GTCTGGCGGACCTCGGTGATCTTGTCGAGGTCCATGTCGCGGACGATCAGCTCCTCGTCGTGGGCGGAGCCGAGCTCGCCGATGAACTGACCGCGCGGGTCGCAGAAGTAGCTCTGGCCGTAGAAGTCATCGTCGCCGATCTCCTGCTCGATCCCGACGCGGTTGATCGTCCCGACGAAGTAGCCGTTCGCCACCGCGTGGCTGACCTGCTCGATGCGCCAGAGGTACTCGCTGAGACCGCGCGACGTCGCGCTCGGGATGAAGACCATCTCGGCGCCGTTCAGGCCCAGGGCTCGGGCGCCCTCGGGGAAGTGGCGGTCGTAGCAGATGTAGACGCCGACCTTGCCGACCGCCGTCTCGAAGACCGGGTAGCCCAGGTTCCCGGGCCGGAAGTAGAACTTCTCCCAGAACCCCTTGACGTGCGGGATGTGGGTCTTGCGGTACTTGCCCAGATAGCTGCCGTCGGCGTCGATCACCGCCGCGGTGTTGTAGTAGATCCCCGACGCCCGCTCGTCCTCCTCGTACATCGGCACGACGAGGACCATCCCGGTCTGCTTCGCGAGGTCCTGCATCCGCTGGGTCGTGGGCCCGTCCGGGATCAGCTCGGTGTAGCTGTAGTACTGCGGATCCTGGACCTGGCAGAAGTACGGGCCGTAGAAGAGCTCCTGGAAGAGCATCACCTGGGCGCCCTGCTTCGACGCCTCGTGGGCCGCGGCCTCGTGCTTCTGGATCATCGATTCCTTGTCGCCGGTCCAGGTGGCCTGGAGGAGCGCCCCTCGAACGATGCGCGGCATGTCGACCCTCGTCTGTCTGCGGATGGGCGGTCGTCGGAAGAACGCGAGGGTACAACGTTGCAACGGACCTGCGACCCGCTCGTCGCCGCCTGACGGACCGCGCGCCACGGGCGATCCGGAGACTCGCCGCATGGCCGCGATCCCCAAGGACGTCGTGAAGTCGACGAGCGCTGGTCCCGGCTCCGCGACCGCGGCAGCGGGGGCGGCGCTCGAGACGGCCGGTGCCGTCGCGGACACCGCCGCCCGCGCTGCCCACGCTGGCGCCGTTCCGCGCGGCGTGGCGCTCGCTCGTGGACGTCGCGCCCGGGTCGTCGCGCTCGCCGGTCTCGTCGGCTTCGGTGCGATCTTCGGTGCGGTTCGCACCCACCGATCCGAGGCGATCGATCTCGCCCTGATGCTCCGTCTCCAGCGCCGCCGCCGGCCGTGGCTCGATCGCGTGATGGCGATCGGATCGTGGCCCGGGTTCCCGCCGCAGAGCCGGGTGATCCCGCCCGCGGTCATCGGCACGCTCGTCGTGCTGCGCTTCCGGACCGAGGCGGCGTTCGAGACCGCCGCGTGGGGAACGGCCCTCGTCTCGACCGCGCTCAAGGCGCTGATGAAGCGGCCGCGACCGGTCGCCGGAACGGATCTCCGGGTCGTGGCCGCGCCGTTGGGCGGCTCGAGCTTCCCGAGCGGCCACGTGATCACCTTCGTCGGCGTGTACGGGTTCCTCGCCTGGCTCGCCTGGACGCTCGTCCGTGACCCGGCCCTGCGGGTCGCGACGACCGGTGGCCTGCTCGGCGTCGTCGCGATCGTCGGCCCGAGCCGCGTCTACCAGGGCCACCACTGGCCCACGGACGTCACGGCCTCGTACCTGCTCGGGACGACGTACGTGATCGTCGTCATCGAGGCGTATCGCCGGGTGAAGGCGACCGAGCAGCCGGCGGCGCTCGGGTGATCGCGACCGAGGCCGCCCGGATCCGGGTGATCTGGAACCCGGCGGCCGGGTCGAAGGGCGGGTTGCCGCTCCAGCATGCCGACGAGGCCTGGATCCGCGACCTGATGCACCGCGCGAAGCTCGGCGAGGAGCTCGTGGAGGCGCCGTCGCCGGCCGAGGCGCGGAGCCAGGCCGGTGACGCCGCCAGCCGCGGCTACGACCTCGTCGTCGCGGCGGGCGGGGACGGGACGGTCGCCACGGTCGCGACGGAGCTCCTCGGCAGCTCGACGGTGCTCGGGATCCTGCCGCTCGGGTCGGTGATGAACATTGCCCGGAGCGTCGGGTTGCCGCGCGACCCGGTCGCGGCGGCCGAGGTCATCGCGACCGGCCGGGTGGCGGTCATCGACGTCGGCGAGGTCCGCGGCCGGCCGTTCTTCGAGTCCGGGTCCGTGGGGATGAATGCCGCGATGTTCCGGGAGGCCCACCGGATCGACGAGGGCGACTGGTCGTCCATCGCCCGGACGGTCTGGGCAGCGATCCGCTACCGGCCGGCCCGCATGGCGATCGATCTCGAGGACCGCCGCATCCGGACGCGCGCCCTCATGGTCACCGTCTCGAACGGTCCGTACGTGGGTGCCGGGATGACCGTCGCGCCGAACGCGCGCCTCGACGACGGCTGCTTCGACGTCCGGGTCTTCCGCCGGTTCTCGAAGTTCCGGCTGCTCCGACACCTCGTCTCGATCGCGTTCGGGCGATATCGGTATGCGCCCGAGATCGACACCTATCGATCGCGCTTCGTCCGGATCGAGAGCGCCCACCCGCTCCCGGCACGCGCGGATTCCCGCGATCTGGGCACGACGCCGATCGAGTTCGTCACCCGACCCGCGGCCTTGCGGGTGCTGGTGCCGGATCAGGGTCCGGTCCCGAGCACCTGACGGCGGTCACCGGGAGGACCACGACGGCGGCCTGCAGTCGCGGCGCCGGACCGAGGGCGTCAGTCAGCCCTCGGCCTTCGGCCTGGGCTTCTCGACCCACCACTCGCTGAACTCGCGGGCCTCGCCTTTGTCGTTGAACCTGACGATGAACACGTTGCTGAACGTCCGGTCCTCGCCCGGGTAGCGCGACTCGCCGACCGACACGCCCGCGTCGCCGTCGACCGCGACGGCGCGGTACTCGGCGTCCCAGCTGCCCGGCTCGTCCGGATCGCGGAGCCAGTCCGCGACGATCGCGTCGCGTCCACGGACGGCCGGTGAGTACGGTCGATACGAGTAGACGACGTCCTCGCTGAACAGGGCGCCGATGTCCTCGGCCTTGTTCGAGCGCCACGCGGCGACGTAGCGGTCAAGCCAGGTCTGGAAGGTCTCTCGGTCCACTTGGGCATGCTCCCATTCGGCTTCTGCAGTCCCGCCATTGTCCCAGCCGGCCGGGTCAGCATCGGTCATGAACCTTGCCACGCGGTGCGACACTTCGGTGACCGTCGCCGAGCTGGGGTGGGAGTCATGGGCCGTCGTCGCGCTCGCGCGCTTGCCTTCGTCACCGTGTGGATCGCCCTGATCCTCGACGTGCTCCCCGCGTCGGCGGCGAGCGGCGTGTCCTGGAGCTCGCCCATCCAGGTCGGGGCCGCCAATCGGACGACCTGCGATCGAGCGCTCGCGGCGACAGCGTCGACGTCCGGCGTCGCGCTGCATGCGGTGTACAAGATCGCGGACGCCGACAGCTGGGGTGGAATCAGGCTCTACTACCGCCGGAGCCGTGACAACGGCGCGACGTGGACCGCCCCGGCGACGCTCACCGCCAACCCGTCGGTGTGGAAGGAGTGCCCGAAGATCGCAGGGGCCGGGTCGCTGCTCGTCGCGGCCTGGCGACAGGGCACGGCGACCGCGGCGGCGATCCGCTATCGCGTCAGCACCGACGGCGGGACCACCTGGCGTGCCGAGGGACGCCTTCCGGCGCCGCGCACCGCAGGCAAGCCTTCGGTGGCCGTCGCCGGGTCGACGATCACGATCGCCTGGACCGACGGATCGGGAAGCGAGCGCTGGTCGCGGATCGCGATGAGCCGCGATCGCGGCGGGTCGTGGACGATCCGAGCCCTCGACGCGAAGCCGACGTCGCCGGATACGTACAGCGCGCCGACGACGCAGGTCGCGGCGTCGGGCAGCCGGACCTTCGCGGCCTGGCTGCGGGCGGGCGGCACGCGGCTGATCGGTCGGGCGTCCACCGATGGCGGGCTGACCTGGCAGGCCCCGACGATCCTGGCGACGACGTTCACGCCGGTGGAGACGCCCTATTCCGCCGTGCCCGGCCGGGCCCAGTTCTCGATCGCCGCCAGGCCGGACCGCATGGCGATCGCGTGGACCGGTGGCTGGGCGGCCACCCCCGGCCAGCCGCAGCTCTTCACCCGCGTGTTCGCCGATGGCGCCTGGGGAGCGCCCGCCACGATCACGGCCAGCGCAGCCGCGGGTCAGCACCCGTATGGCTACTTCGCGTGGCCGGCGATCACCCTGCTCGCGGCGACGCGCGTCGGGGTCGCCGCGGTGGTCTGTGAGGATCTCCGAGAGATCGACCTCCTGTACGGCTGTGGCGAACCGTACGGCGGCGCCTTCCATGTCCTGTGGTCCGAGTCGGCGAGCAACGGCCGCGCCTGGACCACCCCGGTCGACGTCAACGGCGGATCCCTGACGTACGCCGACTACGTGTCGGTGGTCTGGACATCTGCCAGCCTGCGCGGACTCCTCGTCGACCGGGCCGACGGGGAGCCCGATTGGGATTTCTCGCTCCTGTTCTATCGAGGGTCCGGGCTGCCCTGATCCGCGCCGCGTCGTCGGCGTCCCAGCCGCGCCATCTGCGACAATCGGGCGACTCGTACGCACCACCCGGGAGCCCGTCCATGGCCGTCGAACCCGCCACGACGATGTCGAGCGAGGACATCGTCCGTCTGTCCCGCGAGCACACGTTCTTCTCGTGGTCCGCCCAGGGCGCGGTCGATCCGATCGCGATCGACCGGGCCGAGGGGGTCTATCTCTACACACCCGAGGGCAAGCGCATCCTCGACTTCAACAGCCAGCTGATGTCGGTGAACATCGGGCACGGCGATCGGCGCGTCATCGACGCGATCACGGAGCAGGCGACGAAGCTCCAGTACGTCCAGCCGGCGTTCGCGACCGAGCCGCGGGCGAAGCTCGGGGCCAAGCTCGCCGAGATCCTGCCCGGCGATCTCGACAAGGTCTTCTTCACGCTCGGCGGCGCCGAGGCGATCGAGAACGCGATCAAGCTGGCGCGCGCGTTCACGGGTCGCCACAAGATCCTCGCCCGGTACCGCGCCTACCACGGCGCGACGCTCGGGGCGATGACGCTCACCGGGGACCCGCGGCGTTGGGCGAACGAGCCGGCCCTTGCCGGCGTCGTCCGCTACCCCGACACGCATCGCTGGGGCGAGGCGGAATCGCGCTCGGCCGACGAGGCGCTCCAGGGGCTCGAGGACGTCGTCCGCTACGAGGGCGGCCACACGATCGCGGCGATCTTCCTCGAGACGATCGTCGGGACGAACGGCATCCTCATCCCGCCCGACGGCTACGTCCAGGGTGTCCGCGAGATCTGCGACCGCCACGGGATCCTGATGGTCGCCGACGAGGTGATGGCCGGGTTCGGGCGGACCGGCAAGTGGTTCGCGATCGAGCACTGGGGCACCGTCCCGGACCTGATGACGATGGCGAAGGGCCTGACCAGCTCGTACCTGCCGCTCGGGGCCGTCGCCATGAACCACAAGGTCGCCGACTACTTCCAGGACCACTTCTACTACGGCGGGCTCACGTACTCGTCCCACGCCGTCTCGTGCGCCGCGGCGCTCGCGAACATCGGGGTCTACGAGGAGGACGGCCT
>DASSMI010000184.1:0-4360 GCA_035688935.1 Candidatus Limnocylindrales bacterium | reverse complement strand
CGGCCGCTCCCCTGCCCGATCGCTCGGTCGTGCCGCCCGTCTGGGGCCGGATCACGAACCTCCTGATCGATCGCGGCGAGGGCTCGTGGCTGATCACGACCGACGGCGAGCGCTACCTCGACTACTCGTCGGGGATCGGCGTCACGAACACCGGCCACGCCCATCCGCGGGTCGTTGCCGCGGTCCAGGCGCAGGCGGCGAAGATCCTCCACGCCCAGCAGAACATCACGTACCACGAACCGGGCCTCCGCCTGTACGAGCGGCTCCGCCACGTCCTCCCGCCGCGGAGCGACGGCAAGGCGTGGGCCGCCTTCCTCTCGAACAGCGGCGCGGAGGCCGTCGAGGCGTCCGTGAAGCTGGCCCGGATCGCGACGGGCCGGCCGGTGATCATCGGCTTCCGTTACGGCTACCACGGCCGGACCGGCCAGACGATGGCGCTCACGACGGCGAAGGACGTCTATCGCGGTCACTTCGAGCCGCTGCCCGGCAGCGTCTACCACACGGCATACCCGTACTGCTACCGCTGGGCCGGCGGCGCCCACGCGCCCGACGAGGCGTGCGTCTGCGACTGGGAGGCCCAGCTCGACCTGACGTTCCACCAGTTCGTCTATCCGGAGCACGTCGCCGCGATCATCGTCGAGCCCGTGCTCGGCGAGGGTGGCTACCTGGTCCCGCCGCCCGGCTTCCTGCCGCGCCTGCGCGAGATCACCCGCCGGCACGGGATCCTCCTGATCGCGGACGAGGTGCAGACCGGGTTCGGGCGAACCGGCGAGCTGTTCGCGGTCCGCCACTGGGACGTCGAGCCGGACATCCTCGTCATGGCCAAGGGGATCGCGTCGGGCCTGCCGCTCAGCGGCATCGTCGCGGCGGCGGACGTGCTCGCGACGCTGCCGCCCGGGTCACACGGCGGGACGTACGGTGGCAACGTCGTCGCGTGTGCCGCGGCGAACGCGACCCTCGACGTCATCGAGGACGAGGGCCTCGTCGCGAACGCGCGTGACCGTGGTGTCCAGTTCCTGGCGGGATTGCGGGCGCTCGCGCCGAAGTACGCGTCGATCGGCGACGTCCGGGGCCTCGGGCTCATGCTTGCCCTCGAGTTCGTCAAGCCGGGCGAGGGCGACGGCCGCGTGCCCGATCCGGACCTGACCAAACGCGTCCAGGCCGAGGCGCTCGCCCGCAAGCTGATCGTCCTGACCGCCGGCACGTACGTGAACGTCATCCGGATCATCCCACCGCTGGTGACGACGGCCGACGAGGTCCAGCTGGCGCTGAAGACGCTCGACGAGAGCCTCGCGGCCGCCGGCGCGTGACCGAGGCGGCGGACGCGGCGGACGCGCTCGATCGCCTGCCCGCCGACGCCCGGCAGCGGCTGGAAGCGTTCTCCCGCGCGCTCGAGCGCGTCCACGTCGACGACCTCCCGCTCCACGTCGCCCGACGCCGTCAACCGCGCCACCGGCGGGCGGTCGAGGGTGCGGCGCTGCGGGCGCGCGAGACCGGCCTCGAAGCCGCCGTCGATGCCGCGCGGCGGACGATCCGCGACTACGTCATCCGGGCGTACGCGAACGCCGGGTACCGCGCGGGATACGGCACGTACGCCACCGGACTCTCCGTCGCGGATCCCGAGGAACGCCTCCGGATCCTCCGCTCCCTCGACGAGGCCGTCGCGGCGCTCGTCCTCGGCGACCGCCTCGATGCCGACACGCGCGGCGAGCTCCTGGGCCTGTGGGACCGGCTGCTGCCGTGACCACGGGCTCGGGGATCGTCGTCGTGCCGGCGACGCCCGACCGATGGGACGACGTCGTCACGGTGATGGGCGACACCGACGTGGGCTGCTGGTGCCAGGCCCCGCGCGGCCGGGTGGCTTCCGGGCGCGGCGCGCCGCCCGGGATCCGGCGCGCGGCGCTCCGCGAGCAGCTCGCCGAGGAGCCCCCGCCCGGGATGCTCGCGTACGTCGACGGCGAGGTCGCCGGCTGGTGCGGCTTCGGTCCCCGGCCGCTCCTGCCCCGCCTCGCGCGGTCGCGGACGATCCCGACGATCGACGATGCGCCGGTCTGGTCGATCCTGTGCTTCAAGGTCCGGGTCGGCTTCCGACGCCGCGGCGTGGCCGCGGCGCTCCTCGACGGCGTCATCGACTACGCCCGCCGATCCGGCGCGCCCGGCGTGGAGGCCTATCCGATCGACCCCGAGGATAGCCGCGTCGACGTGAGCTTCGGCTACGTGGGCGTCACCCCGATGTTCGAGAAGGCAGGCTTCCGGCGCGTGATGCCGACCGACGCCCACAGCGACAACCGGACGCGCTGGCTCGTCCGGCTCGACTTCGCCGGCGTGGCGACGCGGTGAGCGCGACCGAGCCGCGAACCGAGCTCGTCCGGACCGCGCAGCTGCTCCGCGCGCGGGGCCTCGCGGTCGGCACGTCCGGCAACGTCTCGATTCGTCGGGCGGACGGTCGGATCGTCGTCACGCCGGCGAACCTCGACTACGACGAGCTCACCGACGCCGATCTCGTCGTGGTCGACACGACCGGCGCGGTCCTCGACGGGAGCCGACGGCCCACGTCCGAGCTGGCGCTCCACCTCGCGGTGTACGCGGCCCGGCCGGACGTCGCGGCGATCGTCCACACCCACTCGCCGTTCGCGACGGCGTTCAGCGTCGTCCGCCGGCCGATCCCGGCCGTCCACTACGTCCTCGCCACGCTCGTCGAGCCCGGCGGGGACGCGATCGCGATCGCCGAGTACGCGACCTTCGGGACGCCTGAGCTGGCCCGGAACGCCGTCTCAGCGCTCGGCGCCGACCACGCCGCGCTCCTCGCGAGCCACGGCGCGATCGCGGTCGGCGGGGATCTCGCGACGGCGTTCGCGCGCGCGGAGCGGATCGAGGAGCTGGCGATGCTCGCCTGGCGCGCGGCCGCGATCGGCGAGCCCACCGTGCTCGACGCCGCGGAGCTCGATCGCGTCCGCGCCCAGATGACCCGGTTCCCGCGCCAGACGCGCGACTAGCCGGCCGCGCCTCGAGGCGAGCCGCGGAGTCGGCGGAGGACTTCGTCGTGGAGCAGCCCGTTCGTGGCCAGGAACGACCCCGAGTCGATCGCCCGCCGGCCCGAAAAATCGGTGACGCGCCCGCCCGCCTCTTCGATCAGGACGGTCGGCGCCGCGGCGTCCCACGCTGAGAGCTCGACCTCGACCATCGCCTCCGCGGCGCCCTCGGCGAGGAGCGCGTAGCCCCAGAAGTCGCCGAAGCCCCGTTCACGCCAGACGTCGCCGAGCAACGCATGGAAGCCGGGCGCCAGCCCGCTGGCCTCGAGGTCGTGGCCGGAGCCATACAGGACCTGGGCGTCGCCGAGCGTCGCCACACGGGAGACCCGGATCGGGCGCGGCTCGGCCTCGTCGGCGGCCTGGGCCCACGCTCCCCCGCCCCGCCGCGCCCACCACCGGCCGCGGAGGGCCGGCGCCGAGATCACCGCGGCCTGGAGCTCGCCGTCCCGCTCGACGGCGAGGAGCGTCCCGAACAGCGGCACGCCGCGGATGAAGTTGTGCGTGCCGTCGATGGGATCGATGTACCAGCGCGTGCTCGCCGCACCAGCCTCGACGCCGTACTCCTCGCCGACCAGCCCGTGATCCGGGTAGGCCGCGAGGATGCGGGCCCGGATCGCGCGCTCGATCGCCGTGTCGGCCTGGGTGACGTACGTCCGATCAGGCTTCGTCGTGATGTCGAGGTCGCGCCGGAACGCCCCCCGGGCGATCGCATCGGCCTCGTCGCAAGCCGCCGTGGCAAGCTCGAGCCAGGCGTCGAGCTCGTCGTCGGGCGCGGCGGCCAGGCCGGCCGACCACTCGGCGCCGTACCGTCCGGACTGGTCGCGCAGCTCGATCGTCACGCCCTGATCCGCTCGTTCGAGGGATCCCAGAGGGGCTCCCGGACGGCCTCGAAGCCGATCCACTCGCCGAACACATCGATCTCGCCACGGGTCCCGATCGGCGCGTCCGGCGGGAGGTAGGCGTACGCGATCGACCGCTCGACGGTGTAGCCGAAGCCGCCGGACGTCACCCGGCCGACGATCTCGCCGCCGATCCGGACCGGCTCGTTGCCGAGGCAGATCGAGCGCGGATCGTCGAGGACGAGGCAGCGCAGGCGCTTGCGCGGCCCGGCGGCCTTGGCCGCCACGAGCGCGTCGCGGCCGATGAAGTCCCCACCCTTGTCGAGCGCCACCGCGAATCCGAGACCCGCCTCGAAGGGAGTCTCATCGGGGGTGATGTCGCTCGACCAGACGCGGTACCCCTTCTCGAGACGCAGCGCATCGATCGCGCGGTAGCCGGCCGGCGTCAGGCCGTGCGGCTCGCCGGCGGCGACGAGCGTGTCCCAGAGG